>CAISIV010000107.1 GCA_903885555.1 uncultured Hyphomicrobiales bacterium
CGAAGTCGCCGGCCGCGCCGGCATCAAGCTTTCCGAACTGCGCAGCGAATTCGGTTCGACCCTCGCCATCCTCGGGGCTCACATCAAGCAAATCGACGCCGCCGTACTCGATGGCGGCGACGCCGACATGGCTGAGGAAACACCGCGCGACCGGCTGTTCGATGTGCTGATGCGCCGTCTCGAAGCGATGGCGCCCTACAAGGATTCCATCCGCTCGATCATGCGCTCGGCACGCCGCAATCCGGGACTGGCGCTGGCGCTCAACGCGATGGCCGTCCGTTCGCAAAGCTGGATGCTGGAAGCCGCCGGCATCGGCGCGTCCGGTCCGCGCGGTGCTTTGCGGGCCCAGGGTGCGGCGCTGATGTTCGCGCGTGTCGCGAGCGTGTGGCTCGATGACGATGAAGAAGGTCTCGACCGTACCATGGCCGCGCTCGACCGTGGTCTCGCCAGCGCAGGACGCTGGGACGGATTTGTCGGCGACCTGCTGTCGATTCCGAAGTGCATCATGCGCGGCCCGCGCCGCCGCCGTCGTCCGGCCGATGAAGGTCTGGCCGAAGCGGATGCCGCTTAATTGCTTTTGCGTATGATCTGATCCGAAAACCGGTGCCCACTTTTCGGGATCATGCGCTAGACCGGCACTCTGACGGTCGCGCGAAGTCCGCCGAGCGGACTGTCGCCCAGCACGATATCGCCGCCGTGCGAGCGCGCGATGTCGCGGGCGATTGCGAGGCCGAGACCCGTGCCACCTTCGTCCTGGTTCCGTGCATCGTCGAGTCGCAAGAACGGCTTGAACACATCCTCGCGCCGGTCCGCCGGAATACCCGGCCCGTCATCGTCGATCGTCACCGTCAGATAGCGATGATCGCGGTGGCCGGTGATAGCAATCGACGGTGCGAAGCGCGCCGCGTTTGATACCAGATTGGCGAGGCAGCGCTTGAACGCCGCCGGCCGAACGGTGACGATCGGCGTGCCGTGAAACACCACGGTGGTCTTGTGGCCGTGACGCTCGGCATCGTCCTTGAGTTCGTCGAGGAAGGCCGCCATGTCAGTCGGCGCCGATTGCTCGCCGAGATCGCCGCGCGCGAAGGCGAGATAGGCCTCCAGCATCCGCGCCATCTCGTCGACGTCTTTCTTCATCGCCTCGGCTTCGGGGCTTTTCTTGATCAACGCCAGTTCCAGTTTGAAGCGCGTCAACACCGTGCGCAGATCGTGCGACACGCCGGCCAGCATCGCGGTGCGCTGTTCGATGGCGCGCTCGATGCGCATTTTCATCTCGATGAAGGCGGCCGCCGCGCGCCGCACCTCGCGCGCGCCGCGCGGCCGGAAGTTCGGCGCGTCGCGGCCCTTGCCGAAACTCTCGGCGGCATCGGCCAGCCGCAGGATTGGTTTGATCTGGTTGCTCAGGAAAATGATGGCGACGATCAGCAGCACGGTCGACGTGCCGACCATCCACAGCAGGAAGATTTCCGAGTTCGACGCATAGGCCGCGTTGCGGCGCGCGAACACCCGCATCACGTTCTTGTCGAGCTGCACGCGGATTTCGACCAGCGAGGATTTGCCGACGGTATCGATCCAGTATGGCCGCGCGATTTGCTTGCGCAGTTCCTCCGAAAGCGCCTGATCCAGCAGCGAAAAGAACGGCTTCGGTCCCGGCGGCGGCATTTCAGTGATGGGCAGGAAGTCCACCACGAGACCGAGCCGCTCCTGCGCGATACGACGGATCTGCGCCAGATCCGGATCCTGCGGGTACCGCGCGTAGACGTCGATCAGCGCGCCGATGTCCTGCACAACGCCGGCCGACAGCCGCTGCGTCACGACATTCCAGTGCCGTTCCATGAACACGAAAGCGATGACCGATTGCAGGATCACCATCGGCGCGATGATGATCAGCAAGGCGCGCGCGTAGAGGCCTTTCGGCATCACCGTGTTGAGCCAGTGGCTCATGCGCCGCCAGCCGACCGGAATCTTCTCAAGCTGCGCGTGAATGCGCCGTACCCAGGGGATCGCATCGTACCATTGCCAGGCACGCACGATACGATCGAACGTCGTGCGGATGCTGGCCATGCCGGCGTCGAGGCTGGTCATGTCGTCACCACCAACCGGTAGCCGACGCCGCGCACGGTCTGCACGAACATCGGGTCGGCGGGATTTTTCTCGATCTTGCGGCGCAGCCGGTTGACCTGCACGTCGACGGCGCGCTCGCTGACGGTGCCACCGTTGCCGGCCAGCGCCAGCCGCGCGACGGTTTCACCCGGCGTCGCCGACAGAATGCGCAGCATCTCGCGCTCGCGGTCGGTCAGCTTGACGGCGTCTTCGCCGCGCCGCAATTCGCCACGCGCGAGGTGATAAACGAAGGGCCCGAACCGCACCGATTCAGGTTGCGGCGCGGCGGCGGGTCTCACGCGCTTGAGAATGCTGGCGATGCGCAGCGACAGTTCGCGCGGCTCGAAGGGCTTGGACAGATAATCGTCGGCGCCCATCTCGAGGCCCTTGATGCGGCTTTCGGCGGCATCGCGTGCCGTCAACATCAGGATGGGAACGCTGGAGGTGCCGCGCAGCGATTGCGCGAAGTCGAAACCGTTTTCGCCGGGCATCATCACATCGAGAATGAGCAGATCGAAACTCAAGCCGACGAGTTTCGCGCGCGCATCGGCGGCAGTTTCGGCGGTGCTGACGCGATAGCCTTCGCTGCTGAGAAAGCGCGACAGCAGATCGCGGATGCGGCGGTCGTCGTCGACTACCAGCAGATGCGGCGCATCGTCAGAAAGCGTGGCGGTCATCGTCATCGGCCAAGCCCGTTGAGTTCATTCAGCACGTCAACTGCGCGCCTTGACGTGGTCGGCGCGCGCGATCTGGCGCTGCACGCCTTCGCGATTGTCGCTGTCGATCATGGCGGTCAGGAAGCGCCGCGCAGCTTCATGCGCACCGGGACCGAGTTCGGCGAAGGCGCGGTTGATGCGTACCGTCTGCAATTGCGCGAGCTTGAGCGACAGCGCCTCGCCCTTTGGCGTCACGAACAGCAAACGCTGCCGGCGATCCTGCGCGCCTTCCTTCTGAATAACGAAGCCCTGATCCACCAGTTGCTTGAGCACGCGGCCGAGCGACTGCTTGGTGATGTTGAGAATGTCGAGCAGGTCCGCGACCTTCATGCCGGGATTGCGGTTGACGAAATGCAGCACGCGATGATGGGCGCGGCCAAAGGTGAGCTTGCTCAGCACCTCGTCCGGATCGCCGACGAAATCGCGATAGGCAAAAAACAGCAGTTCGATGATGTCCCAGATCGGCGGCGCCGACGTGCCAGCACCCGCCGGCGGGTCGGAAACCCCTCCGGCCGCTCCGGCAGATTTAGGACTCATATTTATGTCAGCCATGTTGACATATTTTGATTTTATGTTACAAAAACACCGCTAAGGACGAAAGGATAGTACTCGAAAGATGCTATCCCGACCGCGAAAGCGGCTCCCGACCGGCACTTACGTCACTCATACCGGAGTTGCCGGATGACGCAAAGTGTTGGAAGTAGCGCTAAAAATGCGCCATCACAGCGGCCAGACAGGCCAGACAGGCCTCCCGGCGCGCATGATCCCGCAATGGCGCCCGTAAAAATTGGGTTGAAGGAGGAAGTTATGGCTGCGCAATCGTACGACAAGCTCGACGGGGTCATCTGGTACGACGGCAAGCTGGTGCCGTGGGCCGACGCCAACGTGCATGTCCTCACCCACGGCCTGCATTACGCCAGCGCCGTGTTCGAAGGCGAGCGCGCCTATGGCGGCCATATCTTCAAGTCGACGGAGCATTCCGAGCGCCTGAAGCGGTCGGCCAAGATCCTCGATTTCGATATCCCCTTCTCCGTCGCCGAGATCGACGCCGCCAAGAAGCTGGTCGTCGAGAAGAACGGCAAGAAGGAAGCCTATGTCCGTCCGATCGCCTGGCGCGGTTCGGAAATGATGGGCGTGTCGGCGCAGAACAACACCATCCACCTCGCCATCGCGAGCTGGGAATGGCCGAGCTATTTCGATCCCGAGCAGCGGCTCAAGGGCATCCGTCTCGATCTCGCCGAATATCGCCGGCCCGACCCGAAGACCGCGCCGTGCCGCGCCAAGGCCGCCGGCCTCTACATGATCTGCACCATCTCCAAGCACGCGGCCGAACGCAAAGGCTACGCCGACGCCATGATGCTGGACTGGGAAGGCCGTGTCGCCGAATGCACCGGCGCCAATATCTTCTTCGTGCGCGACGGCAAGATCCACACGCCGATCGCCGACTGCTTCCTCGACGGCCTCACCCGTCAGACCGTCATCGGCCTCGCCAGGAAGCGCGGCTTCGAAGTCATCGAGCGCCGCATCCTGCCCGACGAGCTGACGGAATTTTCCGAATGCTTCATCACCGGGTCGGCGGCGGAAGTCACCGCGGTGTCGGAAATCGCCAAGTGGAATTTCAATCCCGGCGGCATCACCAAGACGCTGATGGAAGACTACACCGCGGAAGTGAACGCGCTGGGCAAAGCCGCGGCCGCCTGAGCGGCATCAGCACTGACGAATATAAAAAGCCGGCTGTTTCAGCCGGCTTTTTTGTCGCTCACCGGCTCTTGCGGCCGCAGCAGCGTGACGTAGCGCACGCGATATTTCGTCATAAAGCGATCGAGCCGCTCATCGAGCACACGACGGCGTGTCTGCGAAGCGTGACGCAGCAGCAGTTCACCTTTCCCACCGTAGGCGACGAAGCCGACGTGGAAATAATCGAGATTGGTGCGCTGGGTGACGAAGCCGACGATGTCGCCGGCGGCGAGCTGGCTCTTGTTGGCGAGCAGCGTCTCGCGCGGGATCACCGTCATGGGAAACTTCCGCCGCCCGAGGCCGCGTTCAGCCGTTACGGTTTTCTGGATGTCGATGGCGCCGTCCATGGCGACCCAGCGGCAGGTCTTGTTCTCGACGTTGTGCTGGCCCCACTCGAAGAAATAATGATTGCGCTCGCGCCAGTCCACCACGCCGTTGTGATAGCGGATGGTGCGCAAATTCGCCTCGAACTGAGCGGGATCGCGCGCCATCGCGGCGGCCAGCACCGTTTCGCAATAGGTCACGCAGTCGAAGGCGTCATCGCGCGCGACAAATTTCTCGGCGCGGCGCGGCCCGCCGATCAGCGTGTAGCCGCGGTAGCGTGTGCCCTTGAGCGCGGTGGCAATGAAATCGACGCGCTGTGAAATGGCCGGCAGCTTCTGCGCTTCGACGATCAAAGGACCGATACGCTGTTCGCCTGCGGCCGCAGGCGCGACGCCGCCCGCCAGGCACGCACCACCCGCAAGGATTTGCAGGACATAGCGGCGGCTGGGCTGCGAATCGCATGGCATGGCGGGCATTCTGCCGCCTAATCGCGGATCACGACCAGCCGGTCGGTGCCGGATTCGGCGCCCCACATTTCGCCCGGCCGGCCGAGCATCTGGCGCACCGATGCATTGCGCCGGTCGCTCGGGAAATTCTCGAACTTTTCCGTGACGGGATCGAACCGCACGATGGCATTGGCCGGCCAGTCGGTGAGCCAGACCTTGTCCTTGTCATCGACAAAGACGGCATAACAACCCTGTTTGCTCTTCGGCAGCGGCCATGTTTTCCAGACTTTTGACATCGGATCGAAGCGTCCGACCTCGCCGGTATTCCAGAAGCTGACCCAGAGCAGACCTTTGGAATCCGACCAGATACGGCGCGGCCCGACGCCGGGCTTCGGCGGCTGCACCACCAGTGCATCACCGCTCACGGTATCGATCTTGGCGATGTGATCGCCGGCCAGCGAAGCGTACCAGACGTCGCCGTTCGGCGTCGTCGTGATGCCGTAGGGACCGACGCCCTTCGGCGCTTTCCAGGCTTCGACTTTCCCGGTCGCCGGATCGACGCGGCCGTAGACGCCGTTCTGCCCGGTGAACCAGAGAATGCCTTTGCGGTCGAAGGTCGCGGTGTTGAGATTGGCGTTGGCGAATTCCGCTGGCAGCGGAAACAACTTTACCGCCTTCGTCACAGGATCGACGCGCGCGATCGCGTTCTGCCCGCCTTCGGTGACCCAGGCCGCGAGATCCGGACCGACGATCACGCCATGCGGCGCGGCATCGGGCCCGAGCGGCACATGCACCACCTTGCGCGTCTTCGGATCGAGAATGCCGAGTGCGCCCTGACTCTGCGCGGTGTACCAGACCTTGCCGTCCGGCGCCGGCGCGACGTCATGCGGATGCGCGCCACGCGTCACCTCGTAATAGGCGACGTCGGCCGCCGGCGCGCCATTGACGCCAAGCGCGATCACCGCCACCGCCGCGAAAACGATCGGAACCATGTTGCCCCTCAATAGGTCCTTCGATTCATTCGGCTGCTTCGTGTTTGCCCGGTGCAGCCCAGCGCCCGGCAGCGGCGTCATCCGCAGCTTTCGCTTGGACCCAGACTTTCCCGTCCGGCTTCTCGACCTGTTTCCAGAACGGTGCGCGGGTTTTGAGATAATCCATCAGGAATTCCGCCGCGGCGAAGGCCGCCTCGCGATGCGACGACGCGGTCGCCACCATCATGATGTCGTCACCGGGCACAATGCGGCCGTGACGATGAATGACCGTGACGCCGATCAACGGCCAGCGCGAAATCGCCTCCGCCACATGCCGTTCGATTTCAGCCTCTGCCATGCCCGGATAATGCTCGAGCGTCAGCGCTGCGATCGGTTCGGCGCCTTCGTTGCCACGGCAGATGCCGGTGAACGTCACCAGCGCGCCGACATCGGTGCGGCCGCCGGAAAGCTTTCTGGCCTCGGCAGCGGCGTCGAACGGCTCGCTCTGGATGCGGACAGTGGATGTCGCGGTCATGGCGGTAATCTAACCCGCCAGAGCCTGCGGCGCTATCCGCCCGTCATTGGCGGGAAAAATGCGATTTCCGAAGCGCTTGCGATCGCGGCCTGCGGCTTGACGTGGGTCTTGTCGATGGCCGCGCGGATCACCTTGGGATTGGCGAAGGCATAGGCGTATTCCTCGCCGCGCGAGGCCAGCCAGGTCATCAGGTCGCCGACGGTGACGATGCCGCCCGGCACCTCGACGTCTTCCTCGGCTTTGCCGACGCGCTCGCGCACCCAGGCGAAATAGCGCAGCTTCATTCTGATATCCCGCCTAATCCATCATGTAACGCAGGCCGGCGCGCATGTAATCCCAGCCGGTGTAGAGCGTCACGATCGCCGATAGCCACATCAGCACGATGCCGATCTCGATGGTCTGCGGCAGCACCTTCACGCCGGCTTCGCCCGCGATCAGGAAGCCGATGGCAACCAGTTGGCCCATGGTCTTCCATTTTGCCAGCTTGGTCACCGGGAGGCTGACGTGGAGGTCGGCGAGAAACTCGCGCAAACCCGACACCAGAATTTCGCGGCAGAGAATGATGACCGCCGCGAGCAGCGTCCAACCTCGGATGGTGCCGTCGGCCGCCAGCATCAAGAGGCATGATGCCACCAAGAGCTTGTCGGCGATCGGATCGAGCATACGGCCGAGCGAGGATTGCTGGCCCCACATCCGCGCGAAGTAGCCGTCGAGAATGTCGGTGATGCCGGCGGCAATGAAAATTGCCAGCGCCACCCAGCGCAGCCAGAGCCCGCCGTCGAGGATGCTCTGCCAATACATCAGCCCCACCACCACCGGCACGGCGGCAATGCGGGCGTAGGTCAAGATGTTTGGCAGCGCGAGTGGATGCGCTGGCAGTCGGCCGGAATTGGCAGGATTCATGGGCGACAAAGGATCATCCTGCCGCGGCTAGGTCAATCGCCCGCGCTCTGCGATCCCCGGTCATCGGACCAGGCTTATTGAATAGGCGCTCGCGGCAACTTGCTCACGCCGGCTTCCATGACGAACGTCTGATCGAGCGAATACCACTCGCCGGGGTCGCCAGCCGGGGACGGCCCGTCATGACGCACATAGTTACCGATCAGCGCGCGCGTAACCCCGAACTGGGCATCTGTTTCCAGCCTGGGGTCGTCGGGCGTGTAGATCTGCGAGATCAAGGTCTTGAAGCCTTCCTTCAGGATCAGGAAGTGCAGGTGCGCCGGGCGGTAATTGTGGCGATGGGCAGCGCCCAGCAGGTCGCCAACCGGGCCGTCGATCGGGATCGGATAGCCCGCCGGCTTGACGCTGCGGAAACCGAAATAGCCCTTGGCGTCGGTGGTGAATTTACCGCGCAGGTTCATGTCGGCCTGCGCCGGGTCCTGCTGCTCGTAGAGACCCTCCGGCGACGAATGCCAGATGTCGACCTCTGCGCCGGTAATCGGGTTGCCCTTGGCGTCCTTCACCAGGCAATTGACGAACAGCGCCGGACCCGGTGTAGCCGAGCGGATGATCGAACCGCCGTTTTCAGTGGGCGGCGAATTCAGCCGCCAGAACGGCCCGAGCAGATTGGCCGTGGTTTCGGTCTGCCCGTTATTGCCGTTGTTAAGCAGGCAGACGAGCGCCGAGAAGCCGAGCGAGCCGGACATCAGTACCACTTCATTGTGCGTCGCGTTGCTCATCTGGCCCATCTTCGCGACGATCTGCGTGCCGGCCTGGAATTCTTCTTCGGTCAGATGCACATCGCGCGCAAAGTCGTGCAGGTGCTTGATCAATGAGGCGACGATTTCGCGCAAGCGCGGATTGTCGATGTTCTTGTAGGCATCGATCACGACCGGGGTAACGTCTTCCTGCGTTTTGATGATCATGTCCGCTTTCCTTAGGCGTTCGACGCCTTTTCGTGAAAGAACTCATATATCTTTCGCGCGGTCTCCGCATTAATTCCAGCGACATTGGCAAGGTCGGCCAGCGACGCCCGTTCGATCGCTTTCACAGTGCCAAAATGCCGCAACAACGCCCGTTTCCGGGTCGGACCGATGCCGGCGATTTCCTGCAAGCCTGCTTCGCGAATGTCCTTTTTGCGCCGGTTGCGATGGAAGCCGATGGCAAAGCGATGCGCTTCGTCGCGCAACCGCTCGATGAAATACAGCAGCGGATCGCGCGGCGGCAATTTGAACGGCGTGCGGCCCGGCATGAAGAACGTCTCGCGGCCCGCATCGCGGTCCGGCCCTTTGGCGATCGAGACGACTGGAAGATAATGCAGTCCCAACTCGGCCAGCACCTCGGTCGCAACCTTGAGCTGGCCCTGCCCGCCGTCGATCAGGATCAGGTCGGGCCAGTTGGCGTCATCGCTGTCGAAGTCGATCGGCTCGGCAATCTCTGGCGGCGTATCCGCCAGTGCAACGCCCGTGGCGTCCTCGAGAGGAGCCGGCGCCTCAATTAGCTCGCGCGGCTCTTCCTTCAGCAGGCGTTTGAAACGCCGCTGCAACACCTCACGCATCATGGCGTAATCGTCGCCCGGCGTAATCTCGGTCGAGCGGATGTTGAACTTGCGATACTGGTTCTTGCGGAAGCCTTCCGGCCCCGCCACCACCATACCACCCACCGCATTGGTGCCGGCGATGTGGCTGTTGTCATAGACCTCGATGCGGCGCGGCTCCTTCGGCAACTGGAAAGTCTCGGCGAGCGCCTTGAGCAGCCGCTGCTGCGATGACGTGTCGGCGAGCTTGCGGCCGAGCGCCTCGCGCGCATTGGCCAGCGCATGCATCACAAGCTCTTTACGTTCGCCACGCTGCGGCACGCTGACTTCGACCTTGCGGTCGATCTTGGTGCCGAGCGCTTCCGCCAGCAATTCGCGTTCTTCGAATTCGTGCGACACCAGAATGAGGCGCGGCGGCGGCTTGTCGTCATAGAACTGCGCCATGAAGGCGCCGAGCACTTCTTCCGGTCCGAGCGTGCGGTCGGCCTTGGGGAAATAGGCGCGGTTGCCCCAGTTCTGCCCGGTGCGGAAGAAGAACACCTCGACGCAATTGTAACCGCCGGCCTGATGCAGCGCGAAGACGTCGGCTTCCTCGACATTGCGCGGATTGATGCCCTGGGTCGACGTGATCGCCGACAGCGCGGCAAGACGGTCACGATAGATCGCGGCTCGCTCGTAATCGAGCGCGGTCGATGCCGTATCCATCTCCGTCGCCAATTCCTCGTGCACCGCCTTGCTGCGGCCGGAGAGAAACTCGTTGGCCTCGCGCACCAGCGCCGAATAGCCGGCGAAGTCGATCTCCTGGGTGCATGGCGCCGAACAGCGCTTGATTTGATACAGAAGGCACGGTCGCGTGCGTGCCTCGAAGAACGAATCCGAGCACGAGCGCAGCAGGAACGCGCGTTGCAGGGCATTGATTGTGCGATTGACTGCGCCCGCATTGGCGAAGGGGCCGTAGTAGTGCCCCTTGCGCGTGCGCGCGCCGCGATGCTTCAGGATCTGCGGCGCCCAGTGGTCCGACGTGATCATGATGTAGGGGAACGACTTGTCGTCGCGCAGCAAGACGTTGAAACGCGGCCGCAGCCGCTTGATGAGATTGGCTTCGAGCAGCAGCGCTTCGGTTTCGGTCGCGGTCGAGACGAATTCCATCGTCACGGTCGCCGCGATCATGCGCGTGATGCGGCCGTCGTGGCCGACCGGACGCGTATAGGACGTCACCCGCTTCCTGATGTTCTTGGCTTTGCCGACGTAGAGCACATCGCCCTTGGCGTCGATCATGCGATAGACGCCGGGCGCAGACGGCGCATGCTTGACGAAACGGGTGATCGCCGCACGGCCACCGGCCAATGTACCCTCGGCGGCGTCGTTCAAATCCATTTCGGGCAGCGAGGATTCCTCTTCGTCTTCACGAAGCTCGCTGGCCGGATCGAGGTCTTTGGGCGTGCCGTTCATCGGTGGAACTTAGATAATAGCTATTCCGCGATATCGCTATCGGGCGTGCGCCAGGCCAGATGCTGGCCGCCATCGACCGCAATCGTGACGCCAGTCACGCTTTGCGCTTCGGCCAGATACAGCACCGCCGCAGCGATATCGTCCGGGCTGGGCCCCCGCCCCAGCGGTACGGTCGCTGCCTGGGCAGCGAACTGTTCTTGCGACTGGCGCGGGCTCGGCAACGTCGGACCCGGCGCCACACCATTAACTCGCACCTTCGGCGCCAGCGCCTGCGCCAGCATCCCGGTCGCATCATGCAGCGCGGCCTTGCTCAGGGCATAGGAGAAAAACAATGGCGTCGGCTTGAGCACACGCTGGTCGACGATATTGACGATCGAAGCTCCCGCCGGCGCCTGTGCGGCGAAAGCCTGCGACAGAAACAAGGGTGCGGTGAGATTCACCGCCATCGCGCGCTCGAATTTCACGCGGTCGAGGTTGCCGATTTCATCGGATTCGAACTCGCTCGCGTTGTTCACCAGCAACGTGAGCGGCCCGAAAGCGCTCGCCGCTGCAATCAATCCACTGACGGCATCATGATCGGCAAGATCGGCGAGCACCACGACGGCGCGCCCGCCAGCCGAAACAATTTCGGCCGCGAGTTTTTCAGCTTCCACGCGGGACGAATGACTGTTCAGCACCACGGCATAACCGGCGCGCGCCAAGGCCAGTGTAATGGCGCGACCGATGCGGCGGCCCGCTCCGGTGATCAGCGCAGCACGCGGCGTATCGTTTGTTTTTTCCGTCATCCAATTTCTTCTGGCTGCGTCATCGAACGTCAAAAAGGTATGGCGTTGCAGTATTGAAGGCTCACGCGACAGTTATAGTAAATGGAAGCTGAGGCGACATAGTGAATCAATCATACAAAGCGGAATTCTAATAACAGTTCCTTAGGGATAACGCCGGGTCATCCTTACCGATTCATAACCGTTTAACTTAAAAGGCGCGATAAATCCCCCACGCAAATTATAGCTAACTTTTGCCGCGATAACGCACCGCGCAATGAAAATGGCGCACTGCTGCCGGCACACGAGTGGAGTATGTGACATGAAAAAACTGATCCTGGCGTTTGCACTGGCAGCGACGACCGCTAGCGCGGCTGTTGCCGCCGATATGCCGCGCAGCTCCGCCCCGTATTACGCGCCGGCCGCCGCAGCTTTTAACTGGAGTGGCGCCTACGCTGGCGTCAACCTCGGTTACAACTGGGGCAAGGTCACCAATTCCAATACCTCGCCGAGCGGCATCGAAGGCGGCGTCCAGGGCGGCTACAACTGGCAGAACGGCCAGTTCGTATTCGGCGCCGAAACCGATCTTCAGTTGAGCGGCTCGGAAGATACGTTCGCGCCCTTCAAATTCTCGAACCCCTGGTTCGGCACCCTGCGCGGCCGCGGCGGCTTCGCCTACAGCAACTTCCTGTTCTATCTCACCGCCGGTCTGGCTTACGGCAACGTCAAAGCCGAAAACGCCTTCTTGAGCGAAAGCCGTACCCAGCTTGGCTGGACGGTCGGTCTCGGCGGCGAAATGGGCATCGCGCAAAACTGGTCCGCGAAGGTCGAGTATCTCTATATGGATCTCGGCAGCCGCAACTACACCGTTACCGGCACGAGCAACGCGTACCACAACAACGTCCTTCGCATCGGCTTGAACTACCACTTCTGAACAGCACCGCCTCACGCACGTGGCGAACGAAACCCCGGGCCCACAGCCCGGGGTTTTTCGTTGAACAGTATTCACATTAAATTTTCGAGGCCGAACCTAGTATAAATCAAGGCAACATCGTGTCATTTCATCGACTCGAATGAGGCCAATACATTAGATAACTAATTGATTCGTGTTGCTTTTATACACTAGACGCTCCGCTGAATACGAATAATGTCCCGTTCATTCGGGGGCTATCCTTTCTACGGAGGTTTGTAATGAAGCGTTTGGTTCTGGCGAGCATCGGTGCGCTCGCAATGGTGACGACAATGGGTGCGGCGAACGCGGCGGACATTCAGCGCCGTCAGGCGATGCCGACCAAGGCTCCCGCTTACGTTCAAATGTACAACTGGACCGGCGCCTACGTCGGTATCAACGGCGGCGGCGGCTGGGGCCGTTCGAACACGTCGGCGCCGTTCGCGTCGGGCGGCTTCAACACCAGCGGCGGCGTTGTCGGCGGCACGATCGGTTACAACTGGCAGGCCGGCCAAACGGTGTTCGGCCTTGAAGGCGACATCGACTGGAGCAACATCCGCGGCAGCTCGTCGTGCGGCGTTGGCCTCTCCTGCGAAACGAAGAATTCGTGGCTTGGCACGGCCCGTGGCCGCGTTGGTTATGCGTTTGATCGCTTCATGCCCTACGTGACCGGCGGCCTAGCCGTCGGCGACATCAAGAACAGCGTCTCGGGCTTCGGTTCCTCGACCGCCACGAAGGCGGGCTGGACCCTCGGCGGTGGCCTCGAAGCTGCGCTGACTGGTCCTTGGACCGCGAAGGTTGAGTATCTCTACGTCGATCTGGGCCGCGGCACGTCGGTGCTGGGGTCCGATACGAAGTTCAACACCAGCCTGGTGCGCGCTGGTCTGAACTACCGCTTCTAATCGAGCGGGTAACGACATCGGAAAAGCCCCGGACTTCGTTCCGGGGCTTTTTCTTTTGGAACTTTCTGTTGCCGATGAGCCACGGCTCCCGAGCATCGCACGGGAAGGCGGAACGATTGCCAAAGGGTGGCGTTGTTTGGGCAATCGGGGGACGGCGCTTCGCCCGTCCAGAACCAACGGAGTGAGTATTATGAAAAATCTTCTTCTGGCCGGCGTCGGTCTTCTTGCGCTCGGTGTCGCTTCGGCATCCGCGGCGGACATTCAGCGCCGTGCGGTGATGCCGGCCAAAGCGGTCGAATACGTCGCTCAGGTGTACAACTGGACCGGCTTCTACGCCGGTATCCAGGGCGGCGGCGGCTGGGGCCGTTCGGATTACTCGATTGGCGGAAACGCCCGTCTCAACGGCGGTCTTATCGGCGGCACGCTTGGCTATAACTGGCAGTCCGGCCCGCTGGTGTATGGCCTCGAGACGGATCTTGCCTTCGCTAACATCAGCGGTAGCTCAGGCTGTGGCATCGCCACCAGCTGCTCGACCCGCAACAACTGGCTCGGCACCACCCGCCTTCGCCTCGGCTATGCCATGGATCGCTGGATGCCGTACGTCACCGGCGGCTTCGCCTACGGCGGCGTGAAGACCTCCGTCGCTGGCGCGGATCGAAGCGACACCAAGGGCGGCTGGACTGCGGGCGTCGGCATTGAAGCCGCGATCGCGGGGCCGTGGACGGCAAAGGTCGAATATCTCCACGTCGATCTCGGCAACGCCGACGCGGCTTTCGGCACGACGGCGAATTATCGCTCCGACCTCGTTCGCGCCGGCCTGAACTATCGCTTCTAACCGGCAGCATTCGGACAAAAAGAAAAGCCCCGGAGTTTTCTCCGGGGCTTTTTTCGTTTGCGCGGGTTGAGAGCGCTAGGCTTTTACTTTTGTCTCTTCGAACACAGGGAACTGCGCGGCGAATTTGTCGTGCCATTCGACCAGCTTCGGATAGTCCTTGCGCCAAGCGCCGGCGAAACGCAGATCGAGATAACCGAGCACACAGGCGAGCGTAATCTGTCCGACGTCAGGCAGCGCTGTGATCGCCGGCGGCGCCGCTTCGAGCGATTTCAGTCCGCGCGCAACCTTGTCGTTTTGGCGATCGACCCAGCTTTGCACCTTCATTTCGGCCGGGCGGAAACGGCTTTCATAAACCAGCAGCAAACATGAATCGAGAATGCCATCGCCGAGAGCCTGTAGCCGCAACGCGGCGAAGCGAGCGGTCGCATCTTTCGGAATGATTTTTCCACCGCCGGCGACATGATCGAGATACTCAACAATCACCGGCGAGTCGTAATAGGCATTGCCGTCTTCGGCGATCAGCACCGGAATTTTGCCGAGCGGATTTTGCACGCGCACGCTGTCGGCGGGATCTTCGAGATCGACCGGACGCACGTCGATCTTGGCTGCGAGGCCCAGCAGGTTTGCCGCGATGCGGACTTTGCGGGCGAAAGGCGAAGCCGGGCCGGAACGCAGGATCATCATGGCAATATTATTCCTTGCAACAGGGGCGCGATGAATAGCCCGCCCTTGCTGCTTGGCCAACCTAAAATTTTACGGCCGCACGCCGCGCGCACCGCGCGGGCGCCTGATGATCCCGGTTGCGGGATCGACTAGCCGGTGATGACCAGATTGACGGCCTTGGGGCCTTTGCCCTTCTTGTCCGGCTCGACGTCGAAACTAATCTTCTGCCCCTCGTTCAGACTTTTCAGACCCGCCTGTTCCACCGCGGTGATGTGTACGAAGACGTCGCGTCCACCATCGTCCGGTTTCACAAATCCGTAGCCACGCTCACCATTGAAGAACTTCACAACGCCAGTTTGCGCCATCGGGAAAACTCCTCCCACGCTGCTCCGCCACCGGCCCCACGCACGGCAGCTCGGCCCGACATTCACACTCGGAAAAGCATCGGCCTCAACCGGCCTCAGTCACTCCGCCGGGCCCCCACGAACCGGAGGCGGAACGTCATTGCCAATAGTTGGACTACACACCAACTGGGTTGCCGTGAAAAGAGGCTGACTACTCGCCGACGAGCCAATCGAGCCGGAAACCGCCTTTGCCGTCGCGCCCCAACACGCCCGCCAGCACCGGGAGTAGGGTCGAAAGCTCGGCTTCCAGCGTCCAGGGCGGGTTGACCACGATCATGCCGGAGCCGTTGAGCCGGCTGGGATCGCTGAGGGGCTGGACGGTGAGTTCGGCCCGCAAAATCTTGCGAACCCCTAGCCGTTGCAGGCTCTTTGCCAGCGTGTCCGGCTCCGGGCGGCCTTTGATCGGGTACCAGAGCGCGTAGATGCCGGTCGCCCACTTGCGGTGCGCGACGCCCAGGCCGTTGGTAAGCTGATAGAAATCATCGTCCTGCTCGAAGGGTGGATCGACCAGCACCAGGCCGCGGCGCTCCGGCGGGGGCACGTAAGCCGACAAAGCCGTCCAACCGTCGATCTCCAACGTCTTGATACGCAGATCGCCGCGCAAATTGGCCGCCAGCGAGACAGCAGCCTTCGGCTCGAGCTCGCAGGCAATCATCTTGTCCTGCGGACGCAGCCAGGCCCGCACGATGGCTGGCGAACCGGGATAGAGCTTGAGGCGGCCGCGTTCGTTGAGCGCGCCGATCACGTCAAGATAGGGCGCGAGCAGCGCCGCGGCTTTTTGCGGAAGTTCAGCCGCCATCAAGCGGCCGATGCCGTCCTGCCATTCGTTGCCGCGCGATGCTTCCGGCCCGGTCAGATCGTAGAGCCCGGCGCCGGCATGGGTGTCGATGACGCGGAACGGCGTTTCCTTCGTGCGCAAATAATCCAGGATGCGGCACAGCACCGCGTGCTTGAGCACGTCGGCGAAGCTGCCGGCATGAAAGGCATGTCGATAATTCACGTGTCGCTCCGCCGAAATCCAATCGCGGACGCTTATGGCATATCATGACGTTTTGCGCTGCCCGCTCATCGTGGGATTCCGCGCAATCCGAACTGCGTGCGCGGCTTGATCTGGCGCAGCGGCGGACGCGGCTTGCGCGGCGGCGGTTCATCGGCCATCCGCACCACGGCTGCCACCGATGGCGAAGCGCGGCGCGAACGCTTCACCGCGCCAACCAGCAGCCGCGCCGCCACGAAGACCGCCGACATAAACCCGAGCGCGTGCAATCCCGGCGGCAGCCGGAGTGGATGCGCAAAGTTGCACAGCGAATCCAGCCATTCCGAGCCGCCGCGACAGAGCAAAGACCCGCCAAAAGACTGCCCACTAAGGTCATCTGCCGTGATCGGCCACAGCACCATGTAACCGAGCCCGGCAAAGCAAGCAGCAAAGCAAATGTGGTCCTTGATACGATTCACTGTCGCGCTCCACCCTGCGCTTTCGATCGCGGGCGGAAGACTTACGTAATTGCATTACGGGATGCTTGCGGCAATTGCAGACACGCAGGGGTTATCCAATACCGCGCGCGCCCATCGTTAGTGACGGCTTAATGCGATCGCAGACTCAAGGGCCGATCGGACGACACTCCGAAAAAAATATATCCGGCATAAATTTTCTTATTGCCCGCTTTCCGGAAAATGCCACGCGATCAACCACCGCGCACCGCCGGCATCGCGATCCTGTCGCGTCTGCAGGCACGGCGGGTCTGCTCGGAACATTCACGAAACGAAAAATCTCTGTTGAGACAAATGCGCACTTCGTTCAGCCGCCGTCCGTCGCAGGCAATCGTGACGCCGTCTCGCGGCATTCCAGGGTTTGCTTTGAGAAATGCGTCGGTGACATCGCCCGGCGACACCATGATCGGCTTGTCGAGGTCGAGATATTGCTCCGGAATTTTCGTGACAGAGCGCGCCTTGCGGATCGTCTCGAAATAGGCTCGGGCCGACAGGCCCGAACAGGTGCCGTGGCGGTCCCATTCATGGAAGACCAGACGCGGGCTCGGCATCAGGTCGAGCATGCTGCCGACGATGTTGCGGTCGAGCCGCGGCGACGGCACCTGGCAGAAGGCCGGAAAGCCGTGCTCGTATTGCGGCCATAGCCCATGCACCACAAAGGAAAATGGCCGGCCGCTGCACTGCTGGTCGCGGCCGCCCTGCCCTCGTTCCTGAGCAGCCTCGCAATAAGACGGCGACCAGGACAACGACAGCACATAAAAATCGAACTGGCCGGGGGTGTTCTGCCGGCGGTCCTGGCCAAACGCCACGACGGCGAACAGAAACAGGAAACTCAGGGTGACGGCGGCCGACTGCACCAGCTTCCGAACGCGCATACCGAACATGATTGCCCCACCCAGCCTGCTGAGAACAAAACGGAAATTGACCTGGCTCAAAAGTTCCAAGTCAAACTACCCGATAAATGAGAACATATCAAGAACAATATGCCGAATAATGGCACCGGCGGGAGAGCCGTCTCAGGGCAGCGCCATTTTGCAGCGGGGATTGTAGGACCAGTTGCGGTCGAGCCCGACCACGCACCATTCGACGTCCCAGGTCTGGCCGATCATCCCGGTATCTTCGCCGATCCAGTAGTTCACGGTGTGCTTCTTGCCGTCAGTGACCAGCGCTACCGCGGTGCAGAACCGGCGCGGGATGGTGCCGGCCGCCCACGGCCGGTAGGCGACTTGGCGCACGCGCTCGAAATCGACGATCTCGAGGTTCGAGTTCCAGAACCGGCTTTCCTTGGTCGCAAATCGCGAGGCAATGGTACGGAGACCCGCCTCGCAGGCCGGCAGATCGCCGTCATAGCGGGGGCCGGTCATGTAGATACCCTTCTCGAGGAAGTTCGCCGCTTGCGCTGGCAGGAATGCGCCGAGACTCAAAACGGCGATGGCAATTTGAAGGGCAAACCTGCGCACCATGATCGAACTCCACCCAAGCGCATGATTCCGAATTAAGCCGGACCGCTTCCGGCAATATTCATGCGCATCCACAAACCTGGCCTTGAGTTTATCACAGGTTTTTCGCAATGCAGCCGATTCGTACACAGCTTTAGTGGCGAAATGACTCGTGAGTCAGTTTGCGGCGCTGCATCATTTTCATGCGAGTCGGTAGCGTGCGGTTGCATTGTTGCGGTCCGCCGAAGTTTAGCCGCGCGGCATCGTGAGTACCGACCTTGGTCGGATTGGTGCTGGTGGCTCTTGTAGCGTGGCGTTGCGTATCAGGTTGTTGCAGTCGTGGTGTAGCGTTCACGGCGTTGGTTGCCGGCCGGTTGCCGGCAACCGCGCCGAAATTTTTTTGCGATCGAGCAAACCTAGCGAACGCACCAATCGCCAAGGACGGCTTGCACAAGCGCCAGCGCGGCCACGGCGGCCGTATCGGCCCGCAGAATGCGCGGGCCCAACGACAGCCGCACCACATTCTCCCGTTTTCCAAGCACTTCACGTTCGTCCTGGGAAAACCCGCCTTCCGGCCCGATCAGCACGGCCAGCGATGGCAGGCCTGTGGCAGGCCGTTTAGCAGCCAAGGCG
Organism: uncultured Hyphomicrobiales bacterium; assembly: GCA_903885555.1. Classification (GTDB taxonomy): domain Bacteria; phylum Pseudomonadota; class Alphaproteobacteria; order Rhizobiales; family Xanthobacteraceae; genus Pseudolabrys. The sequence continues at coordinate 18,838 of CAISIV010000107.1, forward strand.
GCCACCGGGTCCTTCACGTCGGCGTCTTCATCGCAAAAAAACAGCAGACGGTCGGCTTCGATGCTCGCCACGATCGTTTTGAACGACACCGGCTCCATGATCTCCGGCAGAGTCAAAACGCCGCATTGTTGCGCGGCCTCGATGGCGTTGGCGCGCATGCGATCGAGATTGAGCCGCGCCACCTGCGTGTGCTGGGTCAGCACCGGCTGCAGCCGCGATACGCCCATCTCGACCGCCTTCTGAACGGTGTAGTCGAGGCGGGCATGTTTGAGCGGGGCATAGAGGAAATGCAGATCGAGCGGCTGCGGCTGTTCGCGCGCGCGCTCGCCCACGGCGGCCGACAGCGAGCGTTTACCGGTGCCGGTCAGCACCGCCTGCCATTCGCCGTCACGGCCGTTGAACAGCAGAACGCCGTCGTCCTTGGTCAGCCGCAACACGTTGACGAGGTAATTTGCCTGGTCGCGGTCGAGTGCGACTGCTTGCCCGGAAGCAAGCGGGAAATTGACGTAAATCCGGGGGGTGCGGAAGTCATAGCGCGGCATTGACGTTTCCTGAGATTTGGAAAATCCAAGAATTCGCGGACTTTGCCGCCTTCCCGACGTATTCGGCGGGCTGTTATAAAACACTCCCCGCCCAAACGTCTGTATAATAGGCAGGGAATTGGAGAGGATTCGTCTTTGCTCAGGTTCTGCCAGGCCTCAATTCTTGCGGTATTCGGCTTTGTGGCCGGTACTCTCTCCGCGTCCGCGCAATGGGATCCGGCCCCGCAGCAACAGGCGCCGGCCGCGGCATCGCCGTGGAACGCGGCTCCGCAGCAAGCGCCGCCCCCGGCATCGGCCTGGAATGCAGCGCCGCAGCAGGAGCCGCCATGCGTGCAGCAATTCGGCAAACTGCGTGACGAGGCGCAGAAAAAGGCCGCGCTGATCCGGACCGCCAGCGAACGCAAGGCGACGCCGAAAGAAGCCTGCTCGTTGTTCAACAGTTTTTCCGCCTCGGAAGCCAAGCTGGTCAAATACGCGGCCGATAACTCGGCCTCCTGCGGCATTCCGCCGGAAGTGATCGGCACGCTGAAACAGCAGCACGCCAGAACCGTTCAAATCCAGACGCGCGTCTGCCAGGCCGCCGCCAACCCGCCACCGGCGGCAGGGCCGAGCCTCAGCGACGTGCTCGGCGGCACCGCGGTCCCTGACGCCAACAACATCCGCACCGGCCGCGGTACCTACGACACCCTGACCGGCACCCCGCTCGGCAGCAAATGAGCGACACTGCGGGACGCGTCGCCGACTCGACCGGTAACTGGGTCGACAATCTCGCGCCTGCCGTCACCCGCCCCTATCTGCGGCTCGCCCGTCTCGATCGCCCGATCGGTTCGTGGTTGCTGTTGATGCCATGTTGGTGGTCGGTCGGTTTGACCGGTATGCGCGCCGATCATTTTCCGAGCCTGTGGCACATCGTGCTGTTCTTCATCGGCGCCTTCGCCATGCGCGGCGCCGGCTGCACCTGGAACGACATCGTCGATCGCGATCTCGACGCCCAGGTCGAACGTACGCGCTCGCGGCCGATCCCCTCGAAACAAGTCACCGCGATGCAGGCCACCGTCTTCATGGTGGCGCAGGCGCTGGTCGGTTTCCTGGTGTTGATCCAGTTCAACCGCTTCACCATCATCACCGGCATCGCGTCGCTTGGCGTCGTCGCGGTCTATCCCTTCCTCAAGCGCTTCACCTACTGGCCGCAGATCGGCTTGGGCCTTGCCTTCTCGTGGGGCGCGCTGATGGGCTGGCCCGCCGCGTTCGGCGAACTGGGATGGCCCGCCTATCTGCTCTACGCCGGATCGATTTCCTGGGTGATCGGCTACGACACCATCTACGCGCATCAGGACCGCGATGACGACAGCCTGATCGGTATCAAGTCGACGGCGCTGTTGTTCGGCGAGCGCACGCCGACGATGCTGACGATATTCTACGCCGTCGCAGTGGTGCTGATCGGCACGGCCGGGCTCATGGCTGGCGGCGGCTTTATCTTCGTCCTCGGCCTGATCGCCTTCGCCGCGCATCTGGGCTGGCAGGTGCTGCGCATCGATATCGACGACCCGGCCTACTGCCTGGTGCTGTTCAAATCCAACCGCGACGCCGGGCTGATTTTGTTCGGCGCGATGCTGCTGGAAGCGGCGGTTTAGGCACGACTAGACATCACGGGCCCTTGCTTCCACAGATTGTGAGAGCTATCTCTAATCACGGGGAAACGCAGGCTCCCCACCAGACGCCTCGGCGTCCAAGTTCTGCGCAACACGCGATTTATCGCGAGGATTGCGCATGATTGGATCGAGGACACGTTATTCTCCCATCGTCATTCTGTTTGTCTTGGTGGTTGCCCTCGCATGGACCGTTGTGGGCGGCGGTTTACATGGTTTGGCGCAATCCACGGCTCTGATTGTCGCCATCGCCAAGATGGACCTCGGCGCGCCGCCTAACGATTTCGATTTTGCGCGCACCGGCCAGGGAAAGCCCGGTCTCTGGCGCGTAGTGGCGGACGCCAGCGCGAGTAATGGCCGGAGCATTGAACAATCGGACGCCGACCGCACCGACTACCGCTTTCCTCTGGCGATCCACCGCTCGTTTTCCGCCAAAAATGTCGATGCATCGGTTCGCTTCAACGCGGTTGCGGGCACCGTCGACCAAGCGGCTGGCATCGTCGTGCGGCTGATCGATCCCGATAACTATTACGTCGCTCGCGCCAATGCGATGGAGGACAACGTCCGCTTCTATCGGGTGGTGAAGGGACGCCGTCAGGAACTGAAAGGGGCCAATCTCCGTGTCTCCCCGAATGAATGGCATACACTTGGCCTGAAAGCCGACGGCGAAAATTTCACCGTCCAGTTCGATGGCAAGCCGTTGTTCACGACCACCGATAAAACGTTTGCGGATGCGGGCAAGTTCGCGCTTTGGACCAAGGCCGACAGCATTACCCGTTTCGACCAGATCGAGTTGAAGGTGTTGCCGTGAATATGTCTAAGCCCAATGCTCACCTTGGCCGTGTCGCAATTCTTTGGCGGGGAGATGAAGCGGCGCGCCGCAGCGCCACGCCAGATACCAGCCGGTTCAAGGCCGTCTTCGCCGCGCTCGCCGATGCCGGCGTCGATGCAGAGCCGGTGGTCTACGAGGACGATGTTCGAGACGCCGTCCTGGCGCAGCTTTCCGCAGTCGATGGCGTGCTCGTCTGGGTCAACCCGATTCACGAAGGGCGCAACCGCGCCAATCTCGACAATCTACTGCGCGCGGTCGCGGCGCGCGGCGTCTGGGTGAGCACCCACCCCGATGTGATCCTCAAGATGGGGACCAAGGAGGTGCTCTACCGTACCCGCACAATGAGTTGGGGCTCCGACACCGCCCTCTATCGAACGATGGACGCAATGCGCGCCGAATTACCGGCGCGCCTCGCCGCTGGCCCGCGCGTCATCAAGCGTAACCGCGGCAACGGCGGCCAGGGCGTCTGGAAGGTCGAGACTCTGGCAAGTTCACACCCGCAGCCGATGGTCCGCGTGCTGGATGCCACCAAGGACACATCGGAAGAACTGGCGTTGGACGAGTTTCTCGAACGGTGCGTCGAATATTTCAAAGACGACTGCGTAATCGATCAACCGTTCCAGACGCGCCTGAGCGAAGGTGTGGTGCGTTGCTACATGGCAGGCGACCGCTGCGCCGGTTTCGGTCCCCAAAAGGTCAAGGCTCTGGTCGAGCCACCGGCAGAGCGCAAAGAGGCTGGACCGCGGCTCTACACCTCCAATGCCGACCCGCGCTTCCAGCGTCTGCGCCGTTTGATGGAAGACGAATGGACGCCGCAGCTGACCTCCTTGCTGGAGATCCCCCGGCGCGACCTGCCGATGATCTGGGACGCGGACTTCATGCTCGGCCCGCCCGGTGCCGACGGGACCGACAGCTACGTGCTCGGCGAGATCAACGTCAGTTCGGTGTTCCCGATGCCCGACGAAGCGCCGGCAGAGATCGCCCGCCGCGTCGCCGACCGGCTGCGGTCGAAGTGACGGGTCGCGCTGCGCTGGCTGCGTTCCGCGCCGAAGCGGCGATTTAGGCGCATAATTTGGGGCTACGACGGCGTAGCACCTGCGGAAAGCTGCCAATTTCAGCAAAACTTCAGAAAGTAACTGCGGGCCATCAGGGCATCCCGGTACCAACCCCCAGTACAACCCGCTATAAACGTCAAAACGCCGCGCCAACAAAGGCGCCGGTGCGGGGTGGTGGGTTGTGGGGTCGCGTCGTTTCAAAGACCGGATAGGCATTTCGCGCCGACTGCGCATGGCGCTGCTGGCGGGGAGTGCGTTGACCCTCGTCGCATTGCCCTCCGCCGTGCATGCCGCGGGGCAGGACTGGACCGGCACCACCAATAGCGATTGGTCCGTCGGCAGTAACTGGGACAGCCTGAGTGCCCCCACCAACGGCGACAGTGTCAGCATCAATACCAGCACACCTAACCAGGCGGCGGCGAACGGCATTACCATCGATCTCGATGGCTTGAATGTCGGTTCTACCGCCACCGCCGACGGCTTCCTGGCCATCCAAACCGGTTCCGCCGTCACGGTGACCAACAACAATGTCGTCATCGGCGGCGATGCCAGCGGCACGTTCACCGGCGGCAACGGCAATATCCTGCTTAGCAGTTCGACCCTGACCGTAACCGGCACACCGCCGACGACCGGTACGATCTTTGTCGGCGCAAGCGGCACAGGTCGATTGTTGGTGGGGGCAGGTTCAGCCGTAAGCACCGTCGACAGCTATGTCGGTCACCTGCAAGGGTCGAACGGCAATGTCACGATGTCCGGCGCCAGCACCTGGATCAACAGCGGCAGTAGCTACATCGGCAATTCCGGCACCGGCGTCTTCAGTGTATTTGGTGGCAGCACGGTCGACGTCACCGGCAACACCGTCATCGGCTTGGAAAATGCGGGCAACGGCACCGTCACTATCTCCGACGCGGGTTCGTCCTGGGCCACGAACGGCGTCACGGTCCTCGGCGGCAGTGTGTCGACGCCCGGTATTGGCGGCAGCGGCACGATCAATATATCGAACGGCGGCACCTACACGGCGAACGACCAGATGTTCATCGGCCTCGTCGGCACCGGCACGGTCAACATCACCGACGGCACGCTTGCAACAACCGCGAATGGTGTCTTTCTGGGCTATGTCAGCGGAGCGACCGGCACATTGACCGTCAGCGGCTCGACCGCGTCATGGACCGATTGCGGCTGCACCGACCTGACGATCGGCGGCAATAACGGCACTTTCGCCGGCGGCAAGGGCACGGTGAATGTGCTCAACGGCGGCACCGTGACTCTGTCAAGCACGCTCAATCTCGGTCGCGACAATGGCACCCACACGTCGGACGGCACGCTGAACGTGAGTGGCGCGAACTCGACCGTCACGATCAGCGTTGGCTTCGCCGACGCTCTCGTCGTTGGCCGCAACGGCACCGGTACGGTCAACATCACGAATGGCGGCGTTCTGACGACCGACGGCATCAGCTATCTCGGATACCGCCGCGGCGCGACCGGCACGGTTGTCATTGACGGCACCGGTTCGCGCTGGGACGCGGGCGGCTTGGGCGTTGTGGTTGGCGGCAATGACGGCAGCCTTACCGGCGGCACCGGTACGGTAATCGTTCGCAACGGCGGCACCTTCAACACCACCGATGTCCTGCTCGGTTTCGACAGCGCCGGGACCGGTAGCGGTACGGTTACGGTCACGGGATCTGGCTCGGCCTGGAATGCCACTGGCAGCGTGTCCCTCGGCGTGGGAGGCAGCGGCACGGTCAATATCCTCGACCATGCCGTCTTCGCGGTGACCACCGATCTTTCCGTCGCCTCCTGCCTCTGCTCGTTCGGCACGATGAACGTCAGCGGACAATCGACGGTAACAGTCGGCGGCGCATGGAGCATTGGTTTTGACGGTACGGGCACCATGACTGTCACCGGCAGCGGCACATCGGTGACCGCGGCAAATTACCTGACGATTGGCCAGTTCGGCACCGGCACGCTAACGATCCAGAACGGCGCGACAGTGGCCGTCAACGGCAATGGCTTCGGCACGTCGATTATCGGACAACAGGCCGGAGCGTCAGGCACGGTCACAGTCACTGGCGCGGGGTCGTCGCTGACCTTCGCCGGCGACCTGGGTATCAACCCCTTCGGCGGGTCCAGCGGTGCGCTCAATGTGCTCGACGGCGGCCAGGTCGCGATCGGCGGCGGGTTTCAAAATGCCGATCGCCTCACCATTGACGCCGGCAGTGCTGTCACTGCCGGGACTTATATTCAAAGCAGCAGCGGCACTGCCACTCTCGGCTTGCACGGAACATCGAATGGCCGGCTCAACGTGAGCGGCACGGCGGGACTCGATGGCGGGCTGGTGATTACGGGACATAACGTCGGCCGCACCACCTAGACGCTGGTGCACAGCGCCGATCTCGGCGCGACGACATTCAGCTCCGTCGCTTTTTCGGACGCGCTGCTGCGCAATCCGGTCGTGACCTATACGGCCGGCGACGTGCTGCTCACCGTTGACGCCTACTTGCTCAGTTCTCTTCTGCCGACAACGGCGAACACGAACCAGCAGAATGTCGCACGCGCGATCGACAATGCGCTGGCGGCGGGTGCGACGCCCTCTTCAAGTCTTGAGAGTCTCTTTTTTCTTCCCAGCGATGCATTGCCGGGTGCGCTGACACAGCTCTCCGGCGAGCCTGGCGCCAGCATTCCGCAAGCCGGCTTCGCCGCGATGGCCCAGTTCATCAACGCGATGATGGATGGCCCCGGTAACGGCAACAGCCAAGGCGGCCCGCTCGGCTATGCCGAGGAGAATGCCTATGCGCCGCGGCGCAAGCTGTCGCCGCAACAGAGCGACGCTTATGCCGCAGTGACGCCGCGCGACCACATGCCGACATTCGCGTCGCGCTGGAACGTCTGGGCCACGGGCTACGGCGGCAACAGCACGATCAACGGCAACAGCACGACCGGCTCGCACAACACCTCGACCCGCGTTTACGGCACAGCGGTCGGCGCCGATTATCGCGCCACCCCTGACACGCGTTTCGGCTTTGCGCTCGGCGGCGCCGGCACCAACTTCAGCGTCGACAGCGCGCTCGGCGGCGGACGCGCCGACGTGTTCCAGATGGGCGCCTATGCCCGGCATACGATGGGCGCGGCCTATCTCGCCGGCGCGCTTGCCTATGCCTGGCAGGACATCACCACCGACCGCACCGTGACCGTTTCGGGTATCGATAAACTGCACGCCCAGATGAAAGCCAATGCGCTGTCGGCGCGGCTCGAAGGCGGCTGGCGCTATGGCATGTTGCCCGTCGCGGTGACGCCATACGCCGCGCTGCAAAGCACGGCCTTCTATCTGCCGTCCTACGCGGAAAGTGCGACCTCCGGCAGCAACCAGTTCGCGCTCAGCTACAGCTCGAAGACTGTCACCGCGACCCGCAGCGAACTCGGCGCGCGCTTCGACAAGGCCATGCCGTTCAACGATGCGCTGTTGACGCTGCGCGCGCGCACCGCCTGGGCGCATGACTGGAACGACAACCGCAGCGCCACCGCGACCTTCCAGTCGCTGCCCGGCGCAACCTTCGTCGTCAACGGCGCGCAGCCCGCCGCCAACGCCGCATTGTTGTCGGCCGGCGCGGATCTGGCATGGGGCAATGGCTGGAGCATCGCGGCGAATTTCGACGGCGAATTCTCAAGCACCACGCGCGGCTATGCCGGCCGCGGCTCGCTGCGTTACGCCTGGTAGCGCGTCAGGGCGGGACGTCGCGGAACACCTGTGACCGCGATGTTTTCGGCGGCACGAAAGTGGGCAAAGGCGAGAGTGTGTGTGACGAACCGATCGAACCGGTCGTGACTTCCTCGTCGTCGTCGAAATCACCGTCTTCGCCGGCGATGGCGCTGAGCGCGTTGCGATCCTTCGCCGAGATCGAGCCCGTCGTGTCGCTTTTGCCGATCGAACCGGTGGTGTCACCACGGCCACGTTTGCCGGCAAACATCGAGCGCGCTTTGGCCGCCGCGACCTCGCCCGAGATGGCATCGGGCCGGCACGGACGCCGCCCGCTGGCGCGCCGCATCAGGTCGACGTGGATGTGATCGTAATGCGCGGCGTTGTAGCCGGGCGCCAGCACCGTGGTGAAAGTCTCGCAGGCATAGAGCTGCACGTCATGCAGGAAGCCCTGCTCTTCCGGCGAGCCGCGCCAGCCGTCCTTGACCGAGATCTTGCGGCCGTCGGCCAGCACGAAGCCGGCAACGTCGAGCGCATTGCCGAAAGCATGTTCGGACACGTGCGAGATGCCGGCGCCCACCATGCCGCGGCAGGAATAGGCCGAGATCTGTTTGATGGTCGCGACCTGACTGCCGAACCATTTTTGCGCCGCCGGCTGCACGCCTTCGGCGACCCAGCGGTCGAGCGCCGATACCAGCGGACAGGCCAGCGTCGCGGCCGGGCTGAGCGCCGCGGGTGTGACTGAAGCGGTAGTTTGCGGGCCGCGCATGCGGCCGAGGGACGGCTCACTGGCCGGTCCATAGGATGGCGACGCGCGTTGCGGCGGCGGATCATCGTTTGGCGCATGGTAAGCGGGCTGCGTGCGCGGCGCGGAACGCCCTTTCGGCAGAATGGCGTCGTCGGGAATATCGTCGTCGACTTCGGGCGACATCTCCTGCGGAGCCATCCTTTGCGGCGCAATGCCCGGCGGGCTGAGCGACACCGGCGCGCCGCCGGGTGCAGTGGAACCGGGCCGTTCGACGCCGGAAGGCCCCGGCGTCCAGCGCAATGTTTCGCCCTGCACCGGGCGCGTGAGAACGGGCTGCGTCTGAACGGGTGCGCCGTAGCGCGGTTCACTCAAAGGATTGGGATTGCGGATGGCGCCGGGCGGGCGCGGTTCCTCGCCGTAGCCGATCGCCGAACTGGTGCCGAGCGCTGCGACCTTGAGCGGGAAATCGGCGCCACACATGCCGGGGCCTTCGATCGGCTCGATCTGCACCACGGCGGCGCCCTGCTTGACGGCGCCGGACTTGATGCAAGCCTCCTCGGCCTGATGCCGCCACGCCGCGCGCTCGCCGCTCGTCAGCATGCTGCGTCCGCAACCGGCAAGCGCCAGCAGCGTCACCGAAGCGGCGATATAAAAACGCCAGTGTCCCGTCATGCATCTGAAAATGCGGGCATTTTATTTAACGGGACTTCAACGCTATCGGCGAGGAATTCGTTAAGGATAAGAAATCGTTTACGATCCGATCGCCAACGGTGGATACTGCCTTGGCTGGAATTTGCGCGGGGAAAGAACGATGAACGCCAAGGCCCGATTCATCCTCGCCGCCGTGATGTCGGCGGTGATGGTGCTGATGGTGACGCTGCTGGTCACCTATCTCAATCTAGGCTTCCAGCAGGGTTTTCTGGCTCAATGGATCAAGGCCTATTTCATCGCCTGGCCGGTCGCGGCCACCACCGGCTTCCTGGTGATGCCGATGGCACGCCGCGTGACCGATCGTATCGTGGCAATGACCGGCGGTTAAACCATCCGCCGTCATGCCCGGCCTTGTGCCGGGCATCCACGGCTTACTTCGCTACTTGAACGAAGACGTGGATGGCCGGGACAAGCCCGGCCATGACGAGGAAATTAATTCCCCGCCGCCTTGATGCCGAGGATCTTGCCGATCTCCACGACCTTGCCGCTCTGCTCGTTGAGCGCCGCCTCGAACTCCTTCGGCGAGCCCGGATTGACCACCTGCCCGGTCGCGGCGAGCTTGGCGTTGATCTCGGGATCGGACAGCACCTGCTTGATGTCGGCGGCGATCTTCTCGCGCATCGCCAGCGGCATGTCCTTGGGGCCCAGCAATCCGACGAGGCCATCGAGCTCGAGCGATCTGAAGCCGGCTTCCGCCGCGGTCGGAATATCGTTCAACGCTTGAGCGTGCTGTGTGTTGGTCAAGGCAATGACCTTCACTTTGCCCGCCTGCACGCGCGGCCGCATGATCGCATAGGCGCCGACGAAGGCCTGGATGCGGTTCTCCGACAGATCGTTGATCGCCGTCACCGGATCCTTGTACGGCACCTTGGCCATTTCGAGATTCTCGGTTTTCAGGAAGGCGGCGAACAACAGATCGTTGGCGCCGGTCACCGAGGCGTAGTTCAGCTTGTTCGGCTGTTCTTTGATCTTGGCCGCGAGTTCTTTCACGGTGCCGACGCCGATTTCGGTCGGCACGCCGAGCGCGATCAGCGTGTTGGTGACGCGCGCGATCGGCGTCAGATCTTTGGGATTGTACGGCAGCTTGTCGTGCAGCAACGGGTGCGCGGTGAAGGTCGATGCCGGTGCGAACAGCAACGTGTGCGTATCGTTGGCGCTGAGCACGCCGGTGATCGCAACGAAGGCGTCGCCGCCCGGCCGATTCTCGACCACCACCGGCTGGCCCCATTTCGTCGACAGCTTGTCCGCGACCAGACGCGCGGTGATGTCGACGCCGGCGCCGGGGCCAAGCGGGATGATGAACTTCACGGGGCGATCGGGCCACGCCTGAGCAGCGGCAGGAGAAAGCGTCGCGGCCAGCGCGACAAAAGAAACGGCGGTGAAAGCAACAAGCGTACGCAATGGATTTCGCATGAATCCTCCCAATAAGAATGCGAATGACGGCGTGCCGGCTTTGCTTCGCATGAACGTTTTTTGACCGGCCGTCGGGCCGCGTGAGACCAAAATCAATTTACCGGCGATCCGGCGCGCATGCAAATTTGCACAAATGGTATTTGTTGCTTCGGCAAAGACGCTCGATTGGTGCCATTGCAGGGCGAAAACACTCGGGAATTACTATTGTACACAATGTCGCACTGCACTTTTTTTCGTCAGCAGGTTGTTTTGCGCGCATGATCAGGCGGTTGCATCGCTATTCCGCCAGCGCATGACTCCTCCAGCGGATTTGAACGGCAACCCGCTTGGCGACTGTGCGTTGTGTGCTAGCTTTTACCTACATCAGCAAGGGAGGCACGACCGTGGACCGTACCTTGAGGCTGAATGTACTGGCTGTGTGCGCCGCGTTTGTTTTTGTTGGTGCTGTGTTGCTGGGAGCATTCTGAGTTCAAGAGGCCGACGACGAGGCCAGACCATCGATCAAACTATACGCACCGGAGAGGAAACCTCTCCGGTGTTTGTTTTTCACCAAACCGAAACTGAGCGAACGCGCCGCATCCAGATTGGATGAAATTTGCGGCGACGAGAACGGGGGACGACAAGCATGACCGATTCAAACCGCCTGCTTTTTCTCCGCATCGCCCTGATCGCATCCGGCCTGGCGTGCTTCGGTCTTTATCCGCTGAGCATCGTGTGGCCCTCAGGCTGGGCCTGGGGCCACGGTCACTCGCATTACTTCATGATGATCGTCGGTCTGTATGTGACCCTGGGCGTATTTCTTCTGGTCGCGTCGCGCAATCCCGACGCGCACAAGAGCCTCATCTGGTTCACGATCTGGTCGAGCGTGGTCCATGCCGCGATCATGGCGGCGCAATCCCTGAGCGATCCAATGGAACGCGGCCACCTGATTGCCGACGTGCCCGCGCTTGGCCTCATCGCGATCGTTCTTGCGGCGTTGATGCTGCGGACCAAGCAGGGCTGAGAGAGCGCCGGTTACGCCGCGGCGGTGCTCGGCGCGACGCGTTGCGGATTGTAATTGAGAACCGGCGCCAGCCAGCGCTCGCATTCCTCGACGCTCCAGCCCTTGCGCTTGGCGTAATCCTCGACCTGATCGCGCTCGATCTTGCCGACGCCGAAGTAATGGCTCTCGGGATGACTGAAATAGAGTCCGCAGACCGCGGCGCCGGGCCACATCGCGTAGCTCTCGGTGAGCTTGACGCCGATGCGCTCTGAATCGAGCAAACGGAACAGCGTGCCCCTTCTCGGTATGATCGGGCTGCGCCGGATAACCGGGCGCCGGACGGATGCCGCGATATTTCTCGGCGATCAAATCCTCGGCCGGAAGTTTTTCGTCCGGTTCGTAGCCCCAGAACTCCTGGCGCACGCGTTGATGCAGCCGCTCGGCGAAAGCTTCGGCCAGACGATCCGCCAGCGCGCTGACCATGATGGCGGAATAGTCGTCATTGGCGCGCTTGAAGCGCTCGGCAATGACGTCTTCGCCGATGCCGGCGGTCACGGTGAAGGCGCCGATATAGTCGGCCAGGCCCCGGTCGTGCGGCGCAACCAAATCCGAAATGGATTCATTGAAGCGGCCCTCGCGCTTCGACAATTGCTGGCGAAGACCGTGCATCATCGCGATCGGCTTGTCGCGATTTTCGTCGGCATAAATATGAATGTCGTCGCCGACCGCATTGGCCGGCCAGAAGCCCGCCACGCCGCTGGCCTTGAACCACTTCTCGTCGACGATCTGCTTGAGCATAGCCTTGGCGTCTTCGTAGAGCGGCCGCGCGGCTTCGCCGTATTTCTCGTCGGTCAGAATTTGCGGGAACTTGCCGCTCAATTCCCAGGTCATGAAGAACGGCGTCCAGTCGATGTACTCGACCAGTTCGGCGATCGGATAGTCGTCGAACACCTTGGTGCCGATGAATTTCGGCTTCGGCGGCACGTAGGCGCCGGTCCAGTCGAACTGCGGCGCGTTGGCGCGCGCGGTGGTTAGCGGCAGCCGCACTTTGTCCTGCTGCGCGCGTTCATGTGCGGCGGCGATCTTCACGTATTCGCCGCGCAGTTCGGAGACGTAGCCGGCCTTGCCCTCGGCCGACATCAGCGACTGCGCAACACCAACCGCACGGCTGGCGTCGTTGACATAGACGGCCTGCCCGCGCCGGTAATTCGGATGGATCTTGACCGCGGTATGCACGCGGCTGGTGGTCGCGCCGCCGATCATCAGCGGCAGGTCGAATCCCTGGCGCTCCATTTCCGCTGCGACATGGCACATTTCGTCGAGCGACGGCGTGATCAGGCCGGACAGGCCGATGATGTCGGCCTTCTCGGCGCGCGCGGTTTCCAGAATCTTCGCCGCCGGCACCATGACGCCGAGGTCGATGACTTCGTAATTGTTGCAGGCCAGCACGACGCCGACGATGTTCTTGCCGATGTCGTGGACGTCGCCCTTGACCGTCGCCATGATGATCTTGCCGTTGGACGAACGCTCGGCCGCGCCGCCGGCGAGACGGCGCTCTTCCTTCTCTTTGTCCATGAACGGCATCAGATAGGCCACCGCCTGCTTCATGACGCGCGCCGACTTCACCACCTGCGGCAGGAACATCTTGCCGGAGCCGAACAGGTCGCCGACGATATTCATGCCGTCCATCAGCGGGCCTTCGATGACGTCGAGTGGACGCGTCGCTTTCTGGCGCGCTTCCTCGGTGTCGACCTCGATGAATTCGGTGATGCCGTGCACCAGCGCATGCGCCAGCCGCTTGTCGACCGGGCGTTCGCGCCAGCTATTGTCGACTTCCTTGGCCGCCTGCCCGGCGCCGCGGAATTTGTCGGCCAAAGCCAGCAGCCGCTCGGACGCATCCGGGCGCTTGTTGAGCACCACGTCCTCGCAGGCTTCGCGCAATTCCGGATCGAGGTCGTCATAGACCGCCATCTGGCCGGCATTGACGATGCCCATGTCCATGCCGGCCTTGATGGCGTGGAACAGGAACACCGAGTGCATCGCCTCGCGCACGCGTTCGTTGCCACGGAACGAGAACGACAGGTTCGAGACACCGCCGGAGATATGGACGTGCGGCAGGTTGGCGCGGATCCAGCGCGTCGCCTCGATGAAGTCGACGCCGTAATTGTTGTGCTCCTCCATGCCGGTGGCGATGGCGAAGATGTTGGGATCGAAGATGATGTCTTGCGGCGGGAAGCCGACCTGCTCGACCAGAATCTTGTAGGCCCGCGCGCAGATCTCGGTCTTGCGCTTGAAGGTGTCGGCCTGGCCCTTCTCATCGAACGCCATGACGACGACCGCGGCGCCGTGGCGGCGCACGATCTTCGCATGCTCGATGAACGAGGCTTCGCCCTCCTTCATCGAGATCGAATTCACCACCGGCTTGCCTTGCACGCACTTGAGGCCGGCTTCGATGATCGAGAACTTCGACGAGTCGACCATCACCGGCACCTTGGCGATGTCGGGTTCGGCGGCGATCAGATTGAGGAACGTCACCATCGCCGCTTCGGAATCGAGCAGGCCTTCGTCCATGTTGACGTCGATAACCTGCGCGCCGTTCTCGACCTGCTCGCGCGCCACCGCCAGCGCCGCAGTGTAGTCGCCAGCGGTGATCAGCTTGCGGAATTTCGCCGAGCCGGTGACGTTGGTGCGCTCGCCGACATTGACGAAGGGAATGGCCGGCGTGAGCGTGAACGGCTCGAGGCCCGACAGCCGCAGCTGCGGCGTAATCTCAGGAAGCTTACGCGGCGCCTTGCCGGCTACCGCCTTGGCGATCGCCGCAATATGGTCAGGCGTGGTGCCGCAGCAGCCGCCGATGACATTGACGAGCCCGGCTTCGGCGAATTCGCCGAGCAACTCGGCCATGTATTCCGGGCTCTCGTCGTAATAGCCGAATTCGTTGGGCAGACCTGCGTTCGGATAGGCGCAGACGAAGGTATCGGCGATGCGGCCCAATTCGGCGATGTGCGCGCGCATTTCGGTGGCGCCCAGCGCGCAGTTCAGGCCGACGGTGACCGGGCTGGCGTGCTGCACCGAATTCCAGAACGCTTCCGGCATCTGGCCCGACAACAGACGGCCGGAACGGTCGGTGATCGTGCCGGAGATCATGACCGGCACGTCGCGGCCGAGTTCTTCGCAGACTTCCGAGATCGCATAGATCGCCGCTTTGGCGTTCAGCGTGTCGAAGATGGTTTCGATCAGGAACAGATCGACGTCGCCTTCGAGCAGGCCACGCACCTGCTCGCCGTACGCCGTGCGCAATTGATCGAAGGTGATGGCGCGGAAGCCCGGATCGCTGACGTCGGGCGAGATCGACGCGGTGCGGTTGGTCGGCCCAAGCGCGCCGGCGACGAAACGGCGGCGGCCGTCTTTTTCCTCGGCGAGACGCGCGGCCTCATGCGCGAGCTGCGCGCCGGCGTGGTTCAGTTCGTAAGCGATGCGCTCCATGCCGTAATCGGCCTGAGCGATCGAGGTGGACGAAAACGTATTGGTCGAGACGATGTCGGCGCCGGCCAGAAAATACTTCAGATGGATGTCGCGGATCGCTTCGGGACGGCTGAGATTGAGGAGATCGTTATTGCCGCGCACGTCGCGGTTCCAGGCGTCGAAGCGCGCGCCGCGGTAGCCCTGCTCGTCGAGCTTGAGCTCCTGAATCATGGTGCCCATGGCGCCGTCAAGCACCAGAATGCGCTCCTTCATCGCCTTGAGGAATGCGTCGCGGACGTTGGGTTTGGACTCGGTCACGTCAATCAACTCCGCATCACGCTGCCTGATCCACCGCCGGGCGCAGGCCCAGCAGATGGCAGACCGCAAACACCAGATCGGCGCGGTTCATGGTGTAAAAATGAAAATTGGTCACGCCGCGATCGACCAGATCGAGCACCTGCTCGGCGGCAACCGCGGCCGCGATCAGCTTGCGCGTCGCCGGATCGTTGTCGAGGCCATGGAAACGGTCGGCCAGCCAGGCCGGCACCGAAGCGCCGGCGCGCGCGGCGAAGTTGGTCGCCGCCTTGAAGTTCTGCACCGGCAAAATGCCGGGCACGATCGGGATGTCGATGCCGCGGGCGCGCACGCGATCAAGATAGCGGAAGTACAGATCGTTCTCGAAGAAGAACTGCGTGATGGCGCGGCCGGCGCCGGCGTCGACCTTGGCCTTGAGCATGTCGATGTCGGCGTCGACGTTCGGCGAATCCGGATGCTTTTCCGGATAGGCCGACACCGAGACTTCGAAATCGCTGGACACGCGCTTGATGCCTTCGACGAGCTTGGCCGACGTCTCATAGCCGCCGGGATGCGGCGCGTATTTCGCGCCCGCGCCTTCCATCGAGTCGCCGCGCAGCGCCACGATGTGACGCACACCGGCGTCGTGATAATTGCGTACGACCTCATCGATTTCGGCCTTGGTCGCGGCAACGCAAGTGAGATGCGCGGCCGGCGTCAGCGGTGTTTCGCCGAGGATGCGCTTCACCGTCGCGTGCGTGCGCTCGCGTGTCGAACCGCCAGCGCCATAGGTTACCGAGACGAAATTCGGCGACAGCGGCGCCAGCCGTTCAATCGATTCCCAAAGAATCTTTTCCATCGCCTCGTCTTTGGGCGGGAAAAATTCGAACGACACGTCGATGCGGCGGTCGCCGGCGCGTTCGTTGCGGCTGAGGCGGATGGCGTTCATCAGGCCACCACACGGCGCGCGGGGTTGGCCATCAGCGCGCGGATATCGCGCGCCAGCCACAGCGACACCGCGACCTTGCCATCGGAGCCGGGCTCAGGCTTCACACTCTTGTGCATCACCGGCTCGAGGCCAGCGGCCGTCATCCATTGCGTCACGGTCTCGGGCGGAAAACCGAGGCGGCGGTGCGCGTGCTGCTCGCGCAGGAATTCGAGTTCATGCGGCGCGAAGTCGACGACCAGCAGACGCCCGCCTGGACGCAGCGCGCGCGCCGCTTCGCGGATGGCGCGGCCGCCGTCGTCGAGGAAGTGCAGCACCTGATGCAGAATGACGACGTCAAAGGAATCGTCGGCGAGCGGCAAGTCATAGAGATCGCCCTGCCGCACGCTGCAGTTCTTCAAGCCGGCGCGTTCCAGCCGGTCGCGCGCCAACAGCAGCATGTCGAGCGACAGATCGAGGCCGAGCCCGCGTTCGATCTCGGGGCCGAACAGTTCGAGCATGCGGCCGGTGCCGGTGCCGAGATCGAGCAGCGAGCGGAACGGCTTGTCGGCCAGCGCGGCGCGGATGGCGTCTTCGACTGCTGCGTCGGCGGCGTGCAGCTTGCGGATGCGGTCCCACTCAGCGGCGTGTTCGCGGAAATAGTTTTGGGCGGCTTCGGCACGGGCGTGCCGTACCGAAGCCAGACGATCACGATCGCGGGCAATGACGGGATCGGCCGGATCGAGGCGCTCGATCAAGGTGCGGACCACCTCGGCGCCGCCGCCGTGTTCGGACAGCCGGAAGAAGGCCCAGGTGCCTTCGCGGAAGCGCTCGATCAGCGAGGCTTCGGCGAGCAGCTTGAGGTGGCGGGAAATGCGCGGCTGCGACTGGCGCAGAATGTCGGTGAGGTCGGAAACGGTCAGTTCGGCTTCGCTGAGCAGCGCCAGAATGCGCAGGCGCGTTTCCTCGCCCGCGGCCTTGAGGGCGGTGTTGAGGGCGTCATAGCCGAGCTTGGTACCGGAGCTCATCGAACCTGACTCGCGGGATCGTTTCATGGGCTGCTTCCCACCATATAAAGATATGCTTATACGTTGAAACAAGCTCCCGCAACCCCACCAGGGCACCAAACTGTGGGTCTGGTTAGGAAATCCCCTGCCTCGGCTATAGTCCCGCCATGGCCAAAGACACGACTAAGGACTTCGGCGTTTGGGACGGCGAAAAGACGGTCGAGCCGCCGGCGCAGCCCGACGCCGGGGTCTATTTCATCGGCCGCATCCGGACGCCCTGGAAAGAGCGCAAGGACTGCCCGAAAAACGCGAAGGAATCCGACGCCGTCTGCACCGTCGAGGTCGACTTGCGCTGGGCCGACGGCCTCAAGGACGTCGAGACCTGCAGCCACCTCGTTCTGATCTACTGGATGGATAAGGCGCCCCGGACCCTGGTGCTCCAGGTTCCCGGCCATTACGGCGTCCAGCGCGGCACCTTTGCCCTGCGCTCGCCGGCCCGCCCCAACCCGATCGCCATGAGCGTGGTCCGGCTGCTGAAAATCGAGGGCAACACCCTGTCCGTGGTCGGGCTGGACTGCCTGGACGGCACGCCGCTGCTCGACATCAAGCCCTATTTCGCCTCCACCGACAGCGTTCCCGACGCCACAGTCGGCTGGCACCGCGCCAAAGACTAAACGCTCCGGCTGCCTTGCGGCGGCTATTTCCTGCGGCGCGTACGTAGCTCGATAAATCCGCCCGCCATCTGCACGTCGAAGCGCGACAAAAAGCTCATCCCCAGCAAGCCATCGACATTCGCGCCATAAGATTTTCCGTCCACATTCTGCACCACGACTGGCACGCTGCGCGCGTTCAATTTGCCGAGCGTAACGGTGTCGGCCTTGGCAAGATTGCCTTTAGCCATTCCGTTGGCGGTTGAAAGCGTAATCTCGGCGCCATTGACGTAAGCAATCTTGGCACGGTCGGCGAATTGCGATTTGACCGATACATAGCTTGCGCCCGTATCGATAATGAAAAGCCCCTTGGTGCCGTTGATATCGACATGCGCCGTCACGACACGGCTCTGTCCACGCAACGCAAATTTTTCCTTCTGATTTTCCGGCGATACCGCGCAATTTCCCTGCCGCTCATAATCGGCGATGATCTTCTGCGTCCTGCTGTTATCGCGGGTGGCCGGGTCGATAGCGACCCAAGTGAGGATCGGGGTCGCCGCCTGACAATATTCCCCGAGCTTGGCGTAGGCTTCGGCCATGCGCTCGAAGGCGCGGCTGGAGATTTTGGCCTTGTCGGCGCTGAAAAGCTCGATCGAGTTGGCGAAGTCGGCCACCGCGCGGCGATAATCGCCAAGACCGCCCAACGCGACGCCGCGCAGGTAATGCGCATCGTGATTGGTCGGCGCCCGCCGGACGAACTCGTCCGCCACCTCGACCGCGTTGGCGTAGTCCGAGAGCTTCAACAGCCGGTCGATCGATTGATGCAGCGCGATCATCGGCGCGCCACATCGCTTGACGAAATTATACGGCCCCATCGCGGCTTCGCGGCGATAACCGAGCTTGTCCAGGATTATTGCAAGATCGCCAATGCTTTTTTGATCGCAAGCTTCACGCTTGAGTTGCCCCAACGTCACCCAGACCTGCGGATCGTGGGCGACCTTTTCGTTGAGCCGAATACCAAGCTGGCTATAAACCTCGGCGTAAACTTCCTCGCCGTTTTCATCAAGGTAGCCTGCCTCGGCGGCTCTGCCCAAAAGAACGAGCAGGACCAGCATTCCCACATAACGTACCACGTGCGCCCCCCCGGCCAGCCGCTGCGCCAAGTTTAGCCGGTTCCCCAATAAGTTGCACGGGGGTCGGCAGGTGACCCACAAAGCCGGGCAATTCGGCTGTCCACTCCGGGACGGTTAACCGCCGGTAAACGCCATGGCTGCAATTTTATCAATAAAACAGGCCCAAAAACGGTCTGCCCCAATGGTTCCGCCGCCTCACAAACATATGTGCGGGTCGTGAGCAGGAACAAATGAACCTCCTCGACGCTTGCCTCGACGAATGAAGGCGAGAATGTCGCTGGAGGGTGTCATGTTCAAGAAGTCCGCACTGCTTGGTTCTTTGATCGCCGTTGCCGCTTTCGGCACCGCGCAGGCCGAACCGCTTTTTGCTTTCCTCACCAATCAGCCGGCACAGACCCAGCAGGTCGCGCCGCAATACGCCCCGCAAGAAAATCTAACTGCGCAGGCCGACGTCGGCGAAGACGCGCAACTCGATCCGCGTCTGCAGCGCCAGGTGGTCAACTATTCCACCAACGAAGCCCCGGGCACCATCGTGATCGATACGCCCAACACCTATCTCTATCTCGTGCTCGGCAACGGCCAGGCGATGCGCTACGGCATCGGCGTCGGCCGCGAAGGCTTCACCTGGGCCGGCGTCAAGAACATCGCCCGCAAGGCCGAGTGGCCGGATTGGTATCCGCCGGCTGAGATGATCAAGCGTCAGCCGTATCTGCCGCGCATGACCATGGGCGGCCCCGGCAATCCGCTCGGCGCGCGCGCCATGTATCTCGGCACCAGCGAATATCGCATCCACGGCACCAACAACCCGGCCACCATCGGCAAGCAGGTGTCGAGCGGCTGCATCCGTCTCACCAATGAAGACGTGACCGATCTCTACAATCGCGTCGCGGTCGGCGCCAAGGTTGTCGTGATGCCGATGTCCGGCACCACCGTTGCCCGCGCTCCCGCGGTTCGCCCGGTCAACAGCGCGCAGGCGCAGCCGGTTTCACTCTCTTCGTCTTATGTGCCTGCGCGACAGAGCAGCGCACAGCAGACCTGGGCCACCATCCGCTAGTTCTATCTGACTGAACCTCCCCCATAACTTGCCCGGCATTCGTGCCGGGCAATTTTTTTGTGCCCTCTTCCGGCACTGACCCGCGCCCTGTAGCCTGATGACAATCAAGAAGGCACGCGGCGTCGGGCCGCGCAGCCAAGGCAGGGGAGCGACATGACAATTCTTCGCCGTGACATTCTGCAATGTGTGGCCATCATCGCCGCGCTATCGGCCACCATCGGCATAGCGCAGGCGCAACCGTTTCCCTCGCGTCCGATCACCGTCATCGTCCCCTACGCTGCCGGCGGGCCGGCCGATGCGCTGGCGCGCATTCTCGGCGAGCGCATGCGTTCGACCCTTGGCCAGACCATCATTGTCGAGAATGTCACCGGCGCGTCGGGAACGATTGCGCTGACCCGCACGGTCAAGTCGCCACCGAACGGCTATACGCTCAGCCTTGGCCATGTCGGCTCGCACGTTGTCAGTCCCGCGATCTTTCCGCTGCCGTTCGATGTGCTGACCGACCTCGAACCGGTTGCGCTGTTGCCCGCAAACTCGTTGCTGATCGTCGCCACCAGGAAATTTCCCGCCGGCAATCTCAAGGACATGATTGCCTGGCTCAAAGCCAATCCGGACAAGGCGACGGCTGGCACGTCCGGCGCCGGCGGCGGTTCGCACGTCGCCGGCGTCTATTTTCAGAACCGCACCGGCACGACGTTCAGTTTCGTGCCTTATCGCGGCACCGCGCCGGCCATGGCGGATCTCATCTCCGGCCAGATCGACATCATGTTCGATCAGGCGTCGAACTCGCTCGAACAAGTGCGCGGCGGTACCATCAAGGCTTTTGCCGTGACGGCGAAGACGCGCCTGCCGTCGGCGCCGGAAATTCCGACCGTCGACGAGGCCGGCCTGCCCGGTTTCTACACCTCGACGTGGTATGGGCTGTGGGCGCCGAAGGGTACACCCAAGGACATCATCGCCACGCTCAACGCCGCGGTGGTCGAAGCGTTGACCGATCCAGCGGTCGTCAAACGTCTGGTCGAGCAAGGGCTGGAGATCCCGGCGCGCGATCAGCTCACGCCCGAAGCGCTCGGCGCCTTCCACAAGGCCGAAGTCGAGAAGTGGTGGCCGATCGTCAAGTCGGCCAACATCAAGGCGCAGTAGGCGACCCCGCGCCTGCTTGCCGAGCCTCACTCCACAACTGACGCGTCAAATCAGCGGCGCCGACCTCGCGGGCCAAGCGTGCGGCCTGGCCCGACCATAGTGGCGAGAAATCGCCGGATCCATGTGCCTCAGCCGCCGTTCGCAAGGGCTGAAGGGCGACTGCTGCCGTCGGGAAGACCGGCACCTCCTGGTTCATTGGGCCGAGTTCACGCATGGCGCGGTTCATCAGACCGCGCGCGGGCTTTCCCGTGAACACGTTGGTCATGGCCGTGTCTTCGTCTCGCGCGGCGCGCAAAGCTGCAAGGTAAGGGGTGGAAATGCCAGCCTCCGGACACAGCAGATAGGCCGTGCCGATCTGAACCGCCGACGCGCCCAGCGCAAAAGCAGCTACGAGACCCCGTGCATCGGCCACCGCACCGGCCGCGATCACCGGAACGCGAACGGCATCCGCCACCTGCGGCACGAGCGCGAAAGTGCCGACTTGCGACGCGACCGATCGCACTAGGAACATGCCACGATGGCCACCCGCTTCTGCCCCCTGAGCGATGACCGCGTCCACCCCTCTTTCATCGAGCCAGCGCGCTTCCGCGACCGTGGTCGCCGAGGAAAAGACAAGGCATCCCGCATTTCTGACGCGCTTCAGCAGCCGCTCGTCCGGCAGACCGAAATGAAAGCTGACGACCCGGGGGCGCAACTTCTCTACGACTGCGCACATGGCGTCGCCGAATGGCTCGCGGTTCGCCATCGAGATCGGCGCCGACGGATCAAGCCCAAATTCCCGGTAATAGGAGCCTAGCCTTTGCTTCCAAGCGCGTTCCCGCGCGGCATCCGGTGCTTCCGGCACGTGGCAGAAGAAATTGAGATTGAACGGCTTGTCCGTCCGCTGCCGGATGGCAGCAACCTCGGCAAGCACTTGATCGGGTGTGAGCGCCGGGCAAGCCAGCGACCCCAGCCCGCCAGCGGCGGAAACGCTCGCTGTCAGATGGCCCCGCGGGCCAACCATCGGGGCCTGGATAATCGGGATCTCAACACCCACGAGGTCAAGAAAACGCTTGTTGGACAACATTGTTCTCGCAGTTCCTTGTCCAGATCAGTCGTGCTGCCGCCTAACAACAATCAATAATGAGCGGCGCGGCTGTCGGCCGGCGCCTGCTCGCGCGCCGACATCGTATAGTCCCGCACGACGGCAGCGACGCGCAGCCGGTAATCGTCGAACACGATCTCGCGGCTTTTGCCCTGGATGGTCCGGTGCACGTCGTTCTTGCGCCAGTTCTCGATGGCTGCCTCGTCGCGCCAGAACGAAATCGCCAGCAACTTGCCGGGATCGACGACGCTCTGGAAGCGTTCGATGGAAATGAAGCCGTCGAGATCGTTGAGATGCGAGGCAAGCGCCGCGCCCATGTCCAGATAAGTCTGCGCCTTGCCGGGCTTCGGCCAGGACTCGAAGATGACCGCGATCATGTTGGCGACTCCGTGGCACAAGGACGTTCGGTCCAGGACCCATTATAGATCGGCGTGCGGCGCGCGATCCAGGCGCTTAAGCCCTCGCGAAGATCGTGCGTCGGCGCCATGCGCGCGAACTGCTCGCTCTCGATCGCCAGCCCTTCGCCGATGCTGGCGTTGATGCCGCGCGTCACCGCGCGCAGAATGCCGGCAGCCGCCAGCGGCGAATGCCGCATGATGCGATGCGCCATGTCGCGCGCCGCACTCAACAACTCGTCGTGCGGCACGATTTTGTTGATCAGACCCATATCGAGTGCGCGCTGCGGCGAGAACGTATCTCCGGTTAGCAACAGTTCGAGCGCGCGCTTGCGCCCGGCCAGCCGCGGCAGGCGCTGCGTGCCGCCGAATGTCGGCGGCATGCCGAGATTGATCTCCGGCTTGGCAAAGATCGCCTGCTCGCTGGCAATCGCCATATGCACGGCCTCGGTGATCTCACAGCCGCCGCCGAACGCGATGCCGTTGACGGCGGCGATGATGGGTTTGGTGAAGGCCTCGAGCCGCGCGGTCATGGCCTGGCCGCGGCGCACGAAGTCCCGCACCGCGACATCGACGCCGCTGCGCACACTATCCGCGAATTCGGGAATATCGCCGCCGGCCGAGAAGGCCCGGCCATTTCCGGTCAGGATGACGGCCTGACATTCCGGGTCGGCCTCGATGGTATCGAGCAGCGCCATCAATTCGTCGATCAGCGCGTAGTTCAGCGCGTTGAGTTTCTCCGGACGATTGAACGTCAGAATCGCGATATGATCGCGCACGTCGAACAGCACGTTGGGCATTGCGCACCTCGTTGCAAATCTGAAGCGAGGAAACAGCACGGCCTGCATTGTGTATACTCACTATACGGTATACACGAGCCTCATGCCCAAAGACGCCCATGACACCCGCGCCCGTATCGTCGAAGCCGCTGCCAAACTGTTCTATGGCGAAGGCATCCGCAGCGTCAGCATCGACGCGGTGGCGGCCAAGGCCGGACTGACCAAGCGCACGCTCTATTATCATTTCAAAAGCAAGGACGACCTGATCGCCGCCTATCTCGAAGCGCGCGACGCGCCCAATCTCGCCGTGTTCGCGAAGTGGTTTGCGCAGGCGAAAGGACCGCTGGCGGCAAAGATCGAAAGCATCTTCACGAACCTCGCGCAGTCGGCGCGTCATCCGAAATGGAAAGGCTGCGGATTCCTGCGCACCGCCGCCGAACTGGCGGCTATGCCCGGTCATCCCGCCATTAAAGTGGGCGCAAAACACAAAACGGCGGTCGAAGCCTGGCTCGCCGGCGTGATCGCCGCCGACGGCAGAAAGAAATCGGACGAACTGGCGCGACAGATTGTCATTCTGATGGATGGTGCGTTTTCGACGATGCTCATTCACCGTGACCCGTTATATATAGAAGCGGCCGGCCGCGCGGCAGCGGCGCTCGTCGGCACCAAGAAATAGAAAAGGATTTGGCGACATGAAAATTGCGGCAATGGCGGCGGGTGCGATCGGCGCCTATTACGGCGCGCGCTTGCAGGTCGCCGGACACGACGTCTCTTACATCGCGCGTGGCGCCAATCTCGAGGCGCTCAAGACCAAGGGCCTGACGATCGAAAGCGTGCACGGCGATCTGTCGCTGCCGAAGGTCAACGCCACCGCCAACCCGGCCGATGTCGGCCCGGTCGACATCGTGCTGTTTGCCGTGAAGCTGTGGGACACCGAGGCTGCCGCCGAGCAGGCCAGGCCGCTGATCGGACCGAACACACGCCTGATCACATTCCAGAACGGCATCGACAGCGTCGAACGCATATCGAAAATTCTCGGGCCCGAAAAGGTCGTCGGTGGCATCGCCTACATCGCCACCAATCTGGTCGCACCGGGCACCATCAAGCAGACCAGCCAGTTTCATCAGGTGCTGTTCGGCCATGCCGACAACCACGCCGATGCGGTGCTCGATGCTTTCGTTGCCGCCGGCAAGGCCGCGAAGCTCGACATTGTATTGACGCCGCAGATCGAAACCGAGCTCTGGAAGAAGTTCATCTTCCTCACCGCTATGACCGGCGGCACGGCAGCGCTGCGCTCACCAGTGGGACCCATTTTTTCAGATCCCGAAACGAAGGCCTTCTTCCGCCAGCTGATGCAGGAAGCCTTCAACGTCGGCAAAGCCAAGGGCATTGCGCTCGATCCCGCCTACATCGACGAGCGCATGAACTTCGTCGAGACCAAGACCACGCCGACGATGAAGGGCTCGATGGCCAACGACCTCGATCGCGGCGGACGGCTGGAACTGGATTGGTTGTCCGGCAAGGTGCGTGCGCTCGGCCGCGAACTCAATATTCCGACGCCGGCGAGCGACACGGTCTACACCGTGCTCAAGCTGCATCGCATGGGCGCCAAAGCATAGTTCCTGGCCGCTCAACGCGAGCCGTCACGCTCACGTCTTAATGCTCCTGTCTTTTGACGTTGCGCGCCGCAAGGATTGTTTCTTGCGGCGCGCCTTTTCATTTTGGCAGGCCACACAAACACGCTTTAGACTTAAGTCGCGAGATGTCTGAAATAACTATTGATCTGACTGATATTTTGCCGGAACGGGAATTTTTCGGCTGCAAATGTAAATTCCCCATCAACGCAACATTACCGATTTTTAACGAAGGCCTGATCGAGGCATGAGCTAAGGGTTCAGGCAAAAGCCCCTTGGGAGGGAGTGCCTGTGTTCGATACGCTTCTGCACAAACGCGATTTTTATGCCGGCGGGATAATGACCCTGCTCGGTGCCGGGGTGACGCTCAATTCGATGAGCTATAATACCGGCACCCTGATGCACATGGGTCCCGGGATGTTTCCGTTCATCCTCGGCGTCACCCTGACATTCATCGGCGTGCTGATCTTCGGCACCGCAATCGTCACTCCGCTCGAGCCGGACGAGCACATCCTGCCGCGCAACAAGGAATGGCTGGGCTGGTTCTGCATTCTCGCGGGCCCCGTGCTGTTCATCATCATGGGCCACTTCTTCGGCATGGCGGCGGCGACATTCTTCTGCGTCTTCGTCTCGGCGCTCGGCGATCGCCAGTCGACCTGGAAGAGTTCGGCCCTGCTCGGTCTGTTCATCACCATTCCCGGCTGCCTGCTGTTCTCCTACGTGCTGCAGCTTCCGTTTCCGCTGTTCCGGTGGGGTTTCTAAATGATTTCCACGGCTCTTACCGATCTCTGGTACGGCTTCGGCGTCGCGCTCGAACCGCATAACCTGATGTGGTGCTTCATCGGCGTGCTGGTCGGCAACATGGTCGGCGTGCTGCCGGGCATGGGCCCGCTCGCCACCATCTCGATCCTGTTGCCGCTGACCTTCGGCATCAAGCCGGTCGGCGCTATCCTGATGCTGTCGGGCGTGTTCTACGGCGCGCAATACGGCGGCGCCATCTGCTCGATCCTGCTCAATCTTCCATGTCATCCACCGCATGCGGTGACATGTCTCGACGGTTTCCCGCTGACCAAGAAGGGCCGCGGCGGTGCCGCGCTCGGCATCACGGTGATCTCGTCCTTCGTCGGCGCCTCCTGGGGCATCACCGAGATGATCTTCCTGTCGCCGGTGCTGGTGACGGTGGCGCTCAAATTCGGCCCCGCCGAAATCTGCTCGCTGATGCTGCTCGGCCTGCTGGCCGGTTCGACGCTGGCGCGCGGCTCGCCGCTCAAGGGCGTCGCCATGACGCTGTGCGGCCTGCTGCTCGGCATCGTCGGCAGCGACATCGAGACCGGCACGCCGCGCTTCACCTTCGGCATCCCGAATTTGTTCGACGGCGTCGAAATCGTCGCCATCGCGCTCGGTCTGTTCGGCATCGCGGAGTTCATGAAGAGCGTCAATCAGCTCTCTGAGGTCGACACCAAATACACCAACGTCAAGTTCAAGGACCTGCGCCCGACCAAGGACGAGCTTCGCCGTTCCTGGGGCGCCATGTTCCGCGGCACCATCATCGGCAGCCTGTGCGCGCTCATTCCCGGCACCGGCCCGACCATCGCCTCGTTCATCTCCTACGCCACCGAAAAGAAGATCTCGAAGACGCCGGAGCTGTTCGGCACCGGCATGATCGAAGGCGTGGCCTGCCCCGAAGCCTCGACGCACTCCTCGGTGCAGGGCGACTTCATCCCGACCATGAGCCTCGGCATTCCGGGCGACGCCGTGATGGCGCTGATCCTCGGCGCGCTGATGATCCAGGGCATCGTGCCCGGCCCGCAGCTGATCTCCGAGCATCCGGACATCTTCTGGGGCCTGGTGGCGAGCTTCTGGATCGGCAATATCATGCTGGTCGTGCTCAACGTGCCGATGATCGGCCTGTGGGTGAAGCTGCTGACGATCCCGTACCGCTACCTCTATCCGAGCGCACTATT
The DNA here is from genome assembly GCA_903885555.1 of uncultured Hyphomicrobiales bacterium. GTDB lineage: Bacteria > Pseudomonadota > Alphaproteobacteria > Rhizobiales > Xanthobacteraceae > Pseudolabrys. The sequence continues at coordinate 45,991 of CAISIV010000107.1, forward strand.
CTTCGTGTGTATCGGCGTCTACTCGACCAACAACGACATGTTCCAGGTCGGCGAAACCATCATCATCGGCCTCGTCGGCTACCTGTTGCTGCTGCTCGACTTCCATCCGGCGCCGGTGCTGCTCGGCTTCGTGCTGGGCCCGCGCTTCGAGGAGAACTTCCGCCGCGCCATGCTGATCTCGCGCGGCGATGCTTTGGTTTTCATCAAGCATCCCATCAGCGCGGTGTTCGTCGGGCTCTGTGTGCTTCTGATCGTCGGACAGATCTATGTGCGGCTGCGGCCGCCGAAGGTGCTTGCCGAAAACCTGCCGCCGGTCATGGCGGAATAGGCCAATTCGGCCGCCGCTGGCGCAGCCACGGATAGCGATCTAAAGTTCCCGCCCGGGACGAATCGGGCGGGAATTTTTTTATGCTCGACAGGTTGATCTATACCGCTACCGCGCCGCTGCGCCTGTTCGGCCGTTCGCGCCATTTCCGGCTCGCGCTGGGCGGCGTCGCGGTCATGCTGGCGTTTTTCGGCGCCACTTTGTGGGCGCTCGACCGCTTTTTGCCTCACGACAGCGACGCCAAGAAAGCAGTCGCCAGCCTGCCGCAAATGCCGCCCCTGCCGCCGGTGACACGGGCGTCCTACGTGATCGCGCCGGTCGCCATTTCGATCCCCGCCATTCGGGCGAGCCTCGACAACGCCGCGCCACGCGATTTTTCTTCCAGCAACAACAATCCGATCAGCAATCTGCTGTCCAAAGCCAATATCGGCATGACCATCAAGCGCGGCGGCATGCTGATGAGCGGCCGGCCGAATGAACTGACCGCCACCATCCCGCTGAACGGCGAACTCCAGCTCACCGGCCAGATCGCCGGCGTCGCCGGCAATCTCACCGGCACGATCACCGGCCTGCTCGACGGCGCGCTCGGCAAGGATATCGGCAAGCTCACCAACCGGGTACTGGATCAGAAAGCCGAAATTCGCGGCCAGGTGTCGGTGGTCGCAAAGCCGGCGCTGACCGCGAACTGGCGGCTCGAACCGAATTTGTCGGCGCAGGTGAACCTTGGCGACAGCCCTTTGTCGATCGCCGGCATCAAGATCAACGTGTCGGGCGAGGCCAAGCCTCTCATCGACCGCGCCGTCAACGAACAGGTCGCCGCACTCTCTAACCGCCTTCGCGCCGATCCTTTCATCGAGCGCGCCGCGCGCGAACAATGGGCCAAGATGTGCCGCGCCATTCCGCTCGGCGGCGACCAGACCGGCCTGCCCAAACTGTGGCTGGAGATGCGCCCGATCCGCGCCGCCGCGGCCCAGCCGCAGGTCGACACCCGCAACCTCACGATTACGGTCGGCGTGCAGGCCGAAACCAAAATCGTGCCGACCGAGACCAAACCGGATTGCCCGTTCCCGGCCACGCTCGAGCTGGTGCCGCCGATGGAAAACGGCAAGCTCGCCATCGGCGTGCCGATCGACCTGCCCTTCACCGATCTCACCAAGCTTCTCAATGCGCAGCTCAAGGGCCGGCACTTCCCGGAAGACGGCAGCGCCGCGGTCGACGCCGAGGTGCGCAGCGCGAGTCTTGCCGCCGCCGGCGATCGCATCCTCATTTCGCTGCGGGTGAAAGCAAAGGAAAAGAAAAGCTGGTTCGGCTTCGGCGCCGACGCCACCGTGAATATCTGGGGCAAGCCGACGCTCGACCAGCAGAACCAGATTTTGCGCCTGACCGACCTGGCGGTTGCGGTGGATACCGACGCTGCCTTCGGCCTGTTGAACGCCGCGGCGCGCGCCGCCACGCCCTATCTGGAGCAGGCTCTGGCCGACAACGCGGTGCTCGACCTCAAGCCCTTCGCCGCCGATGCGCTAAAGAAAATCACGGCGGCCCTCGCCGATTTCCAGAAAGACAGCGCCGGCGTGAAAGTCGATGCCGTCGTCAACGATCTGCGACTGACCGGCATCGACTTCGATTCCAATACGCTGCGGGTGATTACCGAAGCCGCCGGCACCGCACGCATTGCGGTCACCGAACTGCCGCGGATGTAGGCGTGCTACGCCTTGAAGTTCACGATCAAAGACTGAATCTGCGACTTCAGGCTGTCACCGCCGGTGCCGTAGCTCGAAGCACTGCCGCTCGAGTCCTGCAGCAGTTTCAAGAAATCTTGCACCAGCTTCTCCGCATCGGAACTGTTGCTTGAACCCGAGCTTGCCGTCTTCGCATCGTAAGCGGCCTGTTCGGCGGCGCTGACAGTACCATCGCCGTTGGTGTCGGCAGCGTCGGTGGACGACTTGCTCGACCCGCCGCCGCCCGCGCCACCGGGACCGCCGGGACCGCCCGGTCCACCACCGCCCGGCCCGCCGGCAAAGGCCTGGCTGAAAACGTTCTTCAGCTCGGCGGCCTGCGCACTGGTGAGTTTGCCGTCGCTGACCTCGCCGTCGATGAGGCCATCGATTTTCGACTTCATCGCGTCCGGCGATGGCGGCGCGCCGTCGCCAGAGCCGGCACCGGACTTCATCGCGGTGTCGATATCGGTGAGCGCCGAACTCATCGCGGATTTATCATCACTGCTGATAGTACCGGCCGAAACTTCGGAGGCCAGTTCGCTCTGGAGCCGGGCCAGCGGAGAAAACTGCTGCGAGGTAGCGCTCGAAATCGACGTCATAGGAACCTCCAGTTGCCGGCAGACAATTCGCCGGTTATCGGCCTCTACAAAGCGGCATTGGGGGTTAACGCGACCTTGCCACGACTCAGTTGGTTTGTTTCGGTATGTGTCACGAGCCCGTTCAGAAACATTCAGAAACAATTTGGTTCACCCTCAGCAGTGTCATCGCGGCTATCAATCGAAATATGACCAAGCTGCCGCACATCCTGGTAGTGGAAGACGATCGTGAAATCAGTGCGCTGATTGCCCGATATCTTCGCTCCAACGACTACCGCGTGATGGTGACGGGCAGCGGCCGAGAGATTGACGATCTGATGCAAAGCAGCCGGATCGATCTCGTCGTGCTCGACCTGATGCTGCCGGGCGAGAATGGCCTGAGCATCTGCAAGCGGCTGCGCATGACCACACAAGTTCCGATCATCATGCTTACTGCCAGCAGCGACGAGGTCGACCGCATACTCGGTCTGGAAATCGGCGCCGACGATTATTTGTCGAAGCCGTTCAACCCGCGCGAATTGCTGGCCCGCATCCGCGCGGTACTGCGCCGTTCGACCATCGACGTGCGCGAGTCGACGATGAACGGCGCCCGCGTGCTGACATTCCTTGGCTGGCGGATCGACCGGACCTTGCGCGAGCTCAGTAGTCCGGACAGCGCCCGCGTGGCGCTCACGGACGCTGAATTCGCCTTGCTGCAGACCTTCTGCGAACGTCCCGGCCGCATCCTGTCGCGGGACCAGCTGCTCGATCTCACGCAAGGCCGAAGCGCTGGTGCATTCGAACGCAGCATCGATATCCTGGTCAGCCGGCTGCGGCGCAAGATCGAAGCAGATCCGCACCAGCCGAACATCATCAAAACCGTGCGCGCCGGCGGCTACCTTTTTACACCGGCTGTAGAACCAGCATGACGTTTGTGCGCTCGCTGTTCTTAAACCGTATCGGCGGCCAGATGGCGATTCTGGTTCTGATTTCGTTGTTCGCTATTCATGCCGTCGTTCTCATCAGTCTCTTTATCGGCCATCGCGGCGAGACTTGGGGGCCGCGGGGCGACAGCACCGGCCAATTCGTAACCGCGGTTCGGCTTGTGGCGGCTACTTCCCCCGCCGAACGGACACGCCTGCTCGCGACGATGGCGATGACTTTTCCTCAAATCCACATCGCGCCGGCAACGGCCATGCCTTCGCCGGACAATCAGGCCGACCCGCGGCTGCGGCATCTCGGCGAACACCTTGGCCCGGGCTTTGTAGCGGCAAAACTGCCGGCCGTGCCAAACAACACCGACGGATTGGCGATCGCGGTCAAATTGCCGGACGGCGACGTGCTGACCGCCCGGCTGCCACCGCATTCACCGCCACCGGTTATGGGGGGCCCGGTCGTTAGCACAATTCTGTTCGTAATCGTCAGCGTAACGCTGCTCGGTATATGGGCTACGCACGCGTTGCGCCGGCCGCTGTCCGGGCTTGCCAAAGCGGCCGAAGGCTTCAGCCTCGACGGCGATGTCGCCAAACTGCCAGAGCGCGGCCCTGAAGAAATCCGTGCCGTCGCCAAGGCCTTCAACCGCATGAGCGATCGTATCAAGACCCTGGTTGCCGACCGCACACGTATGCTGGCGGCGATGGGCCACGATCTGCGCACACCGATCACGCGCTTGCGCCTGCGCAGCGAGTTCATCGGCGACAGCGAGCTACGCGGCCAGATGCTGCGCGATCTTGAACAGATGAACGCGATGACGGAAGGCGTGCTGGTATTCCTGCGCGACGGACGGACGCGCGAAGCCTTGACCGCCATCGACGTCGCCTGCAGCCTGCAGACCATCTGCGATCAGTTCGCCGATCTTGGCCACGATGTACTTTATCAAGGCCCCGATCACACCACCTTGATGGCACGCCCTGACGATCTGCGACGGGCCGTTGCCAATCTCGTCGACAATGCGGTTCGCTATGGCGCGCACGTCATGGTCCGGCTCACCAGCGACAGTGCGGGAGTCTGCATCGCGGTGGAGGACGACGGGCCAGGCATCGTCGATGAGAGCAAGGGCGCCATGCTGGAGGCATTTGTACGCGGCGACGATGCCCGCACGATGGACGACCGCGCCGGTTTCGGGCTCGGTCTGGCAATCGCGCGGGCGGTGGCCGAGGCTCATGGCGGCACCTTGACGCTGCATGACAGCGCCCCCCCAAGGCCTGTCGGCGCGCATCACGCTCCCCGTTACCCCGCCTGAAATCGCCAAGATGGCGTAGCGATCACGCCCCGCCGCGGAAGCAGGAATAGCCCCACGGCGTGCACTTGAACGGAAGATGATAGTGCTGCGCCGGATCGGCGATGCCGAAGTGGAAATGCACCACGTCGAGAAACGGCTCGGCCGGCAGCGCCACACCGGCCTCGCGGAAATACTCGGCAACATGAAACAGCGCCGCGTAGGCGCCGGACTTGAAGATGCCGGTCAGTTCCGGCTCGTTGAACAACCCGTTGCCGCCGATAGCGCCGTGCGCGATCAGCGTGGGCTCGCCGCTCTCCGAAATGGCGTGCAGTTCGACGCGCATTCCGGCGGCGACCAAACCGCGCGACACGTCCACCACATGAATTGAAAGTCCCGGCATACTTTATCCCTTGCGCATGATCTTATCCGAAAACCGGTTCCCACTTTTCGGGATCATGCGCGAGAGTCTACCGCATCTGCTGGGTGATGCCAGCGAAGCGTTCGGCGATCAGCATCAGCACCAGCGTGAAGATGACAATCACGCCGGAGGCCGCGGCGGTACGGACGTCGAGATTGGTGTCGATCTGCTGCCAGAGATGGATCGGCAGCACTTCGGTGCGCTCGTCGGCCAGAAACAGCGAGACCGGCACGTTGTCGAACGACGCCATGAAGGCAAGGAACGCGCCCGATCCCAGGCCCGGCGCAATCAACGGCAGCGTCACGCGGCGGAACGTCATCCACGAACTGGCTCCGAGGCTGTTCGACGCCTCGAGCAGCGCCGGATCGAGCTGCGACAGCGACGCTATCGTCGTGCGCAACACGAACGGCACGCAGACGATGACATGGCCCAGCACCAAGAGCGTAATGCTCGGCGCGAGGCCGAGTTTGTTGATATAGACCAGCGCGGCAAAACCGAAGGCCAACGCCGGCAGCAGCAGCGGCGACATAAACAGAAGGTCAGCACCGCGCACCCATTTCGACTTCGAGCGAGCCAGCCCGATCGAAGCCGCGGTGCCGAGCACCACGCAGATCAAGGTCGTCCAGAACGCGATCACCAGACTGTTCCAGGCAGCGCGCTGCATCTGGTCGGCGTCGACCAAGGCGTAATACCAGCGCAGCGACAGACCGGGCGGCGGAAATTTCAGAGATTCCGATGGCGTCAGCGACGTGATCAGAACGATCACCGTCGGCGCGATGAGAAACACCATCGCAAACACCGTCAGCACCGCAAAGACGATGCGCAGCGAGGCCGATTCCCAGTCGATGGCGTATCTAGGGCCGGGCATAGGTTTCGCTCCGCCGCCCGAGTGCACCGAGAATGCCGACGATGATCATTACGGCGAGCATGAAGACCACAGAGATCGCCGCGGCGAACGGCCAGTTATTGGCGCCGACCGCCTGCTGGTAGATGTGCAGCGGCATGTAGATGAGCCGGGCGCCGCCGATCAGCGTCTGTGTGACGAAAGCCGTGATGCAGGCGGTGTAAGTGAGAATACAGCCGGCGATGATGCCCGGCAGCGACAGCGGCAGCGTCACGCGCCACAGCGTCTTCCATTCACCGGCACCGAGCACGCGCGACGCATCGCCGAGATTGGGATCGATCTTGCCCAGCACCGTGAGGATGGGCAGCACCATCAGCGGCATCTGCACCTGCGCCAGCACCATGATGACGCCGAATTCCGTATAGAGCAGCCGGATCGGCTCGTTGATGATGCCCGCCCCGATCAACATCTGGTTGATAACGCCTTGCCGGCCGAGAATGACGATCCAGCCGAAGGTGCGCACGACGACGCTGGTCAGGATCGGCAGGATCACCAGGAACACGACGACGCTTTGCAACCGGGCGCCAGCGCGCGCGCAGACCCAGGCAATCGGAAAGCCGAAGGCAAGACACAGCAGCGTCGCCTTGACGCCCAGTATCAGCGTCTCGAACAGGATCGCGTAGTTGAACGAGTCCGTGAAAAACTTGACGTAGTTGGCGAGCGTCCACGTCTTCATCAACGCTTCGCCGTGCAGCGACAGCAAGATAAGGACGACGAGCGGCGCGACGAAGAACGCAACGAACAGCGCCGCGAGCGGCAATGTCAGTGCGCTTTCGTCCCACCGCTTCACGTCATCGGCTCCTTCAGACCTTGATCTCGCGGTTGAAGCGCTCGATCAGCGCGCCGCGCTGCGGGTTGAGCTTGGCCCAGTCGAAACCCTTCACCTTACCGAGGTCGTCATGGGTCTTGGCCAGCGACTTGGTGATTTCACCGGCCAGCGGCACCTTGGCGCTGGTTGGAATGGCGTCGAACGGCGGCTTCATCGTCTGCGCCTGGATCGCCGGATCGATGTGCATGTCGATGTACTCGGCAGCCAGATCCGGCTCGGAAGCGCCGGCCACGATATGCATGCTGGTTTCCCAGCCGGCCGCGCCCGACTTCGGAATGGCGAATTCGACCGGCACGTCCTTGGCTTTCAGCGTCTGCACGAAGTTGAAGTTGTAGGGCGCGATATCGATCTGCTCCTGCTGCCACAGCGTGGCGAAAGCACCGAGATTGGCGCCTATGGCGCCGACATTCGGCAGCAATTCCTTGAGCGCCTTGAAGGCCGGATCGAAATTCTCTTCGGTGCCGCCCTTGAGGCGGTTCAGTTCGGCAAGGAAGGCGATGCCGAGCTGGCTGTTGAGCGCGGTGAGGCCGACGCGGCCCTTGTATTTCGGATCGTAGAGATCGTCCCAGCTGGTCGGCGCGGTGGCGATCTTCTTCGGATTGTAGCCGATACCGATCACCTGCATGGTGACCTTGGGGCCCCACTTGTCCTGGAATTTCGGAATGAGCCCGGCGAAGTTCGGCGACTTCGCGACGGGATATTCCATGATCAGCCCGTCCTTGACCGCATCGAGCACCTGCGGCGTGTCGAAGAACGCGACATCGAACGGCGGCTTGTTGCCCTTGGCCGCGGTGAGGCGCGACACCTGATCACCGCCGAGGATGATCGACAGCGTCAGCGCAGCGCCGGTCTTTGCCTTGAAAGCCGGTCCGACGACCTTGCTGTCCGCTTCGTTCCAGGTGCCGGGGAACGTCGCCGCCACCAGCGTCTTGGATTGGGCGCGGCCGATGGATGGCATGGCGAGGCCGGCACCGAGCGCTGCAGCGCCACCCAACAGTTTGCGGCGGTCAATACGAACAATCATGGTCTAACTCCTTGGCTGTGATCAGGGTGCGGGAAAGGTGTGGCAGGCATCCGGCGATGTCGGCGCGACGGTCACCGTCTCGCCGGTCTGCCGCATGGTGATCTGGCCCTCGCGCGGCTCGCTGACTTTGAGCGACAGACCAGGGGTGATTTCGATTTCGTAGACGACATGCGAGCCAAGCGGCATCACCGCCTTGACCGTGCCCGGCAATCCGGGCGAACCGGCGGTAACGACATGCAATTGCTCGGGACGGATCGAGACCGCGACCTTGCTGCCATCGGTGAAACCCGGCTCGGCCGGCACGGCGATGCTGGCGCCGCCGGTAAGCTTCACGTGGGATGGCGAGCCGTTGAAGAATTCGCCCGGCAGCACATTGGTGGTGCCGACGAACTGATTGACGAACAGCGTCTTCGGCCGGTCGTAGATTTCCGTCGGCGTCGACACCTGCTCGATATGGCCGCGCGACATCACCGCGATGCGGTCGGCCATCGACAGCGCTTCTTCCTGGTCGTGCGTCACCAGAATGGTGGTCACGCCGGATTCGCGCTGCAGTCGTTTCACTTCGATCTGCATGTCGAGCCGCAAATTCTTGTCGAGCGCACCGAACGGCTCGTCGAGCAACAGCACTTTCGGATCGATGGCAAGGCAGCGCGCCAGCGCGATGCGCTGCTGCTGGCCGCCGGACAATTGCCGCGGCTTGCGCTGCGCGAATTCGCTCATGTGCACCAGCGCCAGCATCTCGGCGACGCGCGGTGCGATTTTCTCGCGCGGCCATTTGCGCGCCTGCAAACCGTAGGCGACGTTGTCCGCGACCGTCATGTGCGGGAACAGCGCGTAGTTCTGGAACACGATGCCGACGCCACGCTGGCTCGGCGTCAGATGATCGACCGCCTCGCCGTCGAACAGCACCCGGCCTTCGGTCTGGCGGATGAAGCCGGACATGATGCGCAGCAAGGTCGACTTGCCGCAGCCGGAGGGGCCGAGCAGCGCCACCAGCTCGCCGCCAGCGACGTCGAGATTGATGTCGGCGACCGCGGTGAAATCGTTGAAGCGCTGCGTGATGTTGTCGAGGGTCAGCC
>CAISIV010000108.1 GCA_903885555.1 uncultured Hyphomicrobiales bacterium
CCGAGGTGGCCCTCGGACAGGATACGACGGACTTTGCACGACGCACCTCCGCGGGATAAACCCCTCGTCACCGCGATCATGCACGGCCAGCGACGTCTGCTCGCGAGCGTCGACGATGCTTCCGCGCGCCTAGGCCTGAGCGCCGGGATGACGGTCACGCACGCGCAATCGCTTGTGCCCGATCTTTGTGTGTTGAATGCCACGCCAGAAGAGGACGAAGCCGCCCTCCTTCGTCTCGCCGTTTGGTGCGTGAAGTATTCACCACTGGTGACGCCCGATCCGCCCGATGGCATTTTCATCGATGTCGCCGGCTCGGCGCACCTATTTCAGGGCGAAGCGGCGCTCATCAGGGATGTGTGCCGGCGCCTAGCTACCCAAGGCATCCGCGCCAAGGCCGCGCTGGCTGACACACCGGGCTGCGCGTGGGCGATGGCGCGCTTTGGCGATGCGTCAATCGTATCGCCGGGCCGATGCTCGGAAGCGATCGCGAGCCTTCCGGTGGCATCCCTGCGCCTGCCGGCTGCCCTAATTTCATCCCTGCGTGACGTGGGCATTGAGCGCGTGGCGCATATTGCGAGCAAGCCACGCGCCAGCCTCAAGCTGCGTTTCGGCGGAGACGTATTGCTGCGCCTCGATCAGGCACTCGGAAGCGCACAGGAAGCTTTGACGTCGCTGATCCCGCCCGAGGTGCCGCGCGCTGAATTGCGCTTTGCAGAGCCGGTCGGCGATCCTGAAGACTTAAAACGCATCATCAATAAGCTTGCCGACATGCTTTGCGCAGAACTCGAAAAACGCGGCGTCGGCGCCCGACGTCTCGATCTTGTTTTTATTCGCGTCGACAATATCGCCCAAGCGGCGCGTATTGGCCTCTCGCGCCCTTATCGCGAGCCCAAACATTTATCAAAGCTGCTGTCGGAACGGCTTGTCGTGATCGATCCTGGCTTCGGGATTGAGAGCGCGGGCCTGACGGCTTCGTGGGTCGAGGCCATTACAGAACGCCAGACGATTGGACGGCATCTCCACGATGACGGGAGCGATGTGGATATAAGCCAGCTTGTCGATACTCTTGGCGTACGCCTCGGCCAGAACAAGATTTTTCGCCTCGCGCCGGTCGAAAGCGCCCTGCCCGAACGGGCCGTTAAACGCGTGTCGGCGCTGCACCCGGCAAAGGGCAGCGCCTGGCCCGCTAATCTCCCGCGTCCCGCACGTTTGTTTGAGCACCCTGAGAGAGTCGAAGCAGTTGCCGAGTTGCCCGACCATCCGCCGCGTCTCTTTATCTGGCGCAATGTCCGCCACCGCATCGCCAAGGCTGATGGACCAGAGCGTATCCACGGCGAATGGTGGGTAAGCGAGCGCGAAACGGAGCTGGTACGCGATTATTACCGAGTCGAGACTGCGGACGGATCGCGTTACTGGCTGTTCCGCGATGCGCCCGCCGAGCAAGGCGGAAGCTGGTGGCTTCACGGCGTGGGTGAGGCATGAACTACGCAGACCTTCAAATCACGACGCATTTTTCGTTTCTGCGCGGCGTATCCTCGGCCGATGAATTGTTTTCAGCCGCTGCGGTTCTCGGCATCAAGGCGCTTGGCGTGGTCGACCGCAACTCCCTCGCGGGAATGGTGCGCGCGCATGAAGCCGCGAAATCTACCGGCGTACGACTGATCGTCGGCTGCCGCCTTGATCTGCAGTGCGGCACGTCCTTGCTGGTCTACCCGACCGACCGGGCGGCGTATGGGCGGCTCTGCCGGCTGCTAACCGCAGGAAAGACCCGCGCCGGCAAAGGCGCCTGCCATCTCGATTGGCCCGACGTTGAGCAGTGGAATGAAGGTTTGCTGGCCGTCCTTTTGCCCGACGACGTGTCCGGTGATCTTGATGCAGAACTCACCAAGCTCAGGAGCGTCTTCAGCAACCGGGCTTACTGTGCGTTGACGCGGCGCTTTCTGCCCAATGAAGCTTTAAGGCTGCGGACGATTGCGACGGAGATCGG
>CAISIV010000109.1 GCA_903885555.1 uncultured Hyphomicrobiales bacterium
CGCCAGGTCGGCACGTTTTTCAGGATCGGCTCTTCGTCCATATAGAATTTTACGATCTGCGGCATGTAGCTGTAGACCGCCTTGTCGTCGGCGATACCGGTGCCGACCGCGTTCGCCAGCGTGATGTTGCCGGCTTGATAGGCCGACATCAGGCCCGGCAGGCCGAGGATCGAATCCGGGCGGAAGGTGAGCGGATCGATGAAATCGTCGTCGATGCGGCGATAGATCACATCGACGCGCTTCAAGCCTTGCGTTGTGCGCATGTAGACGGTTTCGTTCTTGACCAGCAGGTCGCGGCCTTCGACCAGTTCGACGCCGAGCTTGTCGGCGAGGAACGAGTGCTCGTAATAGGCCGAATTGAAGACGCCGGGCGTCAGCAACGCGACATTAGGGTCGCTGCCGGCGCTGTGCGGCGCCACCGACTTCAGCGTTGCGAGCAGTTCGTCCGGATAATTTTCGACCGGCGCGATACGGTGGCGCGCGAACAATTCCGGGAACAGCCGCATCATGATTTCGCGGTTCTCCAGCATGTAGGAGACGCCGGAGGGCGTGCGCGCATTGTCCTCGAGCACATAGAAGGTGTCGGCATCGACGCGGACGATGTCGATGCCGGCGATGTGGACATAGATGTCGTGCGGAACGGACTGACCGCTCATTTCCGGACGGAATGCCGGATTACGGAAGACAAGATCGTCGGGAACGATACCGGCGCGCAGGATGTCGCGGGCGCCGTAGATATCCTTGATGAAAAGATTGAGCGCCTTAACGCGTTGCGTCAGGCCCTTTTGCAGCGTGCGCCATTCGGAGCCGGAGATGATGCGCGGGATGACGTCAAAAGGGATCAGCCGCTCGGTCGAGTCGGCCTCGCCATAGACCGCGAAAGTAATGCCGATGCGGCGGAACAGCAGCTCGGCCTCACGTCGGCGATAGTCGAGGACGTCCGGAGGCACTTCCTTGAGCCAGCGCGACAACTCGTCGTAAGGCGGGCGTACGCCACCGTCGACGCCCCTCATTTCATCGAAGATAGCACTCATCCGTAACCCCCGGCAGACGGCACACGAACGCTTGTCGCAAACACACCTATACCCGTGCCCCGCATGCTTCCTATGGGGATAGGTCAAAACCCGCCCCCACGGGTATTCTGCAAGCTTCAGGCCAAGAAGAATTCGAGAAAACCCAGCTAAACCACGTATTTGCGCACCCAGCGCCGGTCCGAAGCGCCTGAACGCTGCCTAAATTTTGGGCGCATCGGCTTGGGATTACAAGGCCGAGGCGCCATTGGTTCCACTTCAGCTTGAGCGGGGCGCATTGCCACGCTAGGTCTGCGGCTCGTTGTCGAAAAGGATTACGGCCTATGTCCTCGTCCGCCCCCGTCACCGCGGCAGTTCTCGTGATCGGCGATGAGATTCTCTCGGGGCGGACCAAGGACAAGAACATAGGGTATATTGCCGATTACATGACGGCGCTCGGCATCGACCTCAAGGAGGTCCGTGTCGTCTCCGACGACGAAGCGGCAATCGTTGCCGCGCTCAACGCCCTGCGCAGCACCTATACATACGTCTTCACCACCGGTGGTATCGGTCCGACCCACGACGACATCACCGCCGAATGCGTCGCCAAGGCCTTCGGTGTGCCGCTCAATTTCGACCCGCGCGCGGTTGCGATCATGGCGGAGCGCGCCGCCAAGACCGGCACCGAAATGAACGAGGCGCGCATGCGCATGACGCGCATTCCCGAAGGCGGCGACCTGGTCGCCAACAAGGTCTCCGGCGCGCCGGGCTTCTGGATCGGCAATGTCATCGTCATGGCCGGCATTCCCTCGGTCATGAACGCGATGCTCGATGAGGTCGCGCCCAAGCTCAAGACCGGCGTCAAGATGATATCGGAGTCGGTGCGCGCCGACGCCCGCGAAGGCGATATCGGCACCGAACTCGGCGCCATCGCCAAGGCTCATCCGGACACGATCATCGGCAGCTATCCCTTCGTCGACGAGAAGGGCGGCCCGAACACCAACCTCGTCATTCGCTCGCGCGACGCCGGCAAGCTTGCCGAAGCAAAAGCCGCGGTCGAGGCCATGCTCAAGACCATCAAGGCTCAACTCACGCGCTAATCGAGGATTGCGAATGTCTGGCCAACCGAGCCCCGATAAAGTCTTTCCCGTCTCCTGGGATCAATTCCACCGCGACACGCGCGCGCTGACCTGGCGCCTGCATGAGGCCGGCCCGTTCGAGGCCATCGTCTGCATCACGCGCGGCGGGCTGGTGCCGGCGGCGATCGTGGCGCGCGAACTCAACGTGCGCATCATCGAGACGATCTGCATCGCCAGCTATCACGACTACAAGAACCAGGGCGACATCAAGGTGATGAAGGGCATCGGCCCGGAGATCACGTCGATGCGCGCCGCGGGCAAAGGCGTGCTGATCGTCGACGACCTCGTCGATACGGGTAAAACCGCGCGCATGGTGCGCGATATTTTGCCGGCGGCGCATTTTGCCACCGTCTATGCCAAGCCGATGGGCCGTCCGCTGGTCGACACCTTCATCACGGAAGTGTCGCAGGACACCTGGATCTATTTCCCGTGGGACACCGCGCTGTCCTACGCGCCACCGATCCGCGCCGGCGGGGATTGAACGCTGCTTTTCCCTCCCCCCACGAGCGCTTGCGAGTGGCGGGGAGGCATAGGCGGCCTTCGGCCGCCGTGCTTTAAGAAGAACGCCGATGCGAAGCATCGGCTACGGGTGGGGGGCGATAAAACTCGCTCAAAAATCCCCCACCCCGGCGTGACTCGCTGACGCGAGTCGCGCCGACCCACCCCGCCGCTTCGCGGGGGAGGGAAAACAAAACGGAGGATTCACATGCTGACCAGACGCACACTTCTTGCAACGGCCGCCGCTGCCGCTGTGACGCAGGCTTTCGCGCAGAGCGCCTATCCCGATCATCCGATCCGCATCGTCGTCGGCTATGCCGCGGGCGGCGGCGTCGATCTCGTCGCGCGCCTGCTCGGCGAGCCGATCAAGGCGGCGCTCGGCCAGACCGTGATCGTCGAGAACCGCACCGGCGCCAGCGCCATGATCGCCAGCAACCTGGTCGCGAAGGCCGCGCCCGATGGCTACACGATTTTGGCCGCCGCCTCCGGCGAGGTCGCGATCAACCAGCATCTGTTCAAAGAGAAAATGAATTACGATCCGGCGCGCGAGCTGACGCCGCTGGCGCTGGTCGGCATCGTGCCCTGCGTCGTCGTCGTTGCCGAAGCAACGCCCGTGCACAATCCGAAGGAACTGATCGCCTACGCCAAGGCCAATCCCGGCAAGCTGTCGTTCTCGTCGTCGGGCGTCGGCAATCCGCAGCAGCTTGCCGGCGAGCTGATGAACTTCATGGCCGGCACCAATGTGCTGCACGTGCCGTATCGCGGCTCGGCGCCGGCGGTGACCGACGTCGCGACCGGCGCAGTGACCATGAGCTTCTCGAGCCTTGCCGCCGCCTTGCCCTTGATGGACGCCGGCAAAATTCGCGCGGTGGCCGTGACCTCGAAGGAGCGCATGCCGCAACTGCCCAACGTCGCGCCGCTGAGCGAAGGCGCGCCGGGCCTGGCCGATTACGAACTTCTCAACTGGTTCGGTCTGTTCATCACGGCCGGCACGCCGCAGCCGATCGTTGACAAGCTCAACGGCGTCATCAATGCCGCGCTGCAGGACAAGACGATCGTCGACAAGCTGTTGCCGCAGGGCATCGTGCCCAAGCCGATGTCGCCAGCCGACTACAAGAAATTCGTCGAATCCGAGACCGCAAAGTTCGGCAAAATCGTCCAGCAGGCCAATATTAAGTTGGCCGAGTAGGGACCCTTTCGCTAGACTTTGCGCCGTTGCCAACGGGGAGACACGCCGATGAACGTCAAGCCGAACACTCAAGGTGCTGAGCCGGTCGATCTGCTGTCGAAGGTGGTGCTGGCCAAGGATCTGCCGTGGCAGAAAATGCGGTTTCCCGGCTGCGAAATGAAGACGCTGCTGTTCGATCCGAAAAGCGGGCTGGCCACCATGCTGATGAAGATGGACCCGGGCGCGGTGCTGCCCGACCACGAGCATGTGCTGATCGAGCAGACTTACGTGCTGGAAGGCTCGCTGGCCGACAAGGAAGGTCCCGACGCGGGCGTCGAAGTGACGGCGGGCAATTTCGTCTGGCGTCCGGCCGGCAGCCGGCACACGGCATGGAGCCCGAAGGGCGGCACCTTCATCGCCATGTTCCAGATCCCGAACAAGTTCTTCGATTCTGCCGACGGCAAGGTGGTCGACGCGTCCGGCAAGGAATGGGACCCGGCTTGGGCGCATTTATTACCGGCATGATTTAATTCACCCGTCGCGTCGGTTGTCATCCGCGCGCCGCGGGTGATGAGAGCTAACGCGGGCGTGGTGGAATGGTAGACACAAGGGACTTAAAATCCCTAGGAAAGAAATTTCCGTCCCGGTTCGAGTCCGGGCGCCCGCACCAGCCCCTTGAATTCACCAAGGGGTCCAATAAGTTACTGATAACACTGAACTTCCGAGCAGCCCAAAGTACAAAAGGGCTGTACAAATGGCGTTTGGAATGGCCGGGCTTTCTCGCTCCAAATCAGGCTCTTACGTTGCGCGTACCCAACTAGCCGAGAAGCCCCAAAGCTGCTCAGTGGACTCCCCAAGGCTATTGCGACGCACTCGATTATTGGATGTCCCATCTGGCAAGGCCGGATTAGTCTGAGCGCTAACTTGATTCTGTCTCGGTGATCGGTACAAATCCGGAGTACAAATTTTAACGTGGCGTTGTTCAGAAGTGCAGGTTTATCAGGCTTTTTTGGCGGTGTAAGCGGTCTCCGGGCGCCCGCACCAGCCGTCACGATATCGACAGACTTAAAGGCAAGACCTTGCCGATGAACAATCACGCGAAATTTCTGCTCCTCGCCGCGGCGCTCTCGCTCGCCGGCTGCACCACGCAGGGCTCGACCGACGACCGGGTGGCGCGCCTGTTCGTCGCGCCGGACAAATTCGCGAACTACTCCTGCCTGCAGATCGAGCACCGCGCCAACGGCACGGCCGGGCGGCGTAAGCAGCTTGAGGGATTGATGGCCAAGGCCGGGACAACGCCGGACGGCCGGATCGTCAGCGTCCTGGCGTATCAGGCCGAATACACCGAAACGGCCGGTGATTTGAGCGAGTTGCGCCGCACCGCCGCCGCCAAAAACTGCAAGCCGCTTGCCGCGCTGCAGGCGCCCATTTCAAGCCGTTAGGCCGCTGACGAGCGATGGAACTTTTTGTTCCTGAAGCTATTATTGCTGCACGGAACCGAACGGCACCGCCATATCAGTGGCATTAACGGGGGCAGCCATGAGTCTATTGATCAGCATTCTCATTACGTTTCTTGTCATTATCCTGATCCTGTATCTCATCAACATGCTGCCGATCGACGGCCGCGCCAAGCAGATCGCGCGCGTCATCGTCATCGTGATCGGCATTATTTCGATGCTAAAATATCTCGCCGTCTTCTAGCGGCTAGTCGCGCCGCACAGCCACCAGCGTCCCGTCGGCCAGGCCAACCACCACGGCCGGTGGGCTGTTCTCGATTGCCACCAGCCCAAGATTGGTGACGGCTTTGTCCGGCAGCGCGACGCTGGCGATTTCGTGCGCCGGCACGAAAGAGACAAACCGCAGGCGGCTGCGGTCGAGCGACGGCACCACGAGATCAAGCGATTTGTCGCCATCGAAATCGGCGGCTGCGCTCATGTTGAGGGCGCGCGAGCCGATGATGTGATTGGCGGCGTCGGGCAGCTCGGCGGTCTTGCGCAGACTGCCACCGACCCAACTCCATAATTCAAGCATGCCGACGACGTGCGGCTGCCGCACCAGCGCGATATCGGTGCGGCTGTCGGCGTTGAAGTCGCCGATGCCGGCCGGATTGAGCCACTGATGCGGACTGCCGAGCGGCGGCGTCTCGGCGACGATTTCGTATTTGCCCTTGCGCTCGGCAATGACCGCCAGCGCCGAACCGCGCTTGAGATAGGATTTTACGACGACGATCTCGTCCTTGCCGTCGCCGTCGAGATCGGCGAGCCGCGGCTCGATATCCTCGAACACGGCGTCGGCGCCGAGCCTGACGGTTTCTTTTGTGCCGTCGCGGCGCTCGATGACGAGCGCGCCGGCTTCGATCTTGTCGCCGAGCACGCCGTGGTCGTAAGCCTCGGTCGCGTCCGAAAACCAGGCGCGGGCGATGTCGCGCGTGCCGGTGGCGACGCGGCTGTCGCGCACCGCATCGTCGGGATTTTTAGGCCGCGCCGGGCGATCGAAGAAGCTAAGCGTGGCACTGTGATCCTGCAAGGCGACACGGTACCACAGCCCGCCGGCATTGACGCGCACCTGGCCATCGACCGTTTCGATCGCGGTCACGCGCGCCGGCGTGTCGATCGGCTGCACGCGCCATTCGGCGGCGTTGCCCGATGTGACGCAGGCAAGGAGAGCGAACGAAGCGAGTGAAACGCGCATTCAAAATTCCCAAAACTCAGATCTAGAGTTGAACGTGGCGCAGCCGCAAGGCATTGCCGACGACGCTCACGGATGACAGCGCCATTGCCGCCGCGGCGATGATCGGCGACAGCAGCAGGCCGAAGGTGGGATAGAGCACACCGGCGGCGATCGGTACACCGGCGGCGTTGTAGATGAAGGCAAAGAACAGGTTCTGCCGGATGTTGCCCATCACCGCTTTCGACAGCGCACGCGCCTTGACGATGCCGGTGAGGTCGCCGCCGAGCAGTGTGATGCCGGCGCTTTCGATGGCGACGTCAGAGCCGGTGCCCATGGCGATGCCGACCTGCGCCGCGGCGAGCGCGGGCGCGTCATTGACGCCATCGCCGGCCATGGCGACGACGCGGCCTTCGCGGCTGAGCTTTTCGATCACGGCGGATTTCTGATCGGGCAGCACGTCGGCTTCGACTTCGGCGATGCCGAGCCGCTTGGCGACCGCTTGCGCGGTGGTCTTGTTGTCGCCGGTCAGCATGACGACGCGGATACCGAGATCGCGCAACGACTTGAGCGCGGCGGGCGTCGTGGCTTTCACCGGATCGGCGATGGCGATGATGCCGGCGGGCTGGCCGTTGAGGCCAAGGAAAATGGCGGTGGCGCCGTCGGCGCGCAGACGCTCGGCTTCGTCGGCGAGCGATGCGGTGTCGATGCCGAGTTCGGCGAGGAATTTGGCATTGCCGAGCGCGAGCCGCTTGCCCTCGACCATGCCGATCACGCCTTTGCCGGCCGGCGAGTCGAAACCGCGTACGGTCGCCAACTCGATATTGCGATCCTTGGCTTCGGCCATGATCGCCGCGGCGAGGGGATGTTCGCTGTTGCGCTCGGCGCTGGCGGCAAAGCGCAGCACGTCGCCCTCGGTAAAGCCCGGCGCGGCGACGAGCGCCACCACCTTCGGCTTGCCCTCGGTCAAGGTGCCGGTCTTGTCCACCACCAGCGTGTCGATCTTTTCCATCCGCTCCAATGCTTCCGCATTCTTGATCAGCACGCCAACTTGCGCGCCGCGTCCGACGCCGACCATGATCGACATCGGCGTCGCTAGACCCAGCGCGCAGGGGCAGGCGATGATCAGCACACTGACCGCCGCCACCAGCCCGTAGGCGAACCGCGGCTCGGGCCCGAACATGGCCCAGGCCGCGAACGCGATCAGCGCCACTGCGATCACCGCCGGCACGAACCAGCCCGCCACCTGATCGGCGAGGCGCTGGATCGGCGCGCGGCTGCGTTGCGCCTTGGCTACCATCTGGACGATTTGGGACAGAAGTGTGTCGCGGCCAACTTTGTCGGCACGCATGGTAAAGCTGCCGCTTTTATTGAGCGTGCCGCCGATCACCTTGGCGTCCTTGTCCTTGGAGACAGGCATGGATTCGCCGGTCACCATGGATTCGTCGAGCGAGGAGTGGCCCTCGAGCAGGATGCCATCGACCGGCACCTTGTCGCCGGGCCGCACGCGCAAGGTGTCACCGGCGTGGACGGCGTCGAGCGGTACTTCCTCGTCGCTGCCGTCGGCCTTGACGCGGCGCGCGGTCTTGGGTGCGAGGTCGAGGAGGGCCTTGATCGCGCCGGAGGTGGCCTCGCGGGCGCGCAGTTCGAGTACCTGGCCGATCAGCACCAGCACGGTGATCATCGCGGCGGCTTCGAAGTAGACTGCGGGTGTGCCGCCGTGGCCGCGGAATTCATGCGGGAAGATGCCCGGCGCGAAAGTGGCGACGACGCTGTAGACGTAAGCAACGCCGGTGCCCATGGCGATGAGCGTGAACATGTTGAGATTGCGCGTGAGCAGCGATTGCCAGCCGCGCACGAAGAACGGCGCGCCTGCCCACAGCACCACCGGTGTCGCAAACGCGAACTGGATATAATTCGACAGCCGTGGCTCGACCCAATTATGCGCGCCGAAAATATGCGCGCCCATGTCGAGCGCCATCACCGGCAAAGCAAGCGCGAGGCCGATCCAGAACCGCCGTGTCATGTCGGCGAGTTCGGGATTGGGGCCGCTGTCGGCGGCGGGCATTTCCGGTTCGAGCGCCATGCCGCAGATCGGGCAGGCGCCGGGACCTTCCTGGCGGATCTCCGGATGCATCGGGCAGGTGTAGATCGCGCCTTCGATCACCGGCTCGGGTTCGCGCTCGCCGAGATATTTCTGCGGATTGGCGACGAATTTGGTGCGGCAGCCGGCCGAGCAGAAATAATAGGGATGGCCGTGATGCGAGGCCTGGTGTTTTGCCGTGTGCGGATCGACCGTCATGCCGCAGACGGGATCGAGTACGCCGCCCGGCGCGGGGGCGCCGTGCGTGTGATGATCGTGGCCGGCATGGTCGTGCGACATGAAATACCGCTCTTGTCTAATATACCCTGGGGGGGTATATATCGGTCATGGCCAAAGACAGCAAGGCTTCGACGCTGAAAAGACTGAGCCGCATCGAGGGGCAGGTGCGCGGTCTTGCGCGCATGGTCGAGGACGACCGTTACTGCATCGACATCGTCACGCAGATCGCGGCGGTGCGCGCCGCGTTGCGCAAGGCGGAAGAGGAAATCCTGCGCGACCACGTCGCGCATTGTGTCGAGCACGCGATTTCCAGCGGCGATAAGGCCGATCAGCGGCGCAAGGTCGCCGAACTCATGGACGTTATGGGCCGCGCTTCGCGCTAGCGCGTCGAGCAACCAAGCATGCTGTAGGCCGGGCAGGTGGCGAATATCGCCGTCAAAATCGGCACGACGCCGATCCAGCCCACCCAGGCCCAGCTCGTTCCCGGCGCGATAAAGCCCAAGGCAAACGCGATCAGCGCTATGCCGAGCACAACGCGTGCGATGCGGTCGAATGTCCCAACATTGGTGATCATGGGCGGCTCCCGGTTAGCGTCGTCACCAGGACAGCCTAAGGCTTAGCGCAATTTCTCGGTTTGATCGAAATCAAACCACCGGACCGGGTTAACCGAAGGTTTTCCGCGCCAAAGCCGCGCCGGAGCCCAGGGCCGCGAGCTTGGCGGCGGCGACGTCGCGGTGCATCGGCGCCATACCGCAATTGGTGCAGGCGACGATGCGCTCCTTGGGCACGAATTTCATCACCTCGCCGATCACCTGAACGATCTGCTCCGGCGTCTCGACCGCGTCATTGGCGACGTCGATGACGCCGACAAGGATATCCTTGCCATCGAGCAATGACATCAGCTTGAGCGGCACGCGCGAATTGATCGCCTCGATCGACACCTGCTTGATGCGGCTTTTGGCCAGCGCCGGGAAAATCTCTTCGTATTGCTTCCACTCGGTGCCGAGCGAATTCTTCCAGTCGATATTGGCCTTGATGCCGTAGCCGTAACAGATGTGCACGGCGGTGGTGCATTTGAGGCCATCGATGGCACGATGAAGCGCTTCGATACCCCAGCCCGCGACTTCGCCCATGAATACGTTGAAGGCCGGTTCGTCGAACTGGATGACGTTGACACCGTCGGCTTCGAGCGCTCTCGCTTCCTGGTTCAGCAGATCGGCAAAGGCCATCGCCGTTTTGACCTTGTCGCCGTAATGGGAGTCCGCGACGGTATCGGAAATTGTCATCGGGCCCGGCAGCGTGATCTTGAGCTGACGTTTGGTGTGAGCGCGGGCATATTTTGCCTCGGTCTGATGCACGCGGCCTTTCAGCGTTAGCGCGCCGCTGACCACCGGTACCATCGCTTTGTAGCGGTCGCCGCGAATACCCATCTCGACCTTGTGCGAGAAGTCGATGCCGTCGACGAATTCCAGGAAGCCATGCACGAAATGCTGCCGCGACTGCTCGCCATCGCCAACAATATCGATGCCAGCATCTTCCTGAAGCTTCAGCGCGAGCAATGTCGCGTCGAGTTTGCCTTGCGCGAGATCGTCGCCTTGCAGCCGCCATTGCGGCCACAGCTTGTCCGGTTCGGCGAGCCAGGACGGCTTCGGCAGGCTGCCGGCGATGGTGGCTGGAAACAACATGGCGCTGCTCGCTCAGTCGGGAGGAAGTTGGTGGCGCGACGGCACCGCCATTTCCGGCGGCTTCCAGTTATACAACCAGTCGTAGCGGCGGCGCAGTCTTTCTCCGCCCAGCATTTTCATCACGAGGTTGCGGGCGAAAGCTTCCGGTCCGGTCTTGCCGTAGATTTTGGCCTGCTTGGCCGACGCTCTTTGGGCGCGCGCCGTGCGGTGGTGCCGCGCGCCTTCGTAAGCGCGTAAGGCATCGGCCGGATCGTCGATATATCTGCCGAGCATGCTGCCGAGAACGGCCGCGTCCTCGATCGCCATGCCGGCGCCTTGCGCCAGGAACGGCAGCATCGGGTGGGCGGCATCCCCAATCAGCGTCACCGGGCCGACGCCGCCAGCGAAAGCGCTGGTGCGTTCATACAATGCCCATTTGGTCCATTGCTCAGGCGTCGCGATCAACTCGCGCGCTCTGTCGTTCCACGAGAAGCGCGCGAAGTGTCTCAGGATTTCTTTGGGGTCGCCCGGCGCCGACCAGCCTTCGCCGTTCCATTCGTCGTTGACGATGGCGACGATGTTGATGAGCCGGCCGCCTTTGACCGGATAATGCACCAGATGAGCATCGAGGCCGAGCCACAGATGCACGAAGGGGGCGCGAAATTCTTCCGGCACATTCGCCGCGGGGATCAATGCGCGCCATGCCGTGCGATGGCGGAAGCGCGGCTTGTTCTGGCGCTTCAGCTGCGCGCCGACACTCGACCAGACGCCATCGGCGCCGATCAGCGCGACACCGCGCTCGTCGATGACCTGACGGCCATTGCGGCCCTGCACGGTCACGCCATTGCCGTGCGCGACGAAGTCTTCGAGTTTGGTGCCGAGCAAGAGCCTGATGTCGATGGTGGTCTTCGCCGCGGCGGCCAGCGCCGCCTGCAAGTCGCCGCGATGGATGGTCCAGTACGGTGCGCCGTAACGGCGTTCGCCATCGGCCAGCGGAATACGCACGATCTCGCGGCCGGAGCCGCCGTTCATCACGCGCACGGCATGCGGCGCGATCACCGCGGGTGCCAGCAGGTCGCGCAGGCCGAGGTCGATGAGGACGCGGGTGGCGTTGGGCGACAACTGGATGCCGGCGCCGACCTCTTCAAGGCGGGCGGCCTGTTCGAGCACGGTGACGCGCAGGCCGTTGCGCGCCAGCGACAACGCAGCGGTCAGCCCAGCGATGCCGGCGCCGGCCACGATGACATGACGCGCGGTCGCCACAGCTATGGCTCCAGGTAATTGTTCAGGCGGCGGCCGTCAGCGGCAGCGCGCATTCCGGCGGCTTGGCCGCGTGTGAATTCAGCGAAGGATCGAGCCGGTACAAGGTCGAGCAATAGGGGCAGATGATCTCGTTGGCGTCGCCCATGTCGAGGAATACGTGCGGATGATCGAACGGCGGCGTGGCCCCGACGCACATGAATTCATGGGCGCCGATTTCGATCACCGGCACGCCCGGATCGTTGTGGAAATGGGGGACGACGTGTTCCGCCATGATCGTTCCTTGTTGTTCAGGCGATATCTGGCCGCACCATAGCGAGGCGTCTGCCGCGTGTCACCGTTCGTAAACCCTTCATCCAGCGGTCATGGAACACCGTTGAAACGCAGGCGTTTTCTAACGGACCGTCGAATCGCGCTAGGGTTATCCCCAAGGAGATTGAGCGAAAACATGCGCGATGCGCAAGGATTGGCCCCGCCCGGCGTCGTCATTCCAACGGTCCGCTTCGCGCCGCGCCACCGGCGTCTGGCGCCGGCCTTGATGGCGGCTGTCATTCTGGCGGGTGCCGTCTGCTACGTGGTGCCGCGCGGGATCGACGCCAATACGCAGCTCTCGATCGAGGATGATCCGTCGCAACTCGCGGCCCGCGCGCTCGACGGCACATTCGATGCGGCGCTGGCGCAGCGGGAAATCGATGCCGCGCTCGCCGCCAAGGATGCCGATCTGGCGCAAAGCTTTGTCATGCTGGCAACCGATCGTCATGTCGCGGTCGATCCGGCACTGACCGCGAAAGTCGACGCGGCGGTGGCGGAAGCGGCCACAACCCGGCATGCGATGGAAAGTTTTGCCATGGGGCTCGTCACCGGCGAACCCAATGACATGGCGGGCTTTGCTGGTACTGCGCTGGGCGATCTGTTCGTCTTCGGGGATATCCGCGACGCCGCGCGCGAAGGCACGCGGCTGGCGACAGGGCAGCAGGTCGATGAACTGGTGCTGGGCTTGGCGTGTGTTGGCCTGGCGATCACGGCCGGGACCTATGCGACGCTCGGCGCCGCCGCACCGGCGCGGGTTGGTCTGTCGGTGGCGAAAGCCGCGCGCAAGACCGGGCAGTTGAGCGCCGATCTGGCTGCCAGCATGAGTCGAATGATGCGCGGCGTGGTCGATTGGGGCCGGCTCAAAGGCGCGATCGCCGGCGCATCGATCACGGAGCCTGCGGTGGCGATCCGCGCCGCGCGAGAAGCGGTCAAGATCGAACGCGCCGGCGGGCTTGTGCATTTGGCACGTGACGTTGGCCGCGTGCAGGCCAAGGCCGGCACCAAAGCCGCGCTTGAAGGCCTGAAGATCGCCGAGACGCCGCGCGAAATGGCGCAGGTCGCCAAACTCGCCGAGAAGCAGGGCGGTAGCACCCGCGCCATTCTCAAGACCGTTGGCCGCGGCGCGATTGCGCTGACGCTGGCGACCTTCGATCTCGGCATGTGGATCCTCGGCGCGCTGTTTACCGCCTTCATGTTTGTGTCGGCGCTCAAAAGCGCGACCGAGCGTGGTACGCAGCGCGTGCTGAACTGGCGCAAGAACGTGCGGCGGCGACGCTATGAGGCGATGGCGCGCGCCTGATCGCAATATCCGGCTATTGCTTTCGGCTGTGCTTGCGTTAGCAAGTGGCCGACTTGCTAAAGGCGCGCACGGATGGCGACATTTCATCACGACGGGATCGAGACCGCTTATCTCGATGAAGGCGAGGGCGAGCCGATCGTGCTGGTACACGGCTTTGCCTCGACCAAGGACGTGAACTGGGTCAGCACCGCCTGGGTGACGACGCTAACGCGCGCCGGCCGACGCGTCATCGCGCTCGACAATCGCGGGCACGGGCAATCGACCAAGCTCTACGATCCGGCCGACTATCACACCGCCAGGATGGCCGACGACGTTGCCGCGCTGCTCGATCATCTCGGAATCCAACGCGCCGATGTGATGGGCTATTCGATGGGCGCGCGCATCACGGCCTATCTTGCGCTGAACCATCCGGCGCGCGTGCGCTCCGCGATCCTCGGCGGACTTGGCATTCATCTGATCGACGGCGTCGGTCTACCGATGAGCATCGCCGACGCGCTGGAAGCGCCATCGCTGGCCGACGTCACCGACCCGATGGGCCGGACCTTCCGCGCCTTCGCCGATCAGACCAAATCCGACCTGAGGGCGCTGGCAGCCTGCATCCGGGGCTCCCGGCAGACGCTGACGCGGGAGGAAGTGGCAAATATTGCTGTCCCGGTATTGGTTGCAGTAGGGACTAAAGATCCGGTGGCCGGTTCGGCCGCGGCGCTGGCGGCAGCCATCCCTGGCGCCCGGGCGCTGGACATCCCGGACCGCGATCACATGCTGGCGGTCGGCGATAAGGTCTATAAGGCTGGTGTTTTGGACTTTCTGGCGGCCCGTCCCTGAGCCGCCAGTTGGGTCCTGCCGACCCCTGAAAATCCATGATAAAAGGTCTATCTAGGGGACTGCTTCGAGACGCCGGAGAACGAACCCATGGCTCAATTCCAGACCAAGACCACCGACGGTCTTGCCAAAGTCGACCCGGGCTGGGCCCGGATCCGGCATGAGGCCGAAGACATCACGCGCCGCGAGCCCGAGCTGGCGACGTTCATCTTCGAGAACGTCCTCAACCACGACTCCCTCGAGGCCGCCGTCATCCACCGCGTCAGCGAGCGGCTCGGCAATGCCGACGTCTCCGGTGACCTGATCCGCCAGGCTTTCACCGAGGCGCTCAACGATGAGCCAGCGATCGGCGAGGCGTTCCGCGCCGACATCGTCGCCACCGCCGACCGCGATCCGGCGACCAAACGGTTTCTCGAGCCGGTGCTGTACTACAAAGGTTTCCACGCCATTCAGACCCATCGTCTGGCGCACTGGCTGCATGGCAAGGGCCGCAAGGATTTCGCCCTCTATTTGCAAAGCCGCTCGTCGGCCGTATTTCAGTGCGACATCAACCCGGCGGCGAAAATTGGCCGCGGCATTTTCCTCGACCACGCCACCGGCTTTGTCGTCGGCGAAACCGCGGTGATCGATGACGACGTGTCGATTCTGCACGACGTGACACTGGGCGGCACCGGCAAGGAACACGAAGACCGCCATCCGAAAATCCGCCGCGGTGTCATGATCGGCGCCGGTGCTAAAATTCTCGGCAATATCGAAGTCGGCCATTGCGCGCGCATTGCCGCAGGCTCGGTGGTGATCAAGCCGGTACCGCACAACACCACTGTCGCAGGTGTTCCGGCCAAGGTGGTCGGCGAGGCCGGCTGCCCCGAGCCGTCGCGCGCCATGGACCAGATGCTCTACGGTATTCTGATCGACGGCTAAATTTTCACCTTTTTCCTGCGCTTGCACCGAGCCAAGCAATCGGGCAACTAGGCGCGACAATTATCAAGGAGCGGTCCGGTGGACGTGCAGGAAGTCAGAAAACTCGACGCTTATCTCAAGAAGCTGTTCGGCAACCCGAATGTTCGCGTGGTGCCGAAGACCTATGACACCGCCGAGATTTTCGTCGGCGAGGAAGATGTCGGTGAGCTCAACGTCGATGACGAGGATGGCGACCGTTCGTTCAATTTCCGCATGGTCATCCAGATCGGCAGCGATCCGAGCATTCAGCCGATCCCGACGCTCAACGCCTATCTCCGCCGCAAGTTCGACAACGATAAAATCCGCGTCGTGACCCGGCCGAAGAAAACCGATTCATTCGAAGCCTATCTCGGCGATGAATTTATCGGCGTGCTGTTCTTCGAAAATGAAAAGGGCCGCAAGTCCTATATTTTCGAAATCCCGATCCTCGATATCGATCTGGTCGACGCCGAAGCTTAAGTGTCAGCTGTCGGGGTGCAGGCGTAACATCAGTTTGTCGATGCCGGCAGCGACTGACTGCCAGTCGCTCAGCCAGTCGCGCGGGAAGCGGACCGTTATGTCGGCATTGCCGATGCGCCGTTCCAGAAGGCAACTGCCTGAATTGATCACGCCCTTGCGGGCGCAGCGCGCCATGAAATGTTCGGGCGAGGCTGACTCGAACACGAGCTCTTCGTCTTTGTAAGGCGTGTCCTTGCGGAAGCCGCGCACCGTCAGGCCTTCGGGGCCGGCGACCGGCTCGGCCACCATGTAACGCGGATAGATATTCTTCACGCGCTCCATGAGCGGCAACGTGCCGTCTACAGTCTGGATGGTGACGAACACGCGTTCGTTGGGATCGACCGGGTCGCCGACGGTTGCTTTGCGCGCCGGATCGGGCGGCAGCAGCGACGGCCACAGATAAGCGAGGTCGACGCGGTCCTGTGTGCCGGGTTTGCGCTGGATCGCCCGGCGGATCGCCGCCGGCTCGACGTTGAAGAAAGTCCCGGAGACGATGATTGGCAAAGACGGCGCGTCGAGGCTGACCGGCGCCTCGGGCCAGCGCGGCCACAGCACGTAGCCGACATAGACGGCGGCGACCGCGATCACGGCGCCAAACAGGACGACCGGCCCCGTCAGGGGATTGTGCCCGGAGCGGCGTTTGCCGTGGCGTTTGTGCTGCGTGATGTAGGCCATTCCAACCCTTTAGCTTTGCGCATGATCTGATCCGAAAACCGGTTCCCACTTTTCGGGATCATGCGCGC
>CAISIV010000110.1 GCA_903885555.1 uncultured Hyphomicrobiales bacterium
CTTCGGCCATCGTCGGCACCTCCATCCCGCAAGCGGTCGGTTATGCTTTCGCCACGCAGTACACAAAATCCGATCAGGCCGTCGTGACGTTTTTCGGCGACGGCGCGACGGAAGAGGGCGTGTATCACGAGAGCCTGAATTTTGCGGCGCTGAAAAAGCTGCCGATGCTGTTCGTGTGCGAGAACAACCTCTACGCCATTCATTCACACCTGCGCGACCGAGTTGCCAATGCCGACTTCTGCGCGCGGGCGCGGTCCTATGGCATGAGCGCGGAGCGCGTCGCCGGCGGCGATATCTTTGCCCTGCTGGCGGCAACGGACGCGGCGCTTGCCAAAATACGCGCCGGCGGCGGACCGCATTTCATCGAGATCGAGACCTATCGTTTCAGCCGCCATGTCGGTCCGGGCGACGACGCCGCGGTCGGCTATCGCACCGATGCGGAAATCGAACTGTGGCGGAAGCGCGATCAGGTCACGCGGCTTGCCGCGATGCTGACGCCGCAGCGCCGGACGCAAATCGAAGCGGAAGTCGAAAGCGAAGTCGCCGCCGCATTCGACTTCGCCGAGGCCAGTGAATTTCCGCCGGACTCGCAATTGCTCGAGCTGGTGTATCATGACTAGTCCGGTTTCCGAGCGGACTTATGCGCAAGCCCTGTACGACGGTGTCGCGCAGGAGATGGAGCGCGACCCGAACGTATTCGTGTACGGTCTTGGCGTCGACGATTCGATCGGCATGTACGGCACGACGCTCGACCTTCACAAGCGGTTTGGCGCGAACCGGAATTTCGATACGCCTTTGTCCGAAGACGCGATGACGGGCGTCGGTGTCGGCGCGGCATTGGCCGGCTTGCGGCCGATCCATGTTCATCAGCGCATGGACTTTCTCATGCTTTGCATGAACCAGCTTGTGAACGTCGCTTCGAAGATGAGCTACACCTTCGCGGGCGCCGTCAGCGTGCCGCTGGTGGTGCGCGGCATCATCGGCCGAAGCTGGGGTCAGGGCCCGCAGCATTCGCAGTCGCTGCACTCGATGTTCATGCATGTGCCCGGCCTGAAAGTCGTGGCGCCGACGACGCCGCACGACGCCAAAGGCTGTCTGGTGGCGTCCATCCGCGACAACAATCCGGTCGTCTTCATGGAGCACCGGATGCTGTACGGGCAGAAAGGCCTGGTGCCGGACGGGCTGTATGAAGTCCCGTTCGGCAAGGCGCGCATTCTGGCGGAGGGCGACGACATCACCATCGTGGCGATCAGCTACATGGTCGTCGAAGCCTTGCGCGCCAAGGCTCACCTGGCCGAAGTCGGCATTCACGCCGAGGTCATCGATCCGGTGTCGCTGGCGCCGCTCGACATCGACACTTTCGTGGCGTCGGTCGAAAAGACCGGGCGGCTTCTGGTCGTCGACACCGACTGGACCGGATGCGGCGCGTCCGCGGAATTGATAACGGCGGTCATCGAACGGATGCAGGGCGGCGCGGTGCCGCGGGTCGGGCGCCTCGGTTACGCGCCGGCGGCCTGCCCGACGACAAAACCGCTGGAAAATCTCTATTATCCGAACGGCGACCTCGCGGATTTTC
>CAISIV010000111.1 GCA_903885555.1 uncultured Hyphomicrobiales bacterium
AGACATAGCCGCCGGGGCCGGTGCCGATAACGATAAGATCGTAGGCCATCAATGTACTCCGCACTCTACGCGCGTCGGGAAATTACAGGTCGAGAACGATGCGCGCCGGGTCTTCGAGATTTTCTTTCACACGCACCAGGAAGGTGACGGCCTGCTGGCCGTCGACGACGCGATGATCGTAGGACAGCGCCAAATACATCATCGGCCGAATTTCAATCTTGCCGGCGACGACCACCGGCCGCTCCTGGATCTTGTGCATGCCGAGAATGCCGGACTGCGGCGCGTTGAGGATCGGCATCGACATCAGCGAGCCGTAGACGCCACCGTTCGAGATCGTGAAGGTACCGCCCTGCATGTCCTCGATCTTGAGCTGACCGTCGCGCGCCTTCTTGCCGAGCGCCGAGATGGCTTTCTCGATACCGGCGAGCGACAGGTGATCGGCATCGCGCACCACCGGCACGACGAGGCCCTTCTCGGTACCGACGGCGACGCCGATGTGGTAGTAATTCTTGAAGACGATGTCGGTGCCGTCGATCTCGGCATTGACCTCCGGCACTTCTTTCAGCGCCTGGATGCAGGCACGCGTGAAGAAGCTCATGAAGCCGAGTTTCGCGCCGTGCTTCTTTTCGAACAGTTCCTTGTACTGATTGCGCATGTGCATCACGGCGCTCATATCGACCTCGTTGTAGGTCGTGAGCATCGCAGCGGTGTTCTGCGCGTCCTTCAGGCGGCGCGCGATGGTCTGGCGCAATCTCGTCATCTTCACGCGTTCTTCGCGCGAGGCGTCGTCAGGGGGCGATGGCGCGCGCATCTGAACCGGCGCCGATACCGGTGTCGGCGCGGCGGCGGCGCGTTCGATGGCCGCCATCATGTCGCCTTTGAGCACCTGACCGCGCACGCCCGAACCGGCAACGCCGGCCGGATCGACGCCGCTTTCAGCGCCCAGCTTGCGGACGGACGGCGGCGCCGGCATCGGTGACGCTGCAGGAACGACCGAGGGCGCTGCCTTCGGCACTTCGACAGGTTTTGCAGCGGCGGGCGCCGCGGCGGCAGCGGGCTTGGCGGCCGCGCCCGCACCGTCGGTGATCATGCCGAGAATGGCGCCGACGCCGACGGTCTCGCCATTCTTGGCGGCGATGTCGCTGAGGATGCCCGCGGCAGGCGCCGGCACTTCGAGCGTAACCTTGTCGGTTTCGAGTTCGACCAGCGGTTCATCGACCGCCACGGCGTCGCCGGGCTGCTTGAACCATTTTCCCACCGTCGCTTCGGTGACGGATTCGCCGAGAGTCGGCACGCGGATGTCGGTCATGGTCGAGCCTTTTTGAAAATCGGTACGGAGGCGAAGCGCTTAACCGAGCGCTTCGTCGAGGAATTGCTTGAGCTGCGCGAGATGCTTCGACATCTGCCCGACAGCGGTCGAGGCCGACGCCGGACGCCCGGCATAGCGAGAGGTCTTGAACTTGGCGCCGATCTGATTGAGCACCCAGTTCAGGAACACATCGACGAAGAACCACGAGCCCATGTTGCGCGGCTCTTCCTGGCACCACACCATCTCGGCCTGCTTGAAGCGCGTTAGCTCGGCGCACAGCGCCTTGGACGGGAACGGAAACAGCTGTTCGATGCGCAGCAGGTAGATGTCGTTGATGCCGCGCTTCTCTCGTTCTTCGTACAAATCGTAATAGACCTTGCCGGTGCACATGACGACGCGGCGGATCTTGTCGTCGGGCACGAGCTTGATCTTCTCGTCCGGCAGCGACTGCGCGTCGTCCCACAACAGACGATGGAACGTCGTGCCGGCGCCGAGTTCATCGAGTCGCGACACCGCCCGCTTGTGGCGCAGCAACGACTTCGGCGTCATGAGGATCAGCGGCTTGCGGATCTCGCGCTTCAACTGGCGGCGCAGGGCGTGGAAGTAGTTGGCCGGCGTCGACAGGTTGGCGACCTGCATGTTGTCTTCGGCACACATCTGCAGGAAGCGCTCGAGGCGGGCGGAGGAATGCTCCGGGCCCTGGCCTTCGTAGCCATGCGGCAGCAGACAGACGAGACCGGACATGCGCAGCCACTTGCGCTCGCCCGAAGAGATGAACTGGTCGAACACGACCTGCGCGCCGTTGGCGAAATCGCCGAACTGCGCTTCCCACAAGGTCAGCGCATTCGGCTC
Source organism: uncultured Hyphomicrobiales bacterium (assembly GCA_903885555.1). GTDB lineage: Bacteria > Pseudomonadota > Alphaproteobacteria > Rhizobiales > Xanthobacteraceae > Pseudolabrys. The sequence goes on from CAISIV010000111.1 coordinate 2,162, forward strand.
GACCGTCGAGTAGCCGTATTCGAAGCCGAGCACGGCTTCTTCCGACAGGCTCGAGTTGAGCACTTCAAACCGCGCCTGACCCTCGCCGATGTGATTGAGCAACGTATGCCGCGCTTCGGTGTCCTGATCGAACAGCACCGAATGACGTTGCGAGAAGGTGCCGCGCTCGGAGTCCTGTCCGGACAGCCGGACCGGATGGCCCTCCTTGAGCAGCGTGCCGAACGCCAGCGACTCAGCCGTCGCCCAGTCGATGCCCTCGCCGGTCTCGATCGCCTTCACGCGGTTGTCGAGGAAGCGCTGCACCGTCTTGTGAACGTTGAAGCCTGCCGGCGTTGACGTCATCTTCTTGCCGAGCGCGCGCAGGTCTTCGAGCGCAACGCCGGTATCGCCGCGGCGCGGATCTTCAACCCCATCAGCGAACTTGAAGCCGGACCAACGGCCGTCGAGCCAGTCGGCCTTGTTCGGCTTGTAGCTCGTGCCCGATTCCATCTCGATCTCGAGATGCCCGCGCCAGTCGTCCTTCATCTTCTGGAATTCAGCTTCGGAAACGACGCCTTCGGCGATCAGCTTCTTCGAGTATATTTCCAGCGTCGAGGGGTGCGACCGGATCTTCTTGTACATCAGCGGCTGGGTGAACGACGGCTCGTCGCCTTCGTTGTGGCCAAAGCGCCGGTAACAGAACATGTCGATGACGACAGGCCGCTGGAATTTCATGCGGTACTCGACCGCGACCTTGGCGGCGAACACCACGGCTTCCGGATCGTCGCCGTTGACGTGCAGGATCAGCGCCTCGATCATTTTCGCGACGTCGGACGGATACGGCGACGAGCGCGAGTAGCGCGGATAGGTCGTGAAGCCGATCTGGTTATTGACGATGAAGTGGATCGAGCCGCCGGTGCGGTAGCCCTTCAGGTCCGAGAGGCCGAAGCATTCCGCCACCACGCCCTGGCCGGCGAAAGCCGCGTCGCCGTGCATCAGCAGCGGCAGCACCGCGAAGCGTTCGTCCGGCGGGCAGCCGTGCTGGTCCTGCTTGGCGCGCACTTTGCCGAGCGTCACCGGATCGACGATTTCGAGATGCGACGGGTTGGCCGTCAGCGACAGATGGACCTTGTTGTTGTCGAACTCGCGGTCCGACGAAGCGCCGAGGTGGTACTTCACATCACCCGAACCTTCGATGGAATCCGGGTTGGCCGAGCCGCCCTTGAATTCGTGGAACAGCGCGCGGTGCGGCTTGCCCATCACCTGCGTGAGCACGTTGAGGCGGCCGCGATGCGGCATGCCGATGACGATTTCCTTCACGCCGAGATTGCCGCCGCGCTTGATGATCTGCTCGAGCGCCGGGATCAGCGATTCACCGCCATCGAGGCCGAAACGCTTGGTGCCGGTGAATTTGACGTCACAGAATTTCTCGAAACCGTCGGACTCAACCAGCTTGTTGAGGATGGCGCGCTTGCCTTCACGCGTGAACTGGATCTCCTTGTCCTTGCCTTCGATGCGTTCCTGTATCCACGTCTTCTGCGCGGCATTCGAGATGTGCATGAACTCGACGCCGAGCGTCTGGCAGTAAGTCCTGCGCAGGATGGCGATAATTTCGCGCATCGACGCAAATTCGAGGCCGAGCACCTTGTCGAGGAAAATGCGGCGATCCATGTC
>CAISIV010000112.1 GCA_903885555.1 uncultured Hyphomicrobiales bacterium
CGGCGATGAATAACGGTCAAATTTAGCACTCGGGTGAATTATCACCGGTGAGGCTTTGCATGTGCTGTCATACGAGGCCTCGAACCATTCCATTGAGCCGACTAGTTGCGTCCAATCGCTTTTTGAGATTTGCGCGGTTGTGGCTCCATTCTTTGCTTCTATCACAAAGAAATTTAGTGTCCCGACGGCCCATAAATTGTCGGGTCCTTTGCCAAGATCGACTTCGGGTCGTTGCGACCCAAAGCCTAAAAAGGCTCCAAGTTCGCGAATAGCGGCTTCGAACCGCTTGGCGTCGTCCTCATACCAATCCAAGTCATCGAGCAACGCATTCGTAAAGATAATTAAGTCATTCCCGTCGAGAAATCGTTTCATGAACTCGGCGGCGGCCGCCGCCTGGCTGCCATGCGGAGCGGCTAGCCTTGCGTACGTGATGCCCGACAGCGGTTTAAGTATACGCCGATTATCTTGGTAGCCAGAAAGAACTATCTCCTGTGCCTCTTTTGGATCGAGGTGATGCGTGTATTCTGCCAACTGTTGTTTCAGGTAACCTCTAACGGTCTTTTCTTTAGCGGAGCGGATTTGCTCTTGGATAAGTTTGCAGGCCTGATCAATTCGCTGAGCACGAGCTGCGTCGAAAGCCTTCCGGATCGCAATAACATTTGTGTCAACAAAGCCACCAAGTCCTTCTGGGGCGTTTGCCAGCCGCTCTTTGCCTTTCCGCCACCAGTCGGGATTCTTGGTCAGACAATAATCCAGCACAGGACGGAGTTGTTTACTCGAAGCTCCCTGAAGCTGCTCAGCAACCTCGCGAGACAAATCCAATTGTGCCAACGTCGCGGGCGAAAATTTTGATCTCGCGGAAGGCATATGGATTTTTTGAGTTAGCCGTGAGCCTAGCAACAAGACAGCGCAGTGGTCCTCTCCGGAGCGGACGCCGCGGCCCATGCCTTGCTCAAGCTTTTGCATTTGACGAGCAAGCTGTATGTCGGTCCCGTCCAGCGAGGCCATTTCGACTCGTTCGATGAGCCCGAATACTCTGGCAAGCCGTCAATCACGAGCAGTCGGCATGCGTCCCCAGGAAGATCGACACCATCATATTTGTTGACGAGAACGGTAATTCCTTGCTGGCCAGCTTTTAACTTTGAAACACCGGACTCAATGTTGGCAGCATTTAGTGTCTGTGATGCGACATCGGACCATACCAACGCGCGTCTGCCAGACGGCACAATAACTACCACGTTATGCGTTTTTGATATGTCGACGACCAGCTTTTTAACTTCATCGAATGTAAGGCTGGGGTTAATCTCTTGCGGAGCGAGGATCATGCGATCCCCTATTTCACCCGCCCCCTTTGGCTTTATTGGCGATGTGACGCAATCTGGGTCGGCTTGGAAGTGCGAAATTAGCACCCCATCGTCGGCGAGCGTTGCAGTCATGTAGATTTTTCGCTTTGCCGAAACAAAGCTGGCTATTTCATCTATCGGGAGGCAGCGCGGAGCGATCTCTAATCCCCGGCCACCAAATACGCAAAGACAAAGCGGGCAGACCTCTTTGAGTAAAGGCCACACGAAAGCAAAACCATTATCATCGCGATGTTGGTGCAGAATTTTGATCGCATCAGTCTGCTTGTTCTTCCAAGCCCAGAATGGCACTGGAACGATCGCCTGGGGGTCATTAGCCTTGACGTCGAGTAGGCCGGTTTCAGACTGAGTCCTCAGGTCATCTTCGAACAGCTTCAATAGTTGGGAATAGGCCGGATGCTCATTCGGAATTTTCAAAGTGAACTGTTCATTGACGACCGAAAGGCAAGCATGGGCATCGTCGATGATCAGAGAGCCAATTGGAAGTTTTTTTCCTTCCGCTCCCACACCAAAAACAGATTTTCCGTTAATGAGCTTGTAAACGTTGATTACGAGAATGGCTTTGCCGCTTAAGTATGCAGAGTCACGAGGATTTTCGGTTGTTGAGATTCCGAGATCCTTAGCTTCCTGAATGACTTGCGACGCTAAATAATTGTCTGGCGTGACGTATACAGCTGGTCCCGCTCCTTCATTTAGCGAGCTTTGCAAGGCGAGTAAGCCGACGAGTGTCTTGCCAGACCCAGTATTCATCTTAAGGGTGTTGTCTGATCGATTTCGTTTTTCGAACCAGGCGTCCAACACTTCACCTTGCTCGTCTGATGGTCGGCGAAAGCGCGGGTTGCGAACTAGCGTGCTAAATATTTTTCGAGGCTCGATGATTTTGCCGCCACCGGGAGGCGACCCACCACTAAGCTTATTAATGTCAAACGCCATGTAGCTTCCTCGATTTCGCATGTTGTTATTGGTCGCAACTGCAATATGGACACAACAACTAGAGGATGCAATCTTTAGAAGGACCAACAAGTATCGGAGTTAGTTTTTTGCGCGGGGCTCAGTGTGAGATGAGAGCGGCGCAGCACTGCAAACAAAAACCCCGGGCTTTCACCCGGGGTTTTGCCTTTAGTGCTGGATCCCCGCCTTCGCGGGGATGACCACGCGCTACGCGCTAATACTTCCCCGCGACGATCTTCTGCTTCTGCTCGCCGAGTTTCTCGATGCCGAGCGTGACGACGTCGCCCGCTTTGAGGAACTGCGGCGTCGGCTTCATGCCCAAGCCCACGCCCGGCGGCGTGCCGGTGATGATGATGTCGCCCGGCTCCATCACCATGAACTGCGAGCAGTACCAGACCAGGTGTTCGCAGCCGAAGATCATGGTCTTGGTGTTGCCGCGCTGGCGCTTCTCGCCATTGACGTTGAGCCACATCTCGAGATTCTGCGGATCCTTGATCTCATCCTTGGTGACGAACCACGGGCCGATCGGCCCGAAGGTCTCGGAGCCCTTGCCCTTGCCCCACTGACCGCCGGAACGCTCGATCTGGAAGTTGCGCTCGGACACGTCGTTCGACAGGAAATAGCCGGCGATCGCCGCCTTGGTATTTTCCTTGGTCAGATAACGCGCGCGCTTGCCGATAACGATGCCGATCTCGACTTCCCAGTCGAGCTTGAGCGAATCCTTCGGGATGATGGTGTCGTCGTTGGGGCCGACGATGCAGCTCTTCGGCTTGTTGAAGATGATCGGCTCTTTCGGCACCGGCATGCCGGCTTCGGCGGCGTGGTCCGAATAGTTCAGGCCGATGGCGATGAAGTTACCGACATTGCCGACGCAGGGGCCGAGCCGCGGCTTGCCGGCGACCGGCTTCATGCGCTTCAAATTGGCCTTCTTGATCTTGGCGAGGCCGCCGGAGGCGAGCATGGCGCCGTCGATGTCCTTCACGATGCGCGACAGGTCGCGGATTTTGCCATCGTCGCCGATGATACCGGGCTTTTCGCGGCCGGGCGCGCCGTAACGGACGAGCTTCATGAGATTTTCCTTGGAACGTTTGTTTTGAAAAGCGGGATCGAAGTCAGGCGGGCGGAATATGCGACGGCGGAGGGGCGGGGGCAAGAGAGGAGAGAGTGTTGGGCAGACGTGATTCATCGCCCGTATTCTTAGCGGCCCCGGGCAGGCCGTATTCCAAATTCGCTTCCTTCACCGCCCTCGCAAAGCGAGGGCGCGCGGAACGCCGGGGTCCCAACGACCCCGCAGCCTCGTGAGAGAGTTGAGTTTGTTCTCACGAGCATAGTCACCACGAAGGTGCCGGTTCCCCGGCGCTCCGCGCGCAGTGTTTGAGGTTTGCTCCGCTCGACCCCCGGTGGACTGACCTTTCAGGCGCTTTCGCGCCTATCCACCGCTGTGGGACTTATTGTCCGTGCGAGGAGGTGGCGCGGCGTTCAGACCGGCCTTTCGGACACAGTCATCTGCTTTGCTCCTAAGGCCCGCACGGCCTTACGCCCCCGTGACGCGCGGTTGGCGCGCCGGGACCAAGCGGCTTGGACCGCCGATGGGTTTGTTGCGTCGCATCTCCGACACCCCCACCGGCCACCGCTCCCCGCCCAACGTCTAATGACGCTGATCAAACGCCCCTCGTAGTAAGGGCGGGATGGAGGATATATATCCTAGGTATATAGACCTGTCAAGCGCGCAACTCAGGCCTTTTTCACCCAACGGCCCTGCTCGTCCGGCTGCCAATAGGTCGCCTCGAAGCCCTTGGCCTTGGCATCGGTCCATTGCGCGCGGGCGGCGGCCACCGCGTCGTCATCATCGCCATCGAACACCAGCACCAGGCGCTGATAGGTCGCGGCATCGTCCGGCACGGCGGCGCCTTCAATGAGAAAACGCACCGTCGCCTCGTTCGAGTTTCTGTCGTCGAGCGTCAGCAATACCGGCTGCGACGCGGCGTCGGGTTCGCGCCAGGTGCCGTGCGGCAGAAAGCCGTCGTCGCTGTAGGTCCACAGATGGGCGTCGAGCGCGTCGATGCGCTCCTCGGTCGCGCCCTGCACGACAACCTTCCAGCCGCGCTCCAGCGACTTCTCCAGGAGCGGCGTCAGCACGCCTTCGAGCTTCTGGCCTTGCAGGTGATAAAAAAGAATCTCGGTCATGATTTCTGTTCGGTCGAAAATTTATAGCCGACGAAAGCAATCAGCGAGCCGACGCTGACGGCATGCAACGTGACCAATGAACTGTATTGCTCCGCGCCGAACACATGCAAGGGCCCGCCGAGTTTGTGGTTCAGCACGAGGAACGCCAGCATCGGCAGCCCGGTGCAAACAGCCATCGCCGCCAGTTCGGTCTGCCGGAACAACAGCACGCCGATCAGGATGCACGGCAGATAGAACAGAGCAACGCCGCTCGGTTCGCCGATGGCCCAGACGCACAACACGGTGTTGAGCGTTCCCGTTACGCACAGCAAGATACGGCCGGCCAAAGCGTTGCGCCGCGCCACCGCCGGCACCGCGAAAAAGAACGGCGTCGACAGAAATGACACCAGCGTCACCCATGCCGGCGAACCGGCGATCCAATAGACATAGAGCGGATAGAACGGCTGGTTCGAGACGATCAGCAACGCGACAAGATTGCCGAGCGCGGTGCGCGGATCCCGATGCGCGGCGTAATCCTGAAACCAGCGCAGCCATTTCATCCAGTGTTTCCGGCCTATTTCTCGTAGTAGTCGGCGACCAATCTATCCAGCAGCCGCACGCCCCAGCCCGAGCCCCAGCTCTTGTTGATGTCGGTCATGCGCGAGTCAAAACCGGTGCCGGCGATGTCGAGATGCACCCACGGCGTCTCGTCGGCGACGAAACGCTGGATGAATTGCGCGGCGGTGATCGCGCCGCCCCAGCGCGTGCCGCCGGTGTGCTTCATGTCGGCGAATTTGGAATCCAGCATCTTGTCGTAAACCGGATTGAGCGGCATGCGCCAAACAAGTTCGCCAGTCGCCTCGCCCGAAAGATGCAGGCGATGGCTGAGTTCATCGTTATTGGTGAACATGCCGGCATATTCCTGGCCGAGCGCGACGATGATGGCGCCGGTCAGCGTCGCCAGATCGATCATGAATTTCGGCTTGAAGCGCTTGGCGGCGTACCAAAGCACGTCGGCGAGCACGAGGCGCCCTTCGGCGTCGGTGTTGATGATCTCGATCGTCTGCCCCGACATGGATTTGACGATGTCGCCCGGACGCTGCGCGTTGCCGTCCGGCATGTTCTCGACGCAACCGATCAGGCCGACCGCGTTCACTTTCGCCTTGCGCGACGCCAGCGCATGCATCAGGCCGACCACGCAGGCCGCGCCCGCCATGTCGCCCTTCATGTCTTCCATCGAGGCCGCCGGCTTGATCGAGATGCCGCCGGTGTCGAAGCAAACGCCTTTGCCGATGAAGGCCAGCGGCGCGTCGCCCTTCTTGCCGCCGTTCCAGCGCATCACCACCATGCGGCCGTCGTGCGCCGAGCCTTGCGACACGCCGAGCAGCGCGTTCATGCCGAGCTTCTTCATCGCCTTGACGTCGAACACCTCGACGGCGACGCCGACTTTCTTCAGCGCCAGCGTGCGGCGGGCGAATTCTTCCGGATAGAGCACGTTGGCCGGCTCGTTGACGAGATCGCGCGCCAGTTCGATGCCCGCGGCCGTCGTGTCGCGGCTGGCGAAAGCCTTGCGCGCACCGGCGACGTCGGCGGTCGCGACCGTCATGGCGCGGCTGGCCGGGGGCTTTTCGTCGTCCTTCTTTCGAGTCTTGTAGCGGTCGAATTTATAGGCGCGCAGCCGAGCCCCCTGCGCCATGTCCGCGGCCTGTTCGGCGCTCATCGCGCCGCCCGGCAGATCGGCAAACACCACGCCATCGCTGGCGGAGGCCGGCAGCTTGCCCATGGCAATGCCGCCGAGCTTGAGGAAGTCCTTGGCCGTCAGGTCGGCCGCCTTGCCGACGCCGACCACGGTCAGCCGGCCGACTTTGAGACCCTCCGGCATGATCAGGTCGAGCGACGAACCGCTCTTGCCAGTGAAGCGTTCGGCTTTGGCGGCCCGCGCGACCAGGCCAGTGGCCGACCCGAGCGCCGATCCCAGTACTTTGGCGGTCGCGACGCCGAACTTGAGGGCGTCATCGCAGAACACGATCAGCACACCCTTGCCGGGTGCGGCGAACGGTCCAAAGCCAAGCTTCAGGGCGTCAGTCATGGAGGGAATCCTTGGTCGGAGCGGCGGAGGTTAAGGCCTGTCCCATATGGCGCGGCGTGAGGGTACCTGCAAAGCCAAAACTCGGCTGCTTTTGAGGCTTTTCACAGGCCATCGGCCTTGGCTTGTAGTACCTGAATACCACCAGCCTATTTGCTTGCCAGAATCGCGTTCCACAGGCTTGGTTTGGGAGTTAGCCTTGGTGCGCGCTTAACTTTTTGTTGTGCATGTTCAACGGCTTTGCCTTTGCGCGGCCATTTTGTCGGCCGATCAAGGAAATCCCTAACGGGGGTTGGGCTTAGGTACTTCTGCTGTGTGTTCGGTGGGGTGCCGGGCGGCAGTAACGCGCTTGCCGCAAACGGGGGACGACGCCGCGGATGGGGTCCATCAGCCGATATATTTTCCACACCACCTTTGGTGCGTTTCTTGTCGTGCTGCTCAGCCTGACTGCGGTCATCTGGGTCACGCAGGCGTTGCGCGATATCGACCTGATGACCAGCCAGGGCCAGACCATTCTGGTGTTCGTCGGCATCACAGGTCTGATCATTCCACTACTCGTGCTGGTGATCGCGCCGATCGCGCTGCTGATTGCCGTTGCGCACACGCTCAACAAGATGTCGACGGATTCCGAAATCATCGTCATGAACGCCGCCGGCATGTCGCCGTGGCTGCTGTTTCGTTCGTTTCTGTCGGCCGCGGTCGTCGTATCGATTTTGGTCACCGCGATCAGCGCCTATGCCGCGCCCAAGGGTCTGCGCATGTTGCGCGACTGGCTGACCGAAGTGCGCGCCAACGTCGTCTCGACCATCGTGCAGCCCGGCCGCTTCACCTCGATTGAAAGCGGCGTCACCATTCACATCCGCGAGCGCCGCAACAACGGCCAGTTGATGGGCATCTTCCTCGATGACCGCCGCAATCCGAACGAGCGAATGACCGTGCTCGCGGAATACGGCGAACTGATCGACAACGACACAGGTACGTTCCTGATCCTTCAGGAAGGCGTCGTGCAGCGGCAGCAGGTCACCGAACGCGATCCGGCGATGGTGAAGTTCGACCGCTATGCCTTCGACCTGTCGCAGTTTTCCGGCGGCCCGCAGTCGGTGAAGTATTCGATCCGCGAGCGTTATCTCTGGCAGTTGATGTTCCCCGATCCGAAAGATCCATTCCTGATCGAACAGCCGGGGCCGTTCCGTGCCGAATTGCACGACCGTTTGATGGCGCCGCTGTATCCGATCGCTTTCGTGGTGATTGCCTTCGCCTATCTCGGCGCGCCGCGCACGACGCGGCAAAGCCGTACGCTGTCGATGGTCGGCGCGGTCGGCGGGGTCGGCATACTGCGGCTGATCGGCTTCGTCTCGACGGTGTTCGGCGCAACGGTTCCGGCGATGCTGGTGCTGCAATACGTGGCGGTTGCCGCGGCCATTGGCGGCGGACTGTTCGTGATCCGCACCGGCGTCATCCTCGAGCCGCCGGCCTTCCTGATGAACTGGATCACCGCGTTGACCGAGCGCATTTCGCAACGCCTCGCCGTGGCCATGAAGTAACCTTATGCAAGTGAACTAAATGCAAGTTCTTGGCGGAACACTGGCACGATACTTCGGCATGCGCTTTCTCAGCGCAGTGCTGATGGTATTCGCCAGCATTTTCGTGCTGGTCGCCTTGATCGACTACATCGAGATGATGCGCCGCTCGTCCGACATTCCGAACGTGTCGGCGATCCTGGTGATGAAAACCTCGTTCTACCGCGTGCCGCAGGTGACCGAGCGCATCATGCCGTTCTGCGTGCTGATCGGCGCGATGTCCTGCTACCTCAATCTGTCGCGGCGGCTCGAACTGGTTGTGGCGCGCGCCGCCGGCATGTCGGCCTGGCAGTTCGTCTCGCCGGCTTTGGTGGTGGCGTTCCTCATCGGCGTCTTCGCGACCACCGTCTACAATCCGGTATCGGCCGTGCTTCAGGAACAGTCCAAGCGCTACGAAGCCGAATTGATGAACCAGAACCCGACCGGTCTCGGCGGCAGCACGACCAATTTCTGGGTCAACCAGCGCTCGTCCGACGGCCAGGCCATCATCGGCGCCAAAACCAGCCGCGACCAGGGCGTCTCGCTCAGCGGCGTGACCGTATTCACCTTCGACGCCGCCGGGCACTTCAAACAGCGCATCGATGCCCGGGCGGCGGCGCTGGAGCCCGGCGTCTGGCAGCTGTTCGATGCCCGGGTCTACGCGCTCGGCGTGCTGCCGGCCGACCACGCCAAGTTTCCGCTCAAGACCTCGCTGACCCCGGAACAGGTTCGTGAAAGCTTTGCGACGCCGGAAACCGTCCCGTTTTGGGAATTACCATCGTATATCGAGATCGCGGAACACGCAGGACTTGGCGCTGCAGGCTATAGGTTGCAGTTCCAGAAGCTTCTCGCCCGGCCGTTTTTGCTCACCGCCATGGTTTTCCTTGCTGCCGCTGTAAGTTTACGTTTCTTCCGCTTCGGCGGGGTACAAAAGATGGTTTTAAGTGGCATGGCAGCCGGGTTTCTGCTTTATGTTTTATCCAAGGTAACCGAGGACTTAGCCAAGGCCGAGCTGATGCACCCTGTGGCAGCAGCTTGGTTACCTGTGTTTGTTGGGGGACTGACGGGATTCATAGCGTTGTTGTACCAGGAGGACGGGTGATGGCGGGGCTGCCTAGCGCTCCTCCCCATAAGCCCCGGCCCTACCGCCGCGGTGTCGTGCGTTTTGCTGCTGTCCTCAGCCTTCTGGTTTGCGGCGGTTTTGTCGCGTCTGCCGTCATGCAACCGGCATCGGCCCAAGAGCTAACCTTCCCCGTTGCGCCGCCGAAGCCGCCGAAATCCAAGATCGCCATTGAACGCGAGAAGTCTGGCTCGAAGCAGATGCTCGTTCAGGCGCGCGAGATCAATTACGACTACAACGGCCACAAGGTCTCCGCCGTCGGCGGCGTGCAGATCTATTACGGCGGCTCGACTATCGAAGCCGACCGGGTGATCTACGATCAGGCCACCAAGCGTCTGCACGCCGAAGGCAACGTCCGCCTGACCGAAGATTCAGGCAACGTCACCTACGGCGAGATCATGGATCTGTCGGACGACTATCGCGACGGCTTCGTCGACTCGCTTCGCCTCGATACGCCGGACGAGACGCGCATGGCCGCGACCCGCGCCGACCGCTCGAACGGCAACTACACGGTGTTCCACGACGGCGTCTATACGGCCTGTAAGCCGTGTATCGACAATCCGAAGAAACCGCCGCTCTGGCAGGTGAAGGCCGCGCGCGTCATTCACGACCAGAACGAGAAGATGATCTATTTCGAGGACGCCAAACTCGAATTTTTCGGCATGCCGATGGCATGGTTGCCGTACTTCTCTGCGCCCGATCCGACCGTCAAACGCAAGTCCGGCTTCCTGATGCCGTCGCCCGGCTCAAGCAGCATCTTTGGCCAGTCGATTGAAATTCCCTACTACTGGGCCTTGGCGCCGAACTACGACGCCACCTTCTCGCCGATGATCACGACCAAACAGGGCGTGCTGCTGCAAGGCGAATTCCGCCAGCGCACGCTCAACGGCCAATACGACATTCGCGCCGCCGGCATCCGCCAGCTCGACAAGAACTATTTCACCTCCTCGGGCACTCCGGGTCCCGGCTATCGCGACTTCCGCGGCAGCCTCGAAACCTCCGGCCAATTCGCGCTCAACAAGAATTGGCTATGGGGCTGGGATGGCGTGCTGCTGAGCGACAAGCAGTTCCTGCGCGACTACAATCCGCGCCTGTCGGCCTATCGTTTCACCGATCCGTTCGCCGCCGTCGCCAACTCGGCCAATTCTCAGCTCTACATTACCGGCCAGGGCAACCGCAGCTTCTTCGACGCGCGCACGATCTACTTCCTCGGCATGTCGCCGACCGACGTGCAGTCGCAAATTCCGGTCGTGCACCCGGTCATCGATTACAACTACATTCTCGATCGGCCGATCGCCGGCGGCCAGTTGAGCTACAATTTGAACTTCACCAGCCTGACCCGCAACCAGGCGAACTTCGATGCCATCACGCAGACCGCGCTGACGAGCGGCGCTTGCGCCCAGACCGCCGATCCCGCGCTGCGCAATTCGGCAAACTGCGTGCTGCGCGGCGTCCCCGGCACCTACAGCCGCTTCTCGGCCGAGGCCGAATGGAAGCGCAGCATCACCGACAGTTACGGCCAGGTGTTCACGCCGTTTGCCAAGGTCCGCGTCGATACCAGCGCGTCGCACGTCGCCAACGATCCGGGCGTGTCGAACTTCATCAACACCGGCGACAACAACCTCGTGCGCGCCATGCCGACCATCGGCATGGAGTACCGCTACCCCTTCATCAGCGCGCAGTCGTGGGGCACCCAGACCATCGAACCGATCGCCCAGGTGATCGCGCGGCCGAACGAATCCCAGATCAACCGCTGGCAGAACGAAGACGCGCAGACGTTGGTGTACGACGACAGCAACCTGTTCCGCGTCGACAAGTTCTCCGGCTACGACCGCGTCGAAGGCGGCGGCCGCGCCAACTACGGCGGCCAGTACACCGCCCAATTCAACCAGGGCGGCTTCGTCAACATGCTGTTCGGCCAGTCCTACCAGCTGTTCGGCCAGAACTCGTTCGCACAGGCTTCGACCACCAATACCGGCCTCAACAGCGGCCTCGACACCCGCGCTTCGGACTATGTGGCGCGCGCCTCGTACGCGCCCAATGGCACCTACAAATTCACGTCGCGCTTCCGCTTCGATAAAGGCGACTTCACCCTGCAGCGCGCGGAATACGAGGTCGCGGCCAACTTCAACCGCTGGAGCACCAGCCTGCTCTATGGCGACTACGCCGCCCAGCCCGCCTTGGGCTACAACGACCGCCGCCAGGGTTTCCTCGGCACCGGTTCGGTCAAGCTCGACGCCAACTGGCTGCTGCGAGCCTCGGCGCTCTATGACGTCCGCGCCAACAAATTTACGACCAACATGATCGGCATCGGCTATATCGACGACTGCCTCATCTTGGCCTTGAATTACATCACAAACTATTCTTACGGAACCGGCACGGCCGTCCTCAATCATACGGTCATGCTGCAGCTGAGCCTGCGGACCCTCGGCGGCACGACCGTCAGCCAGGCGACTGCCGTTAGCGGCAATTGATGTGCGGCTCCCCGTCATTGTGGGAAGACCACCGGCGTTTGAGACAATGGATACTGCGATGCCTGGGATGCGCTTGAAACTTCGTCCGATCCACTGCTGGCTCGTCGCGGCGGTTTTCACTGCGGTGCTGGCCGCGCCCGCGTCCGCGCAGGTAGTCGTGGTCGCGAACGGTTCTCCGATCACCGAACTGGATATCCAACAGCGCAGCAAGCTGATGGCGTCCTCGACCCACAAAAGCTCAACGCGCCAGGAAGTCATCAACGAGTTGATCGACGACCGCATCAAGATTGCAAAGGCCAAGGTCTACGGCCTCGAGGCCTCGGAATCGGAAGTCGACGCCGCCTTCGAAAACATGGCGCGCCGCCAGCGCATCACGCCGCAGCAATTCGGGCAGATGCTCGATCGGGCCGGTATTTCACCGAACGCCATCAAGGCGCGCATGCGCGCGGAAATCGTGTGGAACCAGCTAGTGCGCGGTAAATTCCAGTCTTCGCTGCAAATCGGCGAATCCGATGTCGCCAATGCGTTGAAGGCCCGCAACGAAGCCGAGACCAAGGCGGGCTACACCTACACTCTCTATCCCATCACGCTGGTGGCGGAACGAGGCGAAGGCGGCTTGGATGCGCGGCGCCGCGAAGCCGAAAATCTGCGCGGCCGCTTCACCTCCTGCGGCGAAGGCCTGCCGATGGTCCGCGCGCTGCGCAACGTCGCGGTGCGCGAACCGGTGCGCCGCAGTTCATCCGAGTTGCCGGCGCAATTGCGCGACTTGCTGGGCGGCATGGAAGTCGGCCGCCTGACCACGCCGGAAGTGACGCCGCAAGGCCTGCAAATGTTCGCGCTGTGCGAGAAAAAAGAAAGCACGTCGGACTCGCCGGTCAAACGTGAAGTCCGCGAAGATCTCTTCAACAAACGCTTCGAGACCGAAGGCAAGAAGTTTCTGGACGAGATCCGCAAACAGGCGATGATCGAATACAAATGACGGGACGCGTTTCCCAGCCGCTGGCGTTAACGCTCGGCGAGCCGGCCGGGATCGGGCCTGATCTGACACTGGCCTTGTGGCCGCGCCGGGTCGAGCTGGATCTGCCGCCTTTTTATGTGATCGGCGACGTCGACTTTCTCGCGCGCCGCGCCCGCACCCTCAAGCTCGATGTACCGCTCGTTGAAGTGACGCCGGCGACGGCTGTCGCCGCCTTCGAGCGCGCCCTGCCGGTGGTGCCGCTGGGCCTCACCATCACCGCTGCGCCCGGCCAGCCGGACGCGACAAGCGCCCCGGCGGCTATCGAGTCGATCCGCCGCGCGGTGACCGATGTGCTGCTCGGACAAGCCGCCGCGGTCGTCACCAATCCGATCGCCAAGAACGTGCTGTACCGCTCGGGCTTTGCCGAGCCAGGCCATACTGAATTCCTGGCGAAGCTCGCATCCGAGGCGACCGGCAAGCCGGTGCAGCCAGTGATGATGCTGTGGTCGCCCGAGCTCGCGGTGGTGCCGGTCACCATTCATCTGCCGCTGCGCGAGGTCGTCGAGGCGCTGACCGCCGATCTCATTGTCACGACCGGACGCATCGTCGCGCGCGATCTCACCGCGCGTTTTGGCGTCTCACGCCCTCGTATTGCCGTTGCCGGCCTGAACCCGCATGCCGGCGAAGACGGTTCGCTTGGCATCGAGGATCGCGACATCGTCGCTCCGGCGATCGCGCGGCTAAAGGCCGAAGGCATCGACGCCGTCGGCCCGCTGCCGGCCGACACCATGTTCCACGAGCGGGCGCGCGCCGGCTACGATGTCGCGATGTGCATGTATCACGACCAGGCGCTGATCCCGATCAAGACGCTGGCCTTCGACCACGGCGTCAACGTCACGCTCGGCCTGCCCTTCGTGCGCACCTCGCCTGACCACGGCACGGCGTTCGACATCGCCGGCACCGGCAAGGCCGACCCGTCGAGCCTTGTTGCGGCCTTGGCGCTGGCGGCGCGGCTGGCGGCGACCACGCCTGCCCTCGTGCCAGCGAAATAAATGGCGCAGATCGACGACCTGCCGCCGCTGCGCGAGGTCATCCGCAAGCACGATCTGTCCGCCAAGAAATCGCTCGGCCAGAACTTCCTGCTCGATCTCAATCTGACGGCGAAGATCGCACGCGTCGCCGAACCGCTGGATGGCACCACCGTCGTCGAAGTCGGTCCGGGGCCCGGCGGGCTGACCCGCGCGCTGCTGTCGCTCGGCGCCTCCCGCGTCATCGCCATCGAGCGCGACGAGCGCGCGCTTGCCGCGCTCGCGGACATCGCGGCGCATTATCCAGGACGGCTTGAAGTCGTGTCGGGCGATGCGTTGCAGATCGATGCGCGCAGTCTCGCCGGCGGCGGACGCACGCGGGTGGTCGCCAACCTTCCGTATAACATTGCGACGCCACTGCTGATCGGCTGGCTGACCGCCGAACCGTGGCCGCCGTGGTACGACATGCTGGTGCTGATGTTCCAGCGCGAAGTCGCGGAGCGGATAGTCGCGAAAGTGGGCGATGACGCTTACGGCCGTCTTGCCGTGCTGGCGGGATGGCGCTGCGAGGCCAAGATCATGTTCGACGTCGCACCGACCGCCTTCGTGCCGCCACCCAATGTGACGTCGTCGGTGGTGCGGCTGGTGCCGCGCGCCGAACCGGTCGCCTGCGACGGCAAGGTGCTGCAACGGGTGACCGAGGCCGCCTTCGGCCAGCGCCGCAAGATGCTGCGGCAAAGCCTGAAATCGCTGGGTGCCGATACGGCGGCCTTGCTGAGCGAGGCCGGCATCGAACCGACCGCGCGCGCCGAGGAAATCGATGTGAAGGGTTTCGCGGCGCTTGCCAATGCGCTGTCGCGGCAGAGCAAGAAGCGCGACTAGAGCGCCAGCTTGCGCAGATCGCTCAACAGCTTTTCGGCAAAGGCCTCGATGTCGAGCATCTTGACGCGCTTGAGCCGCTCGGCGGTGAGGATTGCCTGCAGGCGCGCGAAGCTTTCGTTCAGGTCGCGATTGACCAGGATGTAATCGTATTCGCGCCAGTGCGAGATTTCCTCGACGGCGTTCTGCAAGCGGTGCGCGATCACCGAGGCGCTGTCTTCGGCGCGACGCTCGAGCCGCGCTTTCAACTCGTCGGCCGACGGCGGCAGCACGAACACGGTCACCACGTCGTCGCGCATTTTTTCGAGCAACTGGCGGGTGCCCTGCCAGTCGATGTCGAACAACACGTCGCGGCCGGAG
>CAISIV010000113.1 GCA_903885555.1 uncultured Hyphomicrobiales bacterium
CTTCGGCATCAGCTTCGGCACGAAGCCGCCTTTGGCGCCGACTGGCACGATGACCGCGTTCTTGACCTGTTGCGCTTTGACCAACCCAAGAATTTCCGTGCGGAAATCCTGCGGACGGTCGGACCAGCGAATGCCGCCGCGCGCAACCTTGCCGAAGCGCATGTGCACACCTTCGACGCGCGGCGAGTAGACGAAAATTTCGTAGAGCGGACGCGGCAGCGGCATTTCGGTGAGCTTGCCGCTTTCGAACTTGATCGCGATCAGCGCTTTGACGTGACCGTCTTTGTCGGTCTGATAGAAATTGGTACGGATCGCCGACTGCACCGCGTTGACGAACAGCCGCAGGATGCGGTCTTCATCGAGGCTCTCGACCTTCTCCAGCTCTTCGTCGATGCGCGCGACGATAGCCTTTTGTTTGCCGTCGCGATCCTGCGCCGCTTCCGAACGCGGATCGAAACGCGCGTGAAACAGTTCGACGACATTGGCGGCAATCGCATGATGCTTGACCAGCGTCGCCCACATGTAGTCCTGCGAATAGGGCACACGGATCTGGCGCAGGAAACGCGACAGCGTGCGGATCAGCGCCACGTCGCGCCAGGCCAGGCCGCCGGACAGCGTCAGCGCGTTGTAACCGTCGTTCTCGGCGCCGCCGCGCATCACCATCAGAAACGCGGCTTCAAGCCTGCCTTTGGCGCCGGTCAGATCGATCATGCCGCCGTCATGGCGTTCCAGCAGCATGTCGTGGAACCAGATTTCGTCGCCGTTCTCGCCCGCCGGGGTGATCAAATAAGTGCGCTCGTCGACCACCCGGAAACCCATGTTTTCCAACACGGGAACGCGTTCCGACAGCGGCAGCGGACGGGCGAAACTCCACACTTTCAGGCCGACCGCCTGTTGCTCTTCCTCGAGCCGGTGATGGAAATCGACATTGAGCGGGCGCCCCGCGCTCAAACCTTCGACCACGCGGATATCGCCGGCCGCGACGGTGGGCGCATAGGCTTCCTGGAAGCCCGCGGAAAAACCTTGCGAATAACGTGCGAACAGTTCGCGCGCCTTGGCTGGCGGATTGACCAATAGCAGCGCCGACATCAGACCGTCGGCCCAACTGCGAATGATATTGCCGACTTCGTTTTCCAGCGTGGCGCGATCGATGTCGGGCGTGGCGCCGCCTGACCGCCCGATGATGAAGTGCACGCGCACCAGTGGGCCTTCAGGGAAAAACGGATAATAGGCCGAGACGCGGCCGATAAAGGCGTTGGCGAGATACTCGCCGATCTTCACGCGAATGTGGCTGTCGTAACGCTCGCGCGGCACGAACACCATCACCGACACGAAACGATCGAAGCGGTCGTGGCGCGCCAGCACGCGCACGCGCGGGCGTTCGTCGAGTTGCAGAATCGCCAGCGCAAAGCGCGACAGCGTCTCCTCGTCGATCTGGAACAGCTCGTCGCGCGGATACTGCTCCAGCACGTTGGCCAGAGCCTTGCCGGAATGACTGTTGGGATCGAAACCGGCGCGCGCTTCGACGCCGGCTATCTTGCGGCGCAGATAGGGAATGCTGTGGGCGGTGTGCGTATAGGCCGTCGACGTGAACAGACCGACGATGCGGAATTCGCCGATCAGCTTGCCCGACGCATCGAACCGCTTGACACCGATATAGTCGAGATAGACGCGGCGATGCACGCGCGAATGAATATTCGCCTTGGCGATGATCAGCGTGCGCGGCTCTTGCAGAAACGCCATGATTTCCGGCGTTATTTCGAGCAATTCGCTGCCACGTCGCAGCACGCGGAGGTCGCGCGACCGCATGATGCCAAGCGAGGAGTCGAAATCGGCCTGGATCTTCTCGCCCTCGACATCGTAGTCGCGCAGGCCGAGGAAAGTGAAATTGTTGGCCAGCAGCCATTGCAGGAACTGGATCGCCTCGGCGATCTCGTCGACCGGCAGCGGCGGCGGATTGTTCTGCAGATCGGCGACGACGGCATTGACGCGATCGAGCATCGGCCGCCAGTCCTGCACCGCGAGCCGCACTTCGCCGAGTACGTTGTCGAGCGCAGCGACCAGATCGCGGCACGCCGTTTCATCGGCCGGATCGAGATGAATGGTGATGAAACTCTCGCGGGTGCCGGCGGTTTCGGCCGCTCCCACCGCGGTCAGCTTGCCGCCATCGCGCTTCACGCCGAGCACCGGATGCGACACCAGCCGGACATCGAGCCGATGTTCGGCGATTTCGCCCATCACCGAGTCGACGAGGAACGGCATATCGTCGTTGACGAGCTCGACGACCGTCACGGACTTGCGCTCGCCGGAGTCGCTCAGCGTCACGGTCTCGCAGCGAACCTTGGATGTGCCCGGTTGCCGCTCGCTCAGAAAATCGTAAGCCCGCTCGGCCAGCATCGCGATGTCGTCGGCGCCGTAGCGCACCACATCTTCCGGCACGGCGCGGGCAAAGATATGAGCGACGAAGGACGCCGGGATGTCGCTGCGCCGGCCGACCAGAACGGCGGCGGCATTGTCGATCAGAGCGGTGGCGGCAGAATCGTCGTCACGGACGGTACGCTCGAGCATGGGAAAAACCTCGCGTTGCAGCGAATCGGCCGAGCAGGAAGGGAGTGTTCACATTCACCCGGCGGCCGTCGAGAGCAACACATCCTTTGGTGACAACACGACGGCAAATATACGAAAATAATATCGGTCTCTCATTAAGTTGTTGTAATAAAACGCAAAATAGCGCCTGAGCGGCGATATCGCGCCGCCCTGCAACCATGTAGTCTTGACCCCAGTGCAGGACAACAAAAGCGCGGGGAAAAATGGCCAAGGCCACTAAAGCAGTCAAAACCGCCAGCAAGGCGGCCAGCATGCAGACAACGGCGACCAGATCGCCGGTTCCGAAACCCGCACCGTCCAAACCGCTGCAATCCAAAACCGCGATGATGAAAACCGCTGCGGCCAAAGCGGCGGCGCCGGCAGCCGACGACGCGCCGGTGATCGCGCTCAACCTGCCAGCCGGCAAACTGTCGCCGGCGATGACCGCCTATTTCAAGAAGTGCCAGGACAAGCTCGGCTTCGTGCCGAACGTGCTGCTGGCCTATGCCTTCGACAACACCAAGCTCGAAACCTTCGCCGCGCTCTACAACGATCTGATGCTGGGCGAGTCCGGGCTTTCCAAGCTCGAGCGTGAGATGATCGCGGTCGCGGTGTCGTCGCAGAACCGGTGCTACTACTGCCTCACCGCACACGGCGCCGCGGTGCGGCAATATTCCGGCAATCCGCTGCTCGGCGAGCATCTGGTGATGAACTATCGCGTCGCGCGGCTCAACAAGCGCCAGCGCGCCATGCTCGACTTTTCGGTCAAGCTCACGTCGTCGCCGTGGAGCGTCGAAGAGGGCGATCGTGAAAGACTTCGCCGCGCCGGATTTTCCGATCGCGACATCTGGGATATTTCGGCGGTGGTCGGCTTTTTCAACATGTCGAACCGCGTCGCGTCTGCCACCGATATGCGGCCTAACACGGTCTATCACAAGCAAGCGCGCTAGTTATTCCTGAAACACTTCCTCGCGCTTGGCCCTGATCGAGGGCAGCACGAGGATGACGAGCAGCACGACTGCCATGAGCAATAGCAGTGCGCTGATCGGCCGCTCCACGAACACCAGCGGATCGCCGCGCGAGATGTACATGGCGCGGCGGAAGTTCTCTTCCATCATCGGGCCGAGTACGAAGCCGAGCACGAAGGGTGCCGGCTCCGCGCCGACCTTGTAGAAGAACACGCCGAGCGCGCTGAACAGCAGCATCACCCAGATATCGAACACGGTGTTGCCGGCCGAATAGGTGCCGATGCAGCAGAACAGCACGATCGCCGGGAACATCAGCCGGAACGGCACGCGCAGCAACGCCACCCATAATCCGATCATCGGCAGATTGAGCACCACCAGCATCACGTTGCCGAGCCACATCGAAGTGATGACGCCCCAGAACAGATCGGGCTGATTGACGATGACCTGCGGACCCGGCTGGATGCCCTGGATCATCATGGCGCCGACCATCAGCGCCATGATGGCGTTGCCGGGAATGCCGAGCGTCAGCAGCGGAATGAAACTGGTCTGCGCGCCGGCATTGTTGGCGGCTTCCGGCGCGGCCACGCCTTCGATGGCGCCGCGGCCGAACTGCGCCGAATTGCGCGACACTTTCTTCTCGAGGCCATAAGCCGCGAACGACGACAACGCCGCGCCGCCGCCCGGCAGCACGCCGAGAATCGAGCCGAGCGCCGTGCCGCGCAGCATCGCCGGAATGCACTGACGGATTTCGGCCCAGCTCGGCCACATGTCTTTTAATTTCACGGCCAAAAGGCTGCGGTCCTGCACCTTGCCCAAAGTCACCGCGAGTTCGGCAATGCCGAACATGCCGATGGCAATCGGCACGAAGCCGATGCCGTCGCCCAAGTCAGCAAGATCCATCGTCATGCGCGGCGCGCCGCTGTTGACGTCGATGCCGACGAGGCCGAGCAGCAGGCCCACCAGCACCATGGCAATCGCCTTGTCCGGCGCGCCGTGCGCCAGCACCACCGAGCCGGTGAGGCCGAGCACCATCAGGCTGAAATATTCCGCGGCGTTGAATTTCAGCGCCAGCCAGGTCAGCGGCGCGCTGGCGGTGGCGATCACGATGGTCGCGATGGTGCCGGCGACAAAGGACGCAATGGCTGCGATGGCCAGCGCCTGTCCGGCGCGGCCCTGCTTGGCCATCTGGTGACCATCGAGGCACGTGACGATGGACGAGGATTCGCCCGGCACATTGACCAGAATGGCCGTAGTCGAGCCGCCATATTGCGCGCCGTAGAAAATGCCCGCCAGCATGATGAGCGAGGAACTCGGCGGCAGCGAGAAGGTGAACGGCAGCAGGATCGCAATCGTCGTGATCGGCGCAATGCCGGGCAGCACACCAACCAGCGTGCCGATCAGCGCGCCGAGAAAGCAGAAGCCGAGATTGGCCGGTGTCATCGACACCGCAAAGCCGGTGGCGAGGTTGGCGATCAGATCCATCGCGACTTCCTCACCATGGCCACACCGGGATCGGCAGGCCGAGCGCCACCACGAATAGCACGACCGCGAAGGCCGCGAGCGTCACCGCAGCAATAGCGTTTTCGCGAACACGGACATCGTAAGCGGCAAAGCCGGCGCAGATCACCAGCGCGAAACTTGTGATGGCGAGTCCGGCAACCGGCAGCAGAATGGCGAACACCGCAACCGATCCGAGAATCAGAAACAGCGGCCGCCATTCCATCGACGGAAACGATACGCCGCCGGCGACCATCGCCCGCGCGCCAAGTGCGACGCCGTAGATCATGATGATGACGGCGAGCCCGCGCGGCACGTAACCCGGGCCCATTGCCGCGGCGGTGCCGACGCTCAGCGTGCTGGCCAGTGCAAGAGCCAGCGCGCCGAGCGCGACAAGAAACACCGCGAAGGCAAGGTCGGGAATGTTGATGCGAAGTTTCATTGGCATCTCAGCCACGAGCGACGTAACTCCCCTCCCCCCATGAGCGCTTGCGAATGGTGGGGAGGGGTTGGGGGTGGGGGGCAGCGGTTGAACGCCCCCCACCCCGGCTCACATCGCATCGGCGATGTTCGCCGACCCTCCCCACCGCTTCGCGGGGGGAGGGAAAGAAAGGCCGCGTGTGTTGGGCGGTTCACTGGCAATCAATCGAGCGAGATGTTTTCCGCCTTCACCACTTCTCCCCACTCGCCGATCGCCTTGGTCAGCCACGAACCGAACTCGTCCGGCGTGCTGGTTTTCACGTCACCGCCGAGTTCGGCCATCTTGTTGACGACTTCCGGCGTCGCCAGGATCTTGCGCAGTTCGGTGTTGAGCCGCGCCACCATCGCCGCCGGCGTGCCTTTGCTGGTGAGGAAGCCCTGCCATGAGCCGGTCTCGACGATCGGCATGCCAAGTTCCTTGAACGTCGGCAGGTTCGGTAGACCGGGCAGCCGCTTGTCGCCGGACACGGCAATGCCCTTGAGCTGGTTCTGCGCGACGAACGGCATGGTCGCCAGTGCGCCGTTGAAGATCACATTGCTCTCGTTCGACACAACCGCGCGGATGGCGGCAGCGCCGCCGCGATAGGGCACGATGCCCCATTTGATGCCGTACTTCTTGGCAAGCACGATTGCGGTGAGATGCTGGATCGAGCCGACGCCGCTGGTGCCGACATTCAGCTTGCCTGGATTGGCTTTGTCATACGCGATCAGCTCGGCGAGCGTCGCCACCGGCACGGTCGGATGCACCGCGAACAGATACGGCGAGAACATCACCAACGTGACCGGCACCAGATCCTTCTGCACATCGAACGACAGCTTCTTCACCAGATTCGGTTGGGTCGCGAGCGTGCCAGCATCGGTGATCAAAAGCGTGTGGCCGTCCGGGGCTGACTTGGCGACGAAGTCGGCGCCGATATTGCCCGAGGAGCTCGGCTTGTTCTCGACGATGACCGGCTGGCCGATCGCTTCCGACAGCTTCGGCCCGATGATGCGGGCAATGATGTCGGACGTGCCGCCCGGCGCGTAGGGCACGATGATGTGAACCTGCTTGGTGAAATTCTGGCTCCATGCCGGCGGAGCGGCGAGAGCAAACGTAGCGGCGGACACAGCAAGACAAAGCGCGATGCGGCGCGTCAGCATGATATTCCTCCCTGGACGTCTTTTTTTATATAGCCCGCAAAAGCTATCACCCGGATTTGGCTTCCGATAGGCTCACTGTCATGGCCGGGCTTGTCCCGGCCATCCACGTCTTGTTTGCTGGCCAAAGGAAGGCGTGGATGCCCGGCACAAGGCCGGGCATGACGAGTTTTTCAATGAACCGATTGCTCCGCATTTCTAGCGTTATCGTCGTACTGTCGCTGTGTGTTGCAGCGCACGCGCAGCAACTCGAGTCGACGCGCGCCATCATTCCACCCGCGACCGGCGTTGTTGCCCACAACGGCATGGTGGTGGCGCAGGAAAGCCGCGCCGCACGTATTGGCGTTGAAATTCTGGATCGCGGCGGCAATGCGGTCGACGCCGCGGTCGCCGTCGGTTTTGCCTTGGCTGTGACTTATCCGCGCGCCGGCAATATCGGCGGCGGCGGCTTCATGGTGATCCATCTCGACAAAGACAAACATGACATTGCGATCGATTATCGCGAGACCGCGCCGGCCGCTGCTTCACCGGCGATGTTCCTCGACGCCAAAGGCGAACCCGACATTGAAAAGTCGCGCGACTCCGCACTGGCGGTCGGCGTGCCGGGCACCGTTGCCGGACTGGCGCTGGCCCATCAGAAATACGGCTCGGGCAAACTGTCGCTGGCCGACTTGATCGCGCCGGCCATCGACCTCGCCGCCAAAGGATTCCCGGTCAAGGACGACACGGCGGATTCCCTGCCGCGCGCACGTGAGCGCATCGCGCGCTGGCGCGTGCCATCGCCATTGCTGAAAGACGGCGGCCAGCCGCTGCAGGAAGGCGACCGGCTGATCCAGTTCGATCTCGCCGATACGCTGCGCGCCATCGCCCAGCAGGGCCCGCGCGGATTCTACGAAGGTTCCGTTGCCGCGCGTATCGCCGCCGCCGTTACAAAGGCCGGCGGCATCATGACCAAAGACGATCTGAAACATTATCAGGCGCTGGAGCGCCCTGTCGTGCGCGGCAGCTATCGCGGCTTCGATATCGTGTCGATGCCGCCGCCCTCCTCCGGAGGTGTGCATCTCATCGAGATGCTTAACATTCTCGAAGGCTACAAACTCGAGCGCGGTGCAACGTCGCTGCATCTGATGATAGAGGCGATGAAGCGCGCTTACGCCGACCGCGCCACCTTCATGGGCGATCCCGACGCCGTCGCAATGCCGATCAAGGGTCTGACGTCGAAATCATACGCCGCGTCGCTGCGCGCCAGCATCGGTGACCGCGCGACACCGTCGGCGGATATCAAGCCCGGCACCCCCGCCGATCACGAAGGCAAGAACACCACGCATTTCTCCGTCGTCGATCGCGACGGCAATGCGGTGTCGAACACCTATACGCTGAATTTCTCCTACGGCCTGGGTCTCACCGCCGACGGCACCGGCGTGCTCCTCAACAACGAGCTCGATGATTTCACCGCCAAGCCCGGTGCGTCGAATGCGTTCGGCCTCGTCGGCTTCACCGCCAATCTGCCCGGCCCGAACAAGCGTCCGCTGTCGTCGATGTCGCCGACCATCGTTCTGAAAGACGGCAAGCCGTTTCTGGTCACCGGTTCGCCGGGCGGCAGCCGCATCATCACCGCGGTGCTGCAGCAAGTCGTCAACGTGATCGATTTCAAGATGCCGGTCGACCAGGCGGTCAGCGCGCCGCGCCTGCATCATCAATGGCAGCCGGATCAGGTCTTCGCCGAACCCGGTTTCGATCCCGCTTTGCTCGCGGCGCTCGCCGCCCGCGGCCATGCGATCGTGCCGACCCGGCCGGCGACGGCGGTGAATTCGATTGCGGTGACACCGAAAGGCGAATTCACGCCGCAGGCTTATGTCGGCGCAGCCGACACAAGGAGCCGCGGCGCTTTGGCCGCCGGTTACTAACCCAATTTTTTTGAGAAAAATTGGAGCGGGCGAAGGGATTCGAACCCTCGACCCCGACCTTGGCAAGGTCGTGCTCTACCCCTGAGCTACACCCGCATCCGTTAGATATTTGACCGACAAGCGATATCGGTCGCCAAGGCCGTTCGTATAGCCAGATCGGTGGGGTAATTGCAACCACCGCAGACGGGGCTCGGTTAACCCCGCTGGGCGTGCCGCCGGGCCGTGCGGCGATGGGGTTCCGCCCCCGACTGCGAGGCGTACCAACCTGGATTGTGGTTGCAGAAGCCCCGGTTTCCCGAGATTACGTTGGGGCGGCAGGCCTCAACCGAAGCGTAGCTGCAATCCCAGACATCGTCGCCGAAACCGAGCGAATAGACCGCGCACCACGGTCCGGAGCCGCGAAAGTCCGCCGCCGCCGGCCGAAGGTCTAGCGAAATGGCGGTTAAAATCAGCGCTGCCACGAGAATCGAGCGTTTCATGTCCGGCTCCCTGTTCGTTTCTGCGCATTAATTACGACCAACACCGCCGCCGGATCACTTTTGCTACGCTAGTGGTGTGCCCGGCGCTTTTGGCGCTTGCGGCGGGGTTCCACAGGGGCCTCATAGCCCGGGTTGTGGTTACAAAAGCCCCGGTTTCCCGAGATTACGTTGGGCCGGCAAGCCTCGATCGAGGCATAGCGGCAATCCCAGACGACGGAGCCGAAGCCGAGCGAATAAACCGCGCACCAGGGGGCATTACCCCGGTAATCGGCCGCGGCGGGGGCCGAAAAGGCGGCCGTCACGATCGCTGCCAGCAGAATTGCGCGTTTCATACCCGGCTCCTTTGATTGTTCTGTCTTACTAACACCGGGGAATACCGATGTTTCCCGGCCGTCTTTATCTTGGCATTGTACCGGCCACCGCCGGGAGAAACGCATGAAAAAATCCGCCTTCGCTATCCCCTTCGCTTTGGCACTGTTCGCCGCCGCGACCGTCGCCATTCAAGCAAGCGCCGACGACAGCTACCCGTCACGGCCGGTGACAATGATCGTGCCCTTCGCCGCCGGCGGAAGCTCCGACGTTATTGCCAGATTAATCGCCGATCAGATGTCTAACGATCTCGGCCACCGCATCGTGATCGAAAACGTGACCGGCGCCGGCGGCTCGGTCGCCGTGGCGCGCGCCGCCAAGGCAACGCCGGACGGCTACACGATTTCCATCGGCAACAGCGGCACCAACACCGCGGTCTACACGCTTTATCCCGACGCCAAGTTCACGCCCGACGATTTTATCGCGATCGGCCTGGTCGCCAAGACGTCGCCCATCATCGCCGTCAAGAAAGATTTCCCGGCGCAGAATTTGCTCGAATTTATCGACTACGCCAAAAAGAATCCCGGCAAGGTCACGCTCGGCCACGCCGGCATCGGCTCGTCGAATTATCTGATCTGCAAAACTTTCGTGCGCGCCGCGAAAATCGAAGTCACGCTGGTCGGCTATCGTGGCGGCGGCCCGGCGCTGAACGATCTGATGGGCGGACAGATCGACGGCGTCTGCGATTCCGCCGCGTCAGTGTCGGGCGCGATCCATGCCGGCCGCGCCCGCGGCCTCGCGGTGTCGCTGAATGCGAGGTTGCCCAGCCTCGCCGACATTCCGACGTCGGCCGAAGCGGGCCTGCCGGAATTTCAGCTGCAAGGCTGGAATTCGCTATTCGCGCCGAAGGGCACGCCGCAGGCCGTCATCGACCGGCTGAATGCCTCGATCCGCAAAGGCGTCGCCAACGAGAAATATCTCAAGCTTCTGGCCGACCTCGGCTCGATCCCGCCGACCGACGAGGAGATGAAACCGGAATACGTCAAGCAGTTCGTGTCGCAGGAGATTGCAAAATTCCGCGATCTGCTCGGCAGCGACCGCGGCGAGAAATAGTATCGCCGCAATGGCCGCCACGCCCGACGAACTGTTCGCCGCGCTCGACGCGCTCGGCATCAAACACGCGACGGTGAAACACCCGCCGGTGTTCACCGTCGAGCAGGCGGCAACCTTGCGCGGTGAAGTGCCAGGCGGTCACACCAAGAACCTGTTTCTGCGCGACAAGAAGAACACGCTCTATCTCGTGGTCGCGCTGGAAGACGCCGAGATCGACCTCAAGGGCCTGCATCGCACGCTGGGCGCCAGCGGCCGCTTCTCGTTCGGTTCGGCCGATCTGCTGACCGAAGTATGGGGCGTGACGCCCGGTTCGGTGACGCCGTTCGGCGCCATCAACGACACCCAGGGCCGGGTCACCGTGGTGCTCGATGCCGCCATGATGGAGCACGAAACGCTCAATTATCATCCGCTGATCAACACCATGACGACGTCGCTGTCGCGCGACGATTTGATCAAATTCCTCGAATCCACAGGCCACAGCCCCCGGATCGAGCGGGTGTCCGGGGCCCCGTCCGGCCCCGAATGAGCGTTGCAAACGCGCCCGGGATGACCCATCTAATTGGCGAAGTTGAACCGGGGCTAAAAAACGATGTTGCAGGGTGACGGAGTGATAGCGGCGGCGCCGGTGGACGCGATCAAGGACGCGACCACGCAAAGCTTCATGAAGGATGTCATCGAGGAGTCGAAGAACCAGCCGGTTCTGGTCGACTTCTGGGCGCCGTGGTGCGGACCCTGCAAACAGCTCACCCCCATCCTGGAAAAGGCCGTCAAAGCCGCCAAGGGCAAGGTGAAGCTGGTCAAGATGGACATCGACAAGCACCCGGACATTCCGGGACAGATGGGCATCCAGTCGATCCCGGCCGTGATCGCATTTTATAACGGCCAGCCGGTCGACGGCTTCATGGGCGCCTTGCCCGAAAGTCAGGTGACGGAATTCTTGCAGCGGCTGACCAAAGGCAAGGTCGCGCCCGAAGAGCGCGACCTGCTCAAGGAAGCCGACGAAGCGCTCGCCGCCGGCGATCCTGCCGCTGCCGCCAATCTCTACGGCGAGCTGGTGACCCAAGACAGCGGCAACGTCGCTGCACTGGCTGGCTTGGCGCGCTGCTATCTGGAAACCGGCGCACTCGACATGGCCAAGCAGACGCTGGCGCTGGTGCCCGAAGCCAAGAATAACGACAAGGCGGTCGCCGCGGCGCGTGCCGCACTCGATGTCGCCGAACAGGCGCTCAAGCTCGGGCCGCTCGACGAACTCGAAAAGAAAGTCGCGGCCGATCCGCTCGATCATCAGGCGCGTTTCGATCTCGCCACTGGTCTGAATGCCGCCGGCAAACGTACTGAGGCTGCCGATCACCTGCTGGCGATCGTCAAACGCGATCGTAAATGGAATGACGACGGCGCCCGCAAACAGCTGGTGCAGTTTTTCGAGGCCTGGGGCCCGATGGACGAGGCGACGCTCGAAGGCCGCAAGAAGTTGTCGTCGATTTTGTTCTCTTAAGTCATTCGCGCCGTTGCGGCACCGGCGCCCGGAGTATGCGCAATGCCGATGAACGCCGACTATCGCGGACCGATCGAACTGCCGGGCACCATCCCGCTGTTCCCGCTGCCGGGCGCTTTGCTGCTGCCGCGCGGACAAATGCCGCTCAACATTTTCGAGCCGCGTTATCTCGCGATGATCGATGACGCGTTCCGTGACGGCCATCGCCTGATCGGCATGATCCAGCCCGACCCGTCGCACAAGGGCCCGGCCGACCATCCGCCGCTGTACAAAATCGGCTGCGTCGGCCGCATTACCCAGCTCGCCGAGAGCGGCGACGGCCGCTATCTGCTCGAACTGACCGGCGTCGCGCGCTTCAAGGTCGAGGAAGAACTGACCGTCAATACCGATTACCGCCAGGCCAAAGTCACCTTCGCGCCGTTCGCCGACGACTTCATCGCGCGCAAGGGCGAGGACGAGGTCGATCGCCGCGCGGTGCTGCGCGCGCTCACCGATTTCATGTCGGCGAACGATTTGAAGGCCGACTGGGACGATATTGAGAAGGCGCCGAACGAGGCGCTGGTCAACGCGCTGTCGATGATGTCGCCTTACGGCGCGGCGGAAAAACAGGCTCTGCTGGAAGCGCCGGACCTGAAAATTCGCGCCGAATTGCTGGTCGCCATTACCGAAATCGAACTCGCCAAGAAAAACATCGAAGGCGAACCGCAGCTTCAATAGCGCGCGCTTCATGGTATAACCCCGGCCGAACTTCGCCGGGGAGCCTCATC
>CAISIV010000114.1 GCA_903885555.1 uncultured Hyphomicrobiales bacterium
CGGCCTTCTTGAAGGCCTCCACGGTGCTGATGTCGGGCTTCGGCGCGCCGGCTTTCACCATGACACCGACGCCGACGCTGGCGAGCGTCGTCTTGGTGCCCGCTGCGATCTTGCCCGCCGTGGTCAGTTTATCGACGACGCCGGGCGTGATGATGGTGACGTCGAAAGCTTCGCCGCCCTCGATACGTTTTTCCAGTTCGCCGGCGGTGCCGTTATCGACGCTGACCTTGTGGCCGGTCTGCTTTTCGAAGCCCGGCACCAGCGCCAGCACGACCTGTTTGAAGGCGCCGGCCGACAGCACCTTGATTTCAGCGGCGTTCGCCTGGCTTCCGAAGCCGATCAGCGCCGCAACGATGGCAGCGCGGTACATATGCGTTTTCATTGGTCTTGAGCCTCCCTTGGCAGCGGCAATCTACACGATCCGCGCCTGTTTTCTGTGTCGAGCTCTCGTTTTTGCGGTGCGGCAAATTTACCTCCAAAAATGAGGTCCAAAACCGCTCGAAAGTTATCTTTTTCCTTAATAAACAGCATTTTAAGCTATGCGTTTTTCACCTAGCTGCAGCGCAGCATAGTTCCTTTTCAAACGGCCGAATCCGACTATTTTGCAGATAAATCGAGTCACCGGCGAAGGCCTGAACCTCCCCCGCCGGGCCATACAGAGAAAGAGACCCCCATGTTTGCCTCCATCGTCCGCTTCGTCCAGTCGTGGAAGAACTACAACCGCAGCCTGAGCGAATTGAACCGCCTCGGCGACCGCGAGCTTGCCGATATTGGCATCAGCCGCTCGGACATTCCTCGTCTGGCCTGGAACGCCGCCCAGCACCGCTAAGCTCGGCTTTCCACCGCACTAACGTCGTAAGCGCCCGCATCGTTGCGGGCGTTTTCGTTTTTCGTCAGACCGCCTTGGCCGCCGGGATGGCACCTCGCACCAGGTCCATCAGTTGCAGCGGCTCGCCGGGCTGCTGGTCACCCCGCCACGCCACATGCTGGTCGGGCCGCACCAGCGTCAGCTTGCGGCTGTAGAGTGCTTTGGCCTCCTCGCTATCGAGATCAAGCACGGCCAACGGAATGCCGCGCGCCTTGGCCGCTTCCACCATCCCTGACACATCGGCCGCGGGGTCGGTGCGGATGACCGTGTAGTAAGGCCCCAGCGCATCGTAGAGCGAGCGCCGGTTCGCCAGCCACAGATGCGGCGCCCGGCAGCCCGGCACTGTCGAGGGCGTGAACCCGGTCATCGTGTAGCCGGGATGGGTCTCGCCGTCATAAGCGATGATCGGCGAGCCCGTATAGAAATAGCCGAAATTCAGGCCTGCGGCGCATTGCTGGCCGATCTCAAGTTCGTGCGCTTCCTTGCCCAGCCGTTCGCGCGTTTCCTCGCCGATGGGACCTTCCGCTTCGATTTCCGGCGGCACCTCGCGGCGCTGTTTCATGACGCGCAGCGCGACCTCGGTGATGATCTGCGAGGCCTGTTCGGTTATCGGCTGACGTTCGGCCTCATAGGCGTCGAGAATGTCGGGGCTCGCCCAGCCGTCGAGTACGGCCGCGAGTTGCCAGGCGAGATCGGCAGCGTCGGCAATGCCGGCATTCATGCCGTAGCCGGCCGCGGGGATCCACAGATGGCCCGCGTCACCGCAAATGAAGACGCGCCGGTCGCGGAATTTGTCGGCGACCAGACGGCGGCCCATCCAGTCTTCCTTCGAGATGATCTCGTATTTGAAGTCGTGACCGACGCCGAGAATTTCCCGGATCGCCCAATCGCGATCGATGGCGTCGTAGCTCTGCTCGCCGCTGTAGAGGAAGTTGTGAATGTTCCAGTTGTTCTTGCCGTCGATCGAGATGGCGGTGCCGCAGCGGCGCGGGTTGAGTGTGAAATACATCCAGCCGGGCTTGGGGCCGAGCATGCCCATCAGATCCGGTGCATGGATATAGGTCGACTGGACGCGCTGGATTTGCGGTGTCCCGGCGAAATTGCTGCCGATCATCTTGCGGACTTCGGAACGGCCGCCGTCGCAGCCGACCATGAACGTGCAGGCAATCGGCGTCACCTCGCCGCTGTCGAGATTGCGCACTTGGGCGACGACGCCGTTGTCGTCCTGCGTGTAGGACTCGAAGGCAGTCCGATTGATGATCCGGATATTGGGTTGCGCAAGTGCGTGCTCAAACAACAAGGGTTCGAAATACGTCTGGTTGATGCGGTGCGACGGCTCCGGCGTCGGCCAGGTCGAATCCAGCGCCTTCTCGCCCGCCAGCCGTCCGTTGCGCGATGGGAACGACAGCCGCGACAACTCGATGCCGGTCATGGTGGTGCAGGAAATGACGTCGATCGGGTAATCCGCCGGCAGACCGCCTTCCCGCAGCTTCCTGGCAATGCCGAGCCGCCGGTAAACTTCCATCGACCGCGCCGAGACCTGATTGCATTTGACGTTGGGCGGCTCGCCAGCCGCGCGCAGCTCGACCACGGTGACGTCGATACCGCGCCAGGCCAGATCGATGGCCAGCGTTAGGCCGACCGGCCCGCCGCCCACGATCAACACGCTAGTCTCGATCATCGCTGCATTTCCTCCCGCTCTTCGTTTTTCTGTTTTTTGAGCGACGCACCCTCAATCTTGCCGAAGCGGGAGCCAATGCCAAGGGCATCGAAGCGCATGCCGGGCCGGTTGCGCTGGCAGGGCTCCGCGCCTAGTTTCCCGGCCATGAGCGACCCCAACACTGTTCACATCATCGGCGGCGGGCTGGCCGGCTCCGAAGCGGCCTGGCAGCTCGCCGAGCACGGCGTGCCGGTCGTCCTGCACGAAATGCGCCCCGTTCGCGAAACCGCGGCGCACAAGACCGATGGCTACGCCGAACTGGTGTGTTCCAATTCATTCCGGTCAGACGACAAGGACCACAACGCGGTCGGACTGCTGCATGAGGAAATGCGGCGGCTCGGCTCGCTGATCATGCGTTCGGCCGACAGCCATCAGGTTCCCGCCGGCGGCGCGCTGGCGGTCGACCGCGACGGCTTTTCCGATGCGGTGACCGCCGCCCTCACCGCGCATCCGCTCATTACGCTGGAGCGCGGCGAAGTCGTCGTGCCGCCGGACGAGTGGGACAGCGTCATCATCGCGACCGGCCCGCTGACATCGCCCGACCTTGCCGCGACCGTGCGGTCGCTCACCGGACAGGACGCTCTGGCGTTTTTCGACGCCATCGCGCCGATCGTGCATCGCGACAGCATCGACATGGAGCAGGCCTGGTTCCAGTCGAGATACGACAAAGTAGGCCCCGGCGGCTCGGGCGCGGATTACATCAACTGCCCGATGACGCACGAACAGTACGACGCGTTTATCGACGCGCTGCTCGCCGGCGACAAAACGTCGTTCAAGGAATGGGAAGCCTCGACGCCCTACTTCAACGGCTGCCTGCCGATCGAAGTGATGGCTGAGCGCGGCCGCGAAACGCTGCGCCACGGTCCGATGAAGCCGTTCGGCCTCACCAACCCGCGCCAGCCCGACGTGAAGGCCTATGCGGTCATTCAACTGCGGCAGGACAACAAGCTCGGCACGCTGTTCAACATGGTCGGCTTCCAGACCAAACTGAAACATGGCGACCAGGTGCGCATCTTCCGCACCATTCCGGGGCTGCAGAATGCCGAATTCGCCCGGCTCGGCGGACTGCATCGCAACACCTTTCTCAATTCGCCGAAGCTGCTTGATCCGACGCTACGGCTGAAAGCCAATCCGCGCTGGCGCTTTGCCGGCCAGATCACCGGCTGCGAAGGCTATGTGGAATCCGCGGCCATCGGGCTGCTGGCGGCGCGCTTTGCCGCCGCCGAACGCCGCGGCGAGACCATCGCGCCGCCGCCGCTGACGACTGCGCATGGCGCGCTGCTCGGCCATATCACCGGCGGCCACATCGAAACAGTCGATGCCGGTCCGTCGTCGTTCCAGCCGATGAACGTTAACTTCGGACTGTTTCCGCCGTTCACCGAAAAGGTCGCCTACGACAAGGACGGCCGCAAATACGGCCGCGGCTCAGCCAAGAACATGGCGCGCAAGACGGCGATGAGCGAACGGGCTTTAAGCGATCTGGCGCAATGGATCGGTGAAATCTCGCGCACGCCGGCCGCGGCGGAATAAATCAGACCGCGAAGATCCTTTTCGAGTTACGCGCTGCGCGCCACAGCAGCCATTGCCGGCGCCATTGCGGCAACGGCATGAACTTGAACGGCTCGTAGTCGGCGCGGTCCATCAGGCGCAGCGTCGGGCCAATCAGCGCCAGCGGCAGAAACGCCGGCAGGATTTGCGGCGCCGCCGATTTTAAAGACTCATTTGCTTTGGCGAGGTGAACGCGTGCCAGAACCCGCATCTCGGTGAGTGCTGCGCGCAGGGGAGCCGTTGCCTGCCCCGCAAAGATGTCTTCGATATCGACGCCATGCAGTTCGATGCTGTCGAGCGGCAGATAAAGCTGCCGCCGCGACGCGTGCCTGGGCAGGTCGATCAGCAGCTTGAAGATCGCGGTGGCGATGCTGGCATCCAGCGTAAACGTCTCCGGCATGGCGCCGCCCTGATTGAGGAAGCCGGCGGCCATGGCGAACAACGGGGCCTGCGTGCGGATGCCATAAAGCTCCAGCGCGTCGACCGTCCCCATCGGCTCGTTATACAGATCGAAGGTGTGAGCATCGATCAGTTCAAGCAGCGGCTTGGCGACGAAGCCGTAACGCTTGAGCGCCTCAAGTAGCGCCGCGGACACCGGGTTGGCCTCGCCCTCGCCTTGCCGCTCGCCTGACAGAACTTCACGCCACCATTGCAGGCGAATTTCGCCCGGCATCGGCTCGCGCGCCAGGTCGCGCACACGGGCAATCTCAATGTTGAAGGCATAGAGCGCGAACAGCGCGTCGCGATGCTCCGCCGGCGCGAACAAGGTCGCCAGATAGCGGTCCCGGTCGGCCTGCCGCACCAGATCGGCGCAATACTCGGCGTTATTCGGCATGGCTTAAGCGTATCACTCGACGGCAATCAGCGCTGCGCCGACGCGGCGATTTTCCGCCAGCAAAATGTTGTACGTGCGCACCGCGGCGCCCGTTGCCATGGTGTCGGCCGAGATGCCGAGGTCGCGAAACCGCGTCCGCAGCCGCTCCGGCAAAGGCCAGGGATCGCGGCCGACGCCGATCAAAAAGACATCAAGGACGTCGCCACGCTCGAAAGCCGGCAGCAGCGCGGTTGAGGTGATCTCGCCAACCTGAGTGACCGGCCAGGCCCAGATGCCGTCCGGCAGGCACAGCAGCGAGCCGCGATGCGACATGCCGCCAAAGCGGAAGCCGCCATTGCCATAGGCTTCGATCTGCGCCGGGGTCGGCAGATGCGGGCTGTCGGACGTAAGCCCGCCGGCCATTTACGGCTTGTCGCTCTGGCTCAGCGCGTCGCGGCCGGTGCCGACACCGAGATAGATCAGGATCGGCGCGGCGATGAACACCGACGTATAGGTGCCGACCAGCACCACGCCGAACAACATGGTCGCGGTGAAGGAGTGGATCGCCTGGCCGCCGAACAGCAACAGCGCCAGCAACGCAAGACTGACCGTGACGTGGGTGATGACCGAGCGCGACAGCGTCTGGTTGACCGAGGCGTTGAGCAGGTCGGTCATCGGCATTTTCTTGAACTTGCGTAGCATTTCGCGAATACGATCGTAAATGACGACCGTGTCGTTGAGCGAATAGCCGAGAATGGTCAGCAGCGCCGCGATGCTGGTCAGATCGAAGTCGACCTGCGTCACCGACATGAAGCCGATCGTGAGCACGATATCGTGCACGTTGGCGATCATGGCGCCGAGCGCGAACTGCCACTCGAAGCGGAACCATAAATAGACAAGGATACAGAGGATCGCGAGGCCGAGACCGACGACGCCATAGGACAGCAATTCGCCGGACACGCGCGGTCCAACCACTTCGACGCGGCGGTAGTCAACATCGCTGCCGAGCGCGCCGCGCACCTTGCCGACCGCCTGTTGCTGCGCGGCGTCGCCGCCGGGCTGCTCGGAGATACGGATTAAGACGTCAGTCGGCGCGCCGAACTGCTGCAACTGCACTTCGCCCAGGCCTAGCGCACCGAGCGACGCACGCATTTTGGAAAGATCGGCAGGTCCGGACTTCGACTGCACTTCGATCAGCATGCCGCCTTTGAAGTCGATACCGAAATTCAGCCCATGGAAGAAGTAGAGCGAGATGGCCAGGATCGACAGCAGCGCCGATATAGGGAAGCTGATGCGCCGAAAGCGCATGAAGTCGAATTTGGTGTCGTCTGGGACGATGCGAAGCAGGCGCACGGTTATGTCTCCTGCCGCCTAAATGGGCACGCGTTGCGGGCGACGCCAACGAACCCATGTGGCGACGATCAGCCGCGTCACGGTGAAGGCGGTGAATACGGTGGTGATGATGCCGATGCCAAGCGTCACGGCAAAGCCGCGCACCGGACCGGTGCCGATATAGAACAACACTGCGGCGGCGATAAAGGTCGTGATGTTGGAGTCGAGAATGGTCGCCAGCGCCCGGCTGAAGCCGGCGTCGATCGCATTGATCGGCGAGCGCCCTGCCCGCACTTCTTCGCGGATACGTTCATAGATCAGCACGTTGGAGTCGACCGCGATGCCGACGGTCAGCACGATGCCGGCGATGCCCGGCAGCGTCAGCGTGGCATTGAGCAGCGACAGCACGCCGAAGATCATGGCGACATTGATCGCGACCGCTATATTGGCGAACAGGCCGAACAGGCCATAGGTCACCAGCATGAAGGCGATGACCATGCCGGCGCCGACGTAAGATGACAGCTTGCCTTTGGAGATCGAGTCCGCGCCAAGGCCGGGGCCGACGGTGCGCTCTTCGATGATGGTCAGCGGCGCCGGCAAGGCGCCCGCGCGCAGCAGGATCGACAGATCGTTGGCACTCTGCACAGTAAAGCTGCCGGAAATCTGCCCCGACCCGCCCAGAATAGGCTCGCGGATCACCGGCGCCGAGATCACTTCGTTGTCGAGCACAATAGCGAAGGGCTTGCCGACGTTTTCCTGCGTCACTTGCGCGAACTTGCGCGCGCCGCTGGTGTTGAAACGGAACGAGACGATCGGTTCGCTGGTACGCTGGTCGAAGCCCGGCTGCGCGTCGGTCAACTCGCCGCCGGACACCAGAACGCGCTTCTCGATCAGATACGGCGTCTTCGGCGCAGTGGTGCTGTAAAGAACTTCACTTTCCGGCGGCGCGCGGCCCTGCAGCGCGGCTTCGACCGAGGTGTTGGTGTCGACCATGCGGAAGTCGAGCTTGGCGGTCTTGCCGAGCAGTTCCTTGAGCCGGGTCGGATCCTGCAGGCCCGGCACCTGAACCAGAATACGGTCGGTGCCCTGACGCTGGATGAGAGGTTCAACGGTGCCGAGTTCGTTGACGCGGCGCTCGATGATCTGGATCGACTGTTCGACCGATTGCCGCACGCGCTCGATCACCGCCGGTTCGTTGACCGTCAGGCGGACCAAGCCATCGGCGTCATTGCTGATGTCGAGGCTGCGCTGGCCGCTGCCACCGAGGATGCCGCCGAGCGGCAACGACAGTTCACGCAATTTGGTGAGTGCATTGTCCAAGCTCGCGGCGTCGCGAATCCGGACTTCGGCGCCGTTGCCGCGAACGGCCAGTCCCGTGTAGCCGACGCGCGCATCGCGCAGCACGCGGCGGACGTCGTCGCGCAGCGTTTCAAGCATGTCCTTGCGGACAGCCTTGGTGTCGACCTCGAGCAGGATGTGCGAGCCGCCCTGCAAGTCGAGGCCGAGCACCATGTGGCGCTGCGCCCACTTGGGCCAGCTCTGCACCGTCTTTTCGGGGAAGAAGTTCGGCACGGCAAACAGGCAGACGAACAGCGCCGTCAGCACAATCGCCGCTGCTTTCCACCGGGTGAAATAGAGCATGACGTCCTAACTCGAAAAGGAAAACGTGAAAGCGAAAGTCAAAGACCGACTAGCTCGACGCGGCGTCGTCCTTCACCGGCTCGCCCTTGGCTCGAACGTCGGTCACCATCGAGCGCATCTGACGAATGCGCACGCCATCGGCGATCTCGATTTCCAGCGTATCGTCATCGACCACCTTGGTGATCTTGCCGAGCATGCCGCCATTGGTGACGACGGTATCGCCGCGCCGCGTGTTCTTGACCATCTCCTGGTGCGCCTTCACGCGCTTCTGCTGCGGACGCAGGATCAGGAAATACATGATCACGAAAATCAGCACGAAGGGCAGCAGCGACATCAGCATGCCGCCATCGCCGCCAGCCCCGCCGAACAATGAGCCTTGCGCATACGCGGGCGAAATAAACATCGAAGCTTCCTTATTCAGGTTTTTGGGGTGAGCACCGGCCGGCGTCCCCGGCTTGGGCTTAGCGCTCGAATTTCGCGCGGACTATAACGGCCGTAGCCCCAATTGCAACGCCGCTAGACCCCTCAAATCCGGGCACTTTTGGCCATTTTTGACCCCTTCCGCTTGCGGGGCTTCCCCCGTCCCGCTAAGAGCAGCGCCACCGTTGAAAGCAGTGCAAATGGCCAAATCCAAGACGAAATCAAAGCCCAAAACGAAGCCCCGTTCACAGGGCAGCGCCTCAGCCAAGGCAAAGGCCAAAGCGACGCCATTGGCGCAGAACGACGTTCTGGAGCGAATCGCCAACGCGCTCGAACGCCTAGCCCCGCAGCGTGGCCAACAGCCCGATCTGACGTCAGCCGACGCTTTCGTGTGGCATCCCGACGGCCGTCTGGTGCCGGTGCCGCGCGTCAACCGCGTCGAGATGTCGCTACTCAAGGGCATCGACCGGGTCCGCGACATGCTGATCGAAAATACCGAGCGCTTCGCCAACGGTCTGCCGGCCAACAATGCGCTGCTGTGGGGCGCGCGCGGCATGGGCAAGTCGTCGCTGGTGAAAGCCTCTCAGGCCTCCGTCAACGCCGAGCTGGCGCGCAAGGGCAAGCATCCGCTCAAGCTGATCGAAATCCATCGCGAGGATATCGAGAGCCTGCCCGAACTGATGGCGATCACGCGCGCCTCGAAATTCCAGTTCATCGTGTTCTGCGACGACCTGTCCTTCGATAACGACGACACCAGCTACAAGTCGCTCAAGGCGGTGCTCGAAGGCGGCATCGAAGGCCGCCCCGACAACGTCATCTTCTACGCGACCTCGAACCGCCGTCACCTTCTGGCGCGCGACATGATCGAGAACGAGCGTTCGACCGGCATCAACCCCGGCGAAGCGGTCGAGGAAAAGGTGTCGCTGTCCGACCGCTTCGGCCTGTGGCTCGGCTTCCATCGCTGCAGCCAGGACGAGTTCCTGGCGATGATCGACAGCTACATCGCCCACTACGGCATCAAGATCGACGCCGACCAGTTGCGCCGCGAAGCCCTGGAGTGGTCGACGACACGCGGCTCGCGCTCGGGCCGCGTCGCCTGGCAATACGTACAGGATCTCGCGGGACGTCTGGGCGTCGCGCTGAAAGACTAAGATCGCCTACTTCGCCAGATTTGGATGCCCCGCTAGCTTGGCGAGCTCGCCTTGCCGCGCGATCTCGCGGCGCATGAAAGCGGTAAACGTTTCGGGCGTGTTGACCTCAGGCACCGTCATGCCGAGCGGTTCGATCTTCTTCTTGAACGACTCCGAGTGAATGACTGCGTTCAGTTCCTTGTTGAGGAAAGCAACGATTGGCGCGGGCGTATTGGCTGGCGCGGCGAGACCGACAAATCCGGCGTGATAGAAATTGGCATAGCCGAGTTCCTCCATCGTCGGAACGTCCGGCCAATTCTCCAATCGCTTGGCGCTGGTGACGGCGAGCGCGCGCACCCGGCCGCTGTCCGCCAGCGAGCGGGCATTGGCGTAGAAAGCGAAAGCCCCCTGCACTTCGCCGGCGGCAGCGGCGGCAGCAGCAGGCGCCGAGCCGCGATAAGGCACATCGACGATGCTGGTCTTGGCCAGATCGTTGAGTTGCGTCACTGCGATCGCAGGAGACGTCGCCGGCCCCGAAGTCCCGAAGCTGACCTTGCTCGGATTGGCCTTGGCATAGGCGACCAACTCGGCAACCGACTTGTAAGGTTCTGTCGCGTTGACGATCAGGACGAGCGCCGGACCGTCGGTCACCATGCCGATCAGCGAAAAATCTTTGACCGGATCGTAGGGCACGGACAGATAATGCAGGTTTTGCACGTCAGCGAGCGCGCTCACGAGCAAAGTGTAGCCGTCCGGCGCCGCGCGCCAGACCGAGCTTGCGCCGGTGATGCCTGACGCTCCCGGCTTGTTCTCGACGATCACCGCGTGTCCGATACGCGCCTGCAACTCTGCCGCCAAAATTCTCCCGGGCACATCCGATAATCCGCCCGGCGCGAACGGAACGACAAAGGTAATGGGCCGGTTCGGATAATCCTGCGCGATTGCGCTATCAGCGAACAACACGAGAGCAGTTACGGCGATGGCTGCTATCAGCGCGCGAAACTGGAAAGTTGAGTGCATCATCGTTTGCTCCTGCCGGTATAGCACCGAAAGAAATTTAACGAGCAATTTACGTGCCGCTCCTCATCATGAGGCCGGCTTTCGATTGCATAGGTCTAGCGCCAGTGCGAGATAGATCCGCGCCGCAGTGACGCAGTCGTCGATCAGTACGTGCTCACCGAAGGCGTGCATCGACGCACCGCGCGTATCAGGGTGCGTGCGCCCGCCCGGCCCGAAAGCGACACAGGGCACGCCATAGGCTGTCAGGTGCACCGCGTCAGCGCCCGGCCGCCGGATGATCGGCGCAGGACTCTCGCCGGCAATCGCCTGCTGGGCGCTCTTGAGGCCCTGGATGATCGACAACTCTTCATCGAGCACGGTTGGTGGATCGCTGACATAGACATGCAGCGAGGCTTCCGGCTGTCCGCTTCTTTCGGCGAAGCGGCGAAGCACCGCACGCAGTTCGCGCTTGACGCCATCGACCGTCTGTCCGGGCACGGTGCGGATATCGAGATAGAGGCTGCAGTCGTGGGGATTGCGCGACAGCCGCCACGGCGCGCCGCCGCGGATGGCGGCAATCGTCACGTTCGGCCGCTCGCCCATGTATTCATGCGCAGCCTGGTAATCGCGCGCCCATTGGGCGACGTCGGCTTGCAGTTCGTGCATGACCGTGATCGCGTTGATCACGCCCGGCCGGTGCGCCAGCGCGGAATGCGCAACGGTCCCGCCCACGGTGATGCGCAGCCAGATGCAACCCATATTGGCACGCGCAATTTTCAGCCCCGTCGGCTCGGCCAGCAGCGCAAAATCAGCGGTGACGCCATGCGTGACGAGATGACGGGATCCGATGCCATAGCCGGAGTATTCGACACCCTGGAACTCCTCAATAGCGGTCTTTTCGATTTCACCGACGACGCCGCCAAATGAGATATCGCCATCCAGTTTAATGCCCGCCTTGACGATCGCCTCCATCGCCACGAGCGCACATCCGAGCCCGCTCTTCATGTTGTTGGCGCCGAGTCCCCACACCCACCCGTCGCGCACGATACCCTTCGGCTTGAAGCCGTCGCCGGAGAGGTACTCCTCCTCGCCGGAATAGGATGTGTCCATGTGGCCGGTGAACAGGAGATTAAATCCGTCGCCGCGCCCCCGTAGATGACCGACGGCATTGGGCCGTCCCGCATCGACCATCGGCAGATCGGTATCCAAGCCCGACTTCCGCATCCGCTCGACCAGGTAGCGCGCGACGCCGGCCTCCTGCCCCGTCGGACTGGGGATATCGACCAAGTCGACCAGGACATCGCGCACGGCCTCCGAGGTGATGAGGGCCGCAGCGCGCGCAAAATCTGGATGGGTCATTTGTGCTCCTTGCGGGCCGGATCGTATCCGTCGCATGGCGCGTTTCAAATGAAAATCAGCGACACGCACCGCGTGCATAGCGCGAGTGCAAAACGATGCATTACACCGTCAAACACGAACGCAAAAGACCCGGCATACAGCCGGGCCTTCCGCCTGTAAACTTTTTGTCGAGATCAACCGCCGCTGAGATACTTGGTC
Source organism: uncultured Hyphomicrobiales bacterium (assembly GCA_903885555.1). GTDB lineage: Bacteria > Pseudomonadota > Alphaproteobacteria > Rhizobiales > Xanthobacteraceae > Pseudolabrys. The sequence goes on from CAISIV010000114.1 coordinate 12,030, forward strand.
GGATCGACCGGGGTCGAACCCTTGCGGATTTCGAAGTGCAGTTGCGGCGACGTCACGTTGCCGGTCTGACCCGCATTGGCGATCACCTGCCCGCGCTTGATCGTGTCGCCGCGCTTGACCATCAGTTCGCTGGCGTGAGCATAAGCCGACACGAAGCCGTTCGAGTGACGGATCAGCACGAGATTGCCGTAGCCTTTGAGTTCGTTGCCTGCATAAGCGACGACGCCATCGTCGGCAGCCTTGACCGGGGTGCCTTCCGGCACGGCGAGATTGATACCGTCGTTCTGCGCGCCGTTCGGCTTCGGGCCGAAGCCGGCAATCACGCGGCCCTTCACTGGCCAACGGAACGACTGCATGGCGCCGGCGGGTTCGGCGGTCTTGGCAACGGTTTCCGGCGCCTTCTCAGGCTCGGGCGTCGCCATGCGTGCATTTTGCGCCGGCATGGTCGCGACCTGCTCGCTCGGAATGGTGCGGGGCTGTGCCAACTGCGGCGCCGGAGCCATAACCTGCGGCGCGCGCGCGACGGGAGCGATTGGCGCTTGAGCCAAAGCCTGACGGCCGCCGGGGATCGTTATGCGATCGCCGACGCTGATGCGGGTCGTCGGCTGAAGGTTGTTGGCGCGAGCGATGGCGCCGAGCGTCACGCCATGACGGCGCGAAATGCTCATCAGGCTTTCGCCGGGCGCGACGATGTGAACATTTTCGTTCGCGGCCTGACGCGCCGGAGCGGCTGGTGCCGCGGCCTGCTGCGCACCGTTGGTGACGTAGCGCGGAATGACGAGACGCTGGCCGGGCTTGATATCGGCGGCATTGCGAATGCCGTTGGTCTGCAACAGCGCGGCAACCGGAACGCCGTGCTTGCGCGCGATGGCGTCCGCCGTTTCGCCGTAACCGACAGTGACAGGCGAGCCGCCGTCCCAGGTCCAGGCGCCCGACGGTTTCGGCGGCGCAGCAGCAACGACAGGACGCTGCGGCACCGAGCCGGTGATTTCAGGCTGAACGTAAGTCGGCTGCGTGTAGGTCGGCGCCGGCGCGGCCTGCTGATAGGTCGGAGCACTCGGACGATAGGCGCCGAGACCCTGCGCACCGGTCGAAGAACCGTTGCCGCTCTGATAGCCGTAACCGCCATTGCTCGCGACCGTCGCGGGCGCGCTCGGCGCCGGCAGAGGCTGCGCGACGACGCGGCTGGTTGGCGCGGAACGCGGCGCGATCGAACCGGTTGTGTCCTGGGGAGGAGCCTGACGCGACGAGGTGTTGGTGTAACCGAAGCGCCCGGAGTCCGAACAGCTGGCAACCGCCACACCGATCAATCCGAAGACAGCGACACGTGGCAACAACCGAGCCGAGACGTGAGGACGCGACATGTGGTTACTCACTCGTACACAAAATAGATTGCGTTCGAAATAAACCATTGGCGAGTAAATAAGACTTTAAGAATAACGGATTCATTAAAGGCTACTTTACGTTGCAGCCTTAACAAGACGTTACAGCTCGCGCGCCTGCCCTGGCAGCAGCGGCACAAAGCGAACGGCAATCAGGTCTTCACGCGCGACGCCGTCTTTGGTTTTGGTCAGTCGGACGAGGCGCTGCGGACCGTCATGCGGTCCCAAAGGTAAAAGTAAAATCCCGCCATCGTCGGCGAGTTGGTCGATTAACGCTTGTGGCACGTCCGCCGCCGCTGCGGTGACGATGATGCGGTCGAACGCCACCCTACCCGGCACGCCAAGCATGCCGTCGCCGACGATGACTTCGACGTTGTTGGCGCCCACCGCGCGCAGCCGCTCGCGGGCGTGTTCGGCCAGCGTGCGGTAACGCTCGACGCTCACCACTTCACGCGCGAGCCGCGACAGCACGGCGGCCTGGTAACCCGAGCCGGTGCCGATCTCGAGCACACGGTGATGCGGTCGCAACCGCAACTGTTCGGTCATAGTGGCGACGACGTAAGGCTGGCTGATGGTCTGGCCGCAGGCGATCGGCAGCGCCTGATCGGCATAGGCGGTATCGATGTGTTGCAGTTCGACAAAACGATCGCGCGGCACTTCGCCCATCGCCCGCAACACGGCCTGATCGCCGATGCCCCGCCGGCGCAATGTCAGCAGGAACTCCAGATGTCGTGTATCAGACTCATCGCGATGCATGAATGTCTTCTTCAGCCGCCAAACCGGGGAATTTTAGCATGGTTGCGGCCGGTTCCGGTAAGCTGATAGTTAAATGCCCCCGCGAATTGGGGGCCAGACTAAGGACAGACGCCGGCGATGACCGAACCAACGAAAGCCCAACGAATTCTGGTGGTCGAGGACGAATATCTGATCCGCATGCTGCTGGAAGATATGCTGACCGACCTCGGCTATGAGATCGCCGGCGCGGTCGGCACCATCGCGGAAGCCTCCGACCTCGCCGCCAAGGCCGAGTTCGACGTCGCCATCCTCGACGTCAATGTCGACGGCAAGGAAATTTATCCGGTGGCGGAAATCCTGGCCAAGCGCGGCCTGCCCTTCGTCTTCGTGTCGGGCTACGGCGAAGGCAGTCTCGCCGAACCGTTCCGCGACCGCCCCGCATTGCAGAAGCCGTTCCAGGCCGAGCAGCTCAAGACCACGCTCGCCAACCTGCTACGCTAGCCCAACACCTCCGCCAGCTTGGTCATGAACGGCTCGTCGGTCAGATCGAGCCGCAGCGGCGTCACCGAAATTTTGTTTTCACTCAGTGCGGCGAGATCGCTGCCGGGCGCAGCACCGGCAATGCCGCCGCGGCCGAACGCGATCCAGTAATACGGATTGCCGCGGCCATCGTGGCGCGCATCGAGCCGCAGCAATTCCTGATCGCGCTTGCCCTGCACCGTGACGGCGACGCCAGCAACGGCGTCCGGCGCGCAATCGGGGAAATTGATATTCACGAGCACGTCGCGCGGCATGCCGGCCTCGATCACGCGCTTGATGAGACCCGGCGCATGCTCGATGCCGCAATCCCACACCGGATTTTGCCGCGAGGCGAAGTTGTAAGCCTGCGACAACGCGAATGACTTGAAGCCGAGCACCGTGCCCTCCATCGCCGCGGCGACGGTGCCGGAATAGATCACGTCCTCGGCGGCGTTACGGCCGCGATTGACACCGGACAAGATCAGATCCGGCGGCTGCTTCATGACGTGACGCACACCCATGATGACGCAATCGGTCGGCGTACCCTTCACGGCAAAGCGGCGCTCGTCGACTTCGCGCAGCCGCAAAGGATCGTTCAACGACAATGAATGCGACACGCCGGACTGATCGGTCTCAGGCGCGACGATCCAGACATCGTCGGACATCGCGCGCGCGATCTTCTCGCAGGCGTCCAGGCCCGGCGCGTGAATGCCGTCGTCATTGGTGATGAGGATACGCATTACTTCTTCTCGATCTTTGCCATGCCGCCCATGTAGGGCTTGAGAACGTCCGGCACGACGATCGAGCCGTCTTCCTGCTGATAGGTCTCCATCACAGCAATCAGCGCGCGGCCGACCGCGACGCCCGAGCCGTTGAGCGTGTGCACGAAAGCCGGGTTGCCGTCCTTAGCCCGATAGCGCGCGTTCATGCGCCGCGCCTGGAAATCGCCGCACACCGAGCAGGACGAAATCTCGCGGTACATGTTCTGGCCCGGCAGCCAGAC
>CAISIV010000115.1 GCA_903885555.1 uncultured Hyphomicrobiales bacterium
ATGGGTCAAATGTCCGCAGGTACAGTAAGGCCTTACTGTACCTGCGGACATTTGACCCATCGCGTCCGACATGTTGGCGAAAGAGAGTTGGACTTCTCCGCTCACCACCGCCGTGGTCGCCAGCGCACCGCCTCGATACGGCACCGCGACAAGATTTGCTCCCGTCTGAACCCGGAATATTTCTGCCGAGAATGTAACGAGCCCCCCCGAGCCAACCGTGCTGTAACTCAATCCGCTCGGCATACTTTTGCTCAAAGCGGGAAGCTCAGCCGCAGATTTAGCTTCGAGCTTGGGATTGACGATCAGAACAAGAGGATTGGTGTTGATCAGACTGATCGGCGTGAGATCCTTGAGCGGTTCATAAGGCACCTTCTCAGTCCACGGCGCCACGGTCAGCGGTCCGTTACCGCAAATACAGAGGGTGTATCCGTCAGGCGCACTCTTCACCACCGCCTCCGTACCGACGATGCCGCCGGCGCCCGCGCGATTTTCGACCACCACACTGACGCCAAGCTCATTCTGCAAGAATGAAGCGGTGAGTCGGCCCACCACGTCGGTGTTGCCTCCTGCCGCGAACGGCACGACCAGTTTGATACCTCTACTTGGATAGACGTCCTGTGCCGAGGTGAAGCCTGGCGTCGAAACTGCCACCAACGCGGCAAGCATGAAAGACAGTCGCTTCATTCTATCCCCCTTAACACCTATGCCTTCGATGCATCAGCTCGCGCGCCCATTTACGAGGTCCCAGACAGCCGCTGGCGACAACGGCAGATGGTACACTTCGACACCGAGCGGTTTCAGTGCAGCCGCAACCGCATTGGCAACCGTCGCCGCGACAGCGACCATGCCACCTTCCCCGGCGCCCTTTGCGCCGAGAGGATTTGTTTTCGATCGACGAAGCTCAAGTGTGATTGCGCGAATATTCGGAAAATCCGAAGCAACAGGCACGAGATATTCGGCGAGAGAAGTATTGAGCAATTGGCCATCCGCGTCATAGATTAAGTGATCTAAAAAGACCCCGCCAAGACCCTGCACCAGAGCTCCAATAGCCTGGCCATGGACGACCGCGGGATTGATGGCGCGTCCGATATCCTCGATAGCCACGTAATCAAGGATCTCTACTCTGCCCGTACGAGGATCGACTGCAAGGTGGCAGGCATGCGCACCGTAGCTGTAGGTGCGGATTGTCGTCGCGAAAGTGCCTTTCACTTCGAGCCCAGCGAAGTCGGCAAAAGTCCAGGTTTGATCGCCAGCTTTAACAAAACCGTTTGAGATGACGATTTCCTGGTTGGAAAATGCCAGTCGCTCGGTCGCAGCGGCTCGAATTGCGGCCAGCAGATTGTTGCACCCGTCCATGACCGCGGAACCGCCGACCACCATCGAGCGCGAAGCAAACGTGCCGAAGCCCTCGCTAACATATGTTGTCGAGCCATGAAAAATGCGCACTTTATCGAAGTCACACTTCAGCGTTTCAGCCGCAACCTGCGCCAACGTCGTCTCGAGACCTTGTCCGAGCACCGATGAACCAACATAGACGGACACAGAACCGTCTGCTTCAATCACGAGCCTGGCATTCTCTTTGCCCGACCCGCTGCTCTCGATAAAAGGCACCGCGGCCAATCCATGGTAGCGGCCATCGACCAATTTTCCCTGCAACGACTTCTTCTCGGCCCAGCCGATCTCGCTCAAGGCGCGCTCGAAGCCCGCATGATAGTCACCGCTGTCAAATTCCGTTTCGGCTTCGTAAGGAACGAGCTTTCCAGAGAAATACGGCAGCTCCGACTCTGTGAGAAGATTCTTGCGCCGGAAATCCATCGGATCCAGCGCAAGGTCGTTGGCAACCATGTCGAGGAGCCGCTCGCGAAAAAAATTCGCTTCGAATCTGCCAGGCGCCCGCATGGTGCCGACTGGCGTCTTGCTGGTCATCAGGACTTCGACAGTGATTGCAATATCAGGGATTCTGTAGGGGCCCGGCAGAAACTGGGCCGCTTTTGCCGGAACGACGCCGCCATTCGTTCGGATATAGGCGCCCATGTCGCTCACAATATTGCCGCGCAAGCCTAGAATTGTGCCATCGCGCATACAGGCAATTTCGATCTCGCACTCGACGTCACGTGAATGGTTCGTCGCCGTTAGATGTTCCCGGCGGTCCTCGATCCATTTGACAGGACGACCGACGTGGCGCGCGGCATAGGGAATGAGGAAGTCCTCGGGATAGAACTCGCCGCGCACACCGAAGCCGCCCCCGACGTCGACCTCCATCATGTCGATGTCGCTTTCGTCAATGCCGAGCATCGGCGCCAAGATGCGGCGATTAAAGAATAGAACTTTGGTCGCGCCGTTGACGACAAGCTTGGTCTTTGCGGAATCCCACTCGGCAATTAGACCGCGTGTTTCTAGCGGCAAAGCAGTCAGGCGGTGGCAGCGGAAGTTTTCACGGCGCGTGTACTCGGCTTTGGCGAAGGCCGCGTCCGCATCGCCAAACGAAACCGCGTAGCGCAGCGCGCGATTTGTGCCGCTTTCCTCGAACAAGAGCGATTCATCGCGGGCTGCAGAGGCTCGATCGGGAACTGCCGGCATCGGCTCGATATCGAGATCGATGGTATCCAGCGCATCTTCTGCCAATGCTTGGGTGCTGGCGACAATGACAGCGATCGGTTCACCGACATATCGAACCTTTTCCCTCGCGATGACCGGCTGGAGGTATGGCTTATACTCCGGCAAGACCGCCAGCCGCAGCGGAATGAGCGGGATCGCCGCGCCAATGTCTGCCGCGGTAATGACCCCGTGCACCCCTTCCATCGCACGCGCGGCCGATACATCGAGGTTCCGAATGCGGCCATGGGCAACACCGCTGCGCAGGACGACCGCATGAAGCATTTCCTTGCGCTTCAAATCGTCAACAAACTGCCCGGCACCCCTGACAAAGCGCATGTCTTCCGTGCGGCTGACCGGTTGACCGATCATGTTCGATGGAGGCGCGTTCATAATGCTTGCTTCCGTTATGCTAGAAACGTGCCATCGAAGTGTTCACTGGCCCATCCGCGCAAAAAGTCGTCGCGGGTTTGCGTCAGCGATCGCAGTGGCCTGGCTTGAGGACAGCCCGGCCGTGCGCAAGAACGAAAGCGGCTCCATATCGGCAGGCGGAAACGAGTAATCCGTGCCGAGTACAACATTTTCGATACCCGCTACGTCGATGAGAAAACGCAGCGCTTTCGGCGCATGGACGATGGAGTCGTAAGCCATTTGATCCGCGTAGGCAGAAGGCAGCTTCGCAGCGACGTCGCCTTGGGCTGCCCGATCCATACGCCGATGCATGATATCGAACCGCCCGGCCAGATAGGGAAATGCTCCGCCGCCATGGGAAAGCACAAGCTTCAATGCCGGAAAGCGGTCCAATACCCCCGACATCAGCAGCGAGCCCACACCGAGCGTCGTATCGAACGTGTACTGCGCGACCTGGGTCAGGCCGAATTTTGCCAG
>CAISIV010000116.1 GCA_903885555.1 uncultured Hyphomicrobiales bacterium
CCGCTGGCCTTCCAGCCGCTGCCGCTCACCTTTAAGGCCTTCGGTACCGTTCACGGCGACAAGGGTTGCGGCGAACCGTGCGGCGCTGGTGCGCAGCAGGGCTTGACCCGCAAGATCGAGTGGTACGCTCAAGAGAACCTCGAGCTCGACGTTGGCAAACTCATCGGCTATCGCCCGGGCATGTACTCGATGTTCGTTGGCTACCGTTACTGGGTCAACAAGTTCGGCATCAACCCGGTGCAGACGCCTGCCGCCGCGGGTAATGGCTCCGGCAATTTCACCGGTACGGTGGAAAGCACCTGGCTGGTTGGCGCGAACATCGCCTTCTGATCCTGGTTCTGATCTGAATCAATACACGCCGGTCGAGAAATCGACCGGCGTGTTGTTTTTTGCAGACTGTATGAAACCGAAAACGGCGCCGCGGAATTCTAACTTCCACGATAAGTCGAATAGCTCCACGGCGTCATGACCAGCGGCACGTGATAGTGGCTTTCCGGTTCGGTGATCGAAAAGCGGATCGGCACGACATCGAGATAAGGCGGCTCCGGCAGCGCAACGCCGCAGGCCCTGTAATAGGCCGCGGTCGTAAAGCGCAGTTCGTAGGTGCCGATCGGCAGCGGCCGGCCGCCGATCAGCGGTGCATCGGTCCGGCCGTCTTTGTTGCTGACGGTGCGAACGATCAGGCGGTCGGCGCCGTCACGCGACAACTCCCATAATTCGATGGCGATGCCTTCAGCCGGCCTGCCGCCATGTGTGTCGAGCACGTGGGTCGACAGCCGTCCTGTCACCTTGAGTTTTTCCGATGCCGTCACGCGCGCGTCGAGCCGCAACGCGGTGATGCGCCCGATTTCACTGATGGCCGTGTCGAGCGCGCCGGCGCTGTCCTGCGTGAGGCGGCGCTCGAACTCGTTGAGGATCGAATCCTTGGTGTGACGGCGTACGCAGACAATGAAGGGAATGCCGAATTTCGCCTGATAGGCCTCGTTGAGGCGGGTGAAGCGGGCGTATTCGGCGTCGGTCAGCCGGTCGAGCCCGACGCTGCCTTGTTCGCTGACGGAATCCGCAGTCATGGCGCCGGAGCGCGCGGCTTTGCCGGCGAGATCCGGATGCGCCTTCACCAGCGCCAGCTGCGTTTCTGCCGGCGCCGCGTGTAAAGCGGCCATCATGGCGTCGTGCAGACCTTTAAGCGTCGCAAACGGGCGGCGCTTGGCGGCCTGCTCCGCCACCCAGGGCGAATGCTCGAAAATATCGCCCAGCGCCGCCGTGAAGTCGGCTTCGCTGATCGTATTCAGGCTGTCGAGAGTAAAGGTGGTCATTGCGCCGGCGCGCCGGCGGCAAGCCAGGACGCCAGCACCATGCGCTCGTCCAGGGTCATTTCCGTCACGTTGCCGGGCGGCATCGCATTCGACTTCACCGCGTTGACCGCGATCATCTTGGCATGCAGCGCGATCTGCTCGCCGCTATCCAGCCGCACGCCCTTGGGCGGCGCGCCGAAGCCGGTCCAGACCGGCTCGGCGGTGTGGCACATGCTGCAGCGGGAGATGATGATGTCCTGCACCTCGGCGAATTTCGGCGTCGGCGGCAACGCGCCGGCCTTCTGCACCGGCGGCCCGAGGCTGCACAGCCAGGCGACCAGCATCATGCCGAAGGCGGCCACGAACCAGGTCCACCACGGGCTCGGTTTGCCCTCGTGGCGGGAATTGTAGAAGTGCCGGATGACCGGACCGATCAGCAGAACGATGGCGACGATGACCCAGTTGTATTTGGTGCCGAAAAACAGCGGATAATGGTTGCTCAGCATCAGGAAGATGACGGGCAGCGTCAGATAGTTGTTGTGGACCGAGCGCTGTTTGCCGATTTCGCCCCAGTAGGGGTCCGGGTCCTTGCCGGCGATCAGCGCCGCCACCGTCTTGCGCTGGTACGGCATGATGATGGCAAAGACATTCGCCACCATGATGGTGCCGATCAGCGCGCCGATCTGGGTGAAGGCGCCGCGGCCGCTGAACACGCGGGTGAAGGCATAGGTCAGCGCCACCAGGAACACGAAACCGACCAGCGCCAGCGCGACTTCGTGCTTGCCCAAAGGCGAGCGGCACAGCGCCTCGTAGGCCAGCCACGCCGCGGCCAGACTGAAGAAGGCAATGGCGGCTGCCATCGGCGCGCTCATGTCGAGCACCGACTTGTCGATCAGGAACAGCTCGGCGTTGAAATAATAGACCACCACCAGCAGCGAGAAGCCCGACAGCCAGGTGGCATAGGCCTCCCATTTGAACCAGGTCAGCTCATCCGGCATGGCGGGCGGCGCCACCATGAATTTGATCATCTGATAGAAGCCGCCGCCGTGGACCTGCCAGGCTTCACCTTTGATGCCGGTGCCGGGTGTGTGGGGCTTCTTGAGGCTGAGATCGAGGTGGATGAAGTAGAACGAGCTTCCGATCCAGGCGACGCCGGCAATGACGTGGGTCCAGCGGATGACGGCGCTCAGCAGCTCAGTAAGGACGATTTCCAAGGCAATTTGACCTTTTTAAACGCCCGGCACGATTACCATGCCAGATGGCGGTTAGACTTTACAAGCAGTCTATACCGCCAAGCAAAAGTCAGACCGTCAGCTTGAACAGCGTGGTCTGCTCCATGTCGTCGCCGTACCAGGCGAGGATGGCGGCGTCGCGCTTGTCGATGAAAGTGGGCGTGCCGTTTTCGAGCACCATGGGCATATCGTGGCCCGGCACCATGATGCTGCCCGGCCGCTTGCGCCACAGCTCCATGATTTTCGCGATCGAGGATTTGCTGACGGCGGCGTCGTAGGTCATGTCGGTATCGCCTGACACCAGTTCGGCGCGGTTCTTGGCGGCGTCGCCGGCGAAAATCACGTCCTTGTCCGGCGTGTGCAGTACGTAAACCACGCAGCCCGGCGTATGGCCCGGCGCGAGATAGGCGGTGATGCCGGGGAAAACCTCGTCACCTTCCTTGGCGGTAAAGAGCTTCGGGTAGTTCTTGAGTTCGCGCATGTAAAACTCCGGCACCGGCGTCTCGCCCCACGGCACCGTCAGCGACCAGTCGAGCTCATGCGCGCCGATGACGATGCGTGCGTTCGGAAACATCGGGTAGTTCACTGAATGGTCGTGATGCGAATGCGTCAGCAGCAGGTCGGTGACGTCCTTCGGATTCAACCCGCGCTCGGCAAAGCGCTTGAGCAGCATGGTACGCATGCTGAAGCCGCCGGTATCGACCACGGCGATGCGCCCGTGCGCGCGCAGCACCACGACGGTGCTCCACCCGAGTCCGCCGTGGCACACCGATTTGCCCGGAAAGCCGGTAACGACGATATCGAGGTCGATGCCGCCGATTTTTTCGTTGAGTTTCATGATCGCTTCTTTTGCCTGTTTCAGAATTGATAGAGCCGCGCCGGATTGTCGACCAGTATCTTGCGCAAGGTCGCGCTGTCTCTGGTCCATGAGGCGAGACGGTTGACTGCGGCGCCGTTGTCGATTGCGCGGAACGGTTCGACTTCGGCCGGATCGCGCCTCGTGCCGCCGGGATGCGGCCAGTCGGTGCCCCACACCACGCGGTCCGGATTGGTGTCGATGATGGCACGGGCCATCGGCGCCGCATCGGCATGGCCCGGGATGTCCGAGATGCGATAGGCCGCCGAGATTTTCACATAGATTTTGCCGCCGCGCAGCAGCGACAGCAGTTCGGCAAAGCCCGGCTGTCCGGTGCCAAGTTTGGCCTGTGCCAGCCCGAAGTGATCGACCACCAGCGGCGTCGGCATTTGCTCGATGGCTTTGACCAGCGGCATCAGCACGCCGAGATTGGTGTAGGTCTGCACGTGCCAGCCGCGCCTCGCCACGCGCGCGGACGCGGTTTGTAGTTGCTGCGCCGCTTTCGCCGGGTCGTTTTCGCCGGCCGATTCGAGATTGACTCGCACGCCGCGGATGCCGGCGTCGTGCATGGCGTCTAGTTCGGCATCGATGGTCTTGTCGTCGATGACCGCAACGCCGCGGGCGCGGTCACCCATGCGGCGCACCGCATCCACGGTGCAGGCATTGTCGGCGCCATAGGGGGATGGATGCACGACGACGACGCGGTCGATGTGCAGCGCGCGATGCAGCGCGTCGAGATCGGCAATCGATGCCGCACCTGGCGTGTATTTTCGGTCCGGCGACAACGGGAATTTCTCGTCCGGCCCGAAAATGTGGACGTGGCAGTCGCAGGCACCTTTCGGCACGTCGAAAGAAACCGGCGTCTGCGTTACGCCGAGAATGGAAACGACTGATGTCACGAAATTAGCCTTTTACCATCTGATGAACCTGCGCCGCTTTCTCGTTCATCGCCGCCTGCAGGAACTGGATGTCGGTGCCGGTCGATACCATGCGCGCGCCCATGGCGATGAATTCGGCTGCCAACTTCGGTTTGGTCGACAGGCCGCCGACGCCGACATGCTTGCCGTGCTTGCGGCAGGCGGCAATCGTGCGCGCGTAGGCCTCGCGCACTTTCGGGTTCTCGTGCTGGCCGGCGAACCCCAGGCTCGACAGCAGGTCGTTGATGCCAAGCAGTACCATGTCGACGCCGTCGACCGCGGCGATCTCGTCGGCCTTGTCGAGTGCCTCGGCGGATTCGAACTGCACGATCACCATGGTGGCGTCGTTGACCGCGGCATTGGCCTCCGCCGTAGGGAACGAGCGGTATTCGAGATGGGGCAGGGCGCCGCCGGCGCCGCGCTCGCCGAGCGGCGCGAATTTCGCCGCACGCACCACGGCGCGCGCTTCCTCGGCCGAGCCGATGCCCGGTGCAATGATGCCAAGCGCGCCGCCATCGAGCACGCGCTGGATATATTCGGGCGTATTGGCCGGCACCCGCACCATCGGCGCGATGCCGCAGCTCAGTGCGGCGAGACAGATCTGCCCGGTGGCGTCGAGCGAAAGCGTCGAATGTTCCAGGTCGACATAGATCATGTCGAACCCGGCGGTCTTGGCCATACGCGCGATCTCGACGCCGCGGCTCAGCCGGACGGTCATCGACGCGACCACCTCGTCCCGCTTGAGCTTCTCCTTGACGATGTTCCTCACGACTTCGGCGGCTTTCACGGCGCTGCTCCTTTTGCCGCACAATGGGCGGTGGGCGAGGCGCCGGTCAACAGGGGCTGGCCGATGGACAGCCCTGCTGAAACCGGCCAAACTTGCGCGGTCAACGGTGCGACAGACACCGGACGGGGAGGAATATGCTGATGCCGAGCGGCACGTCAGGCTCGCCTGCGGCGCATCGGGGCCGCGCTCCGGATCAATCCGGCCAGCCGCTGCTCGATGTCCGCGGCGTCACCATCCAATACAAGACGCAAGAGCATCTCGTCACCGCGACCTATCGCGTGAGCTTCAAGGTCCTGCAGGGCGACCGCTTCGTCGTGGTCGGTCCGTCGGGCTGCGGCAAGTCGACCTTGCTCAAGGCCGTCGGCGGCTATCTCAACCCGACCGAAGGCGAGATCCGGCTGAAAGGTGAAGTGGTCACCAAGCCGGGCCCGGACCGGATCATGGTGTTTCAGGAATTCGACCAGCTGCTGCCGTGGATGACGGTGCTGGAAAACGTTGTGTTTCCGCTCAAGACCACCGGCACGCTGAAGGGCAAGGCGGCGGTCGAGCGCGCCATGCACTACATCCGCAAGGTCAAGCTCGCCGACTTCGCGCACAGCTATCCGCATATGTTGTCCGGCGGCATGAAACAGCGCGTCGCCATCGCGCGCGGCATGGCGATGGAGCCGGACATTCTGCTGATGGACGAACCATTCGCCGCGCTCGATGCGCTGACGCGCACGCGCATGCAGGACGAGTTGCTGCAGTTGTGGGACGAGACGCGCTTCACCGTGCTGTTCGTGACTCACTCCATCCCCGAAGCGATCAAGCTCGGCAGCCGCATTCTGCTGCTGTCGCCGCATCCTGGCCAGGTGAAGGCCGAGATCAACAGCGTGCCGCGCGGCCAGGAAGATTCCAACGAAGCCGCCGCGCTCGGCCGTGAAATCCACGACATGCTGTTCGCCGATCAGATCGAGGAGGCGCCCCATGCTGCAAGCGCAATCGCTACCGGTACTTGAGCGCCCTAACATCTACTGCGAAACGCTGGGCCCCGAGCAGTTCGGCATCATCCAGAAGCCGCTGACGGTTTTCGAGCGGGTCTACAATCAGGTCTGGCTGCGCAAGATCGGCATTCTGATTTTCCTCGCGCTCGGCTGGGAGCTTTACGGCCGGTGGCTCGACAATCCGCTGCTGGTGCCGCCGTTCAGCGCCGCCGTGCAGGCGCTGTGGCACGACCTCGCCAGCGGCGTCATTCCGGCGCGCGCATGGGCCTCGATCCAGGTGCTGATGATCGGCTTTGCCTCGGGCACCTTTCTCGCCGGATTGCTGACGGTCTTTGCGATCTCGAGCAAGCTCGGCACCGACTTCCTCGACACTATGACGGCGATGTTCAATCCGCTGCCGGCCATCGCGCTGCTGCCGCTGGCTTTGATCTGGTTCGGGCTCGGCGCCGGCAGTCTGGTGTTCGTGCTGATCCATTCGGTGATGTGGGCGGTGTCGCTCAATATGCTGGCCGGTTTCCGCGGCGTCTCGACGACGGCGCGCATGGTCGGCCGCAATTACAATCTCACCGGCCTGCGCTTCGTCGCGCGCATCCTGATCCCTGCGGCGTTCCCGAGCATTCTCGCCGGTCTCAAGATCGGCTGGGCCTTCGCTTGGCGCACCTTGATCGCCGCCGAACTTGTGTTCGGCGTGTCATCCGGAAAAGGCGGGCTGGGCTGGTACATCTTCGAGAGCAAGAACCAGCTTAACATCGCCGAGGTCTTTGCCGGCCTGCTCACCATCATTCTGATCGGCCTTGTGGTCGAGAACGTGGTGTTCCGCGTCATCGAGAAGAACACGGTGCAGCGCTGGGGCATGCAGAGCTGACATCTATCCCGGGGAGGGACGCGATGATTCACAGACGGAATTTTTGCAAAGCAATCGCCGCCACGCCGGCGGTCATGGCCATGCCGGCGCTCATGCGGTCGAGCTTCGCCGACGAAGTCTCCAGCATCGTCATGATGAGCCAGCACGGTTTGCCATATCTGCCGATGATGGTAATGGATAGCCTCAAGCTCGTCGAAAAGCACGCTGCCAAACTTGGGCTGGCCTCGCTCAAGACGGACTACCGCACCATGGGCGGCACGCAGTCGCTGATCGATGCGCTGATCAGCGGCCAGATGCATTTTGGCGTGACGGGCGTGCCGGGCCTCAACACGCTGTGGGACAAGACCGTCGGCACGCCGAACGAAGTGCGGGCGCTTTGCGCCGTGCAATCGATGCCCTTCATGCTGGTGACCAACCGCGCGGCCGTCAAAACGCTGCGCGACTTCGGCGAGCAGGACAAGATCGCGGTGCCGGCGGTGAAGGTGTCGAACCAGGCGATCTGCCTGCAGATGGCGGCGGCCCAGGAGTGGGGCGACGATCAATACGCCCGGCTCGACGCCCTGACGATCTCGCGCTCACATCCGGAAGCGGCGGTGTCGGTGATGTCCAAGGTGACGGAGATCAACGGTCACTATGCCGTTGCGCCGTTCTACTACTACGAACTGGCGACGCCGGGCGTGCACAAGGTGCTCAAATCATACGATACGCTTGGCGGTCCGGCGTCCAACGGCGTGATGATCATGTCGCGGAAATTCCACGACGCCAATCCGAAAGTCAGCGCCGCGGTCTATGCCGCGGTCACCGAGGCCAACGAGTTCATCAACAAGAAGCCGGGCGAAGCGGCCGACATCTACATCAAGACGACAGCCGAGAAGCGCAGCACGCAAGCCGAGATGTCGACGTTCATCTCCGATCCGGACAATATCTGGACCACGACGCCGCAGCAGAACATGAAATACGCCGGCTTTATGCACAACGTCGGCACCATGAAGCGGCTGCCGAACTCGTGGAAAGACATGTATCTGCCGGAAGCCCACGAGCTCAAGGGTGCGTGATAGGGCGCGCAAGGCCAATGGACAAACTTGCGGCGCGGCGATACGTCAGTCCGGCACGCGCTGCTAGCTCAGCTGGATAGAGCACCAGACTTCGAATCTGGGGGTCGGGGGTTCGAATCCCTCGCAGCGCGCCATCGCCCGCA
>CAISIV010000117.1 GCA_903885555.1 uncultured Hyphomicrobiales bacterium
AACGCTTCTGGTTTTCCCAGTCCTTCGGATAACCGATGCCGGGCTTGGTTTCGACGTTGTTGAACCACGCGTATTCCATGCCTTCGCGGCTGGTCCAGACGTTCTTGCAGGTGACGGAGCAGGTGTGACAGCCGATGCACTTGTCGAGATTCAGCACCATGGCAATCTGCGCACGGATTTTCATTCTGCGGCCTCCAAGTTGGGCGCGACGGCCAGAGGTGTGGGTTGATCGGCGGTCGGGGTATCGAGCCAGTCGACTTTCGACATCTTGCGAACGATGACGAACTCGTCGCGGTTCGATCCGACTGTGCCGTAGTAGTTGAAGCCGTAGGACTGCTGGGCGTAGCCGCCGATCATGTGGGTCGGCTTGAGTATCGTGCGGGTTACCGAATTGTGGATACCGCCGCGCTGACCTGTCTGCTCGGAGCCAGGCACATTCACGATCTTCTCCTGCGCATGATACATCATGCACATCCCCTGCTTGACCCGTTGCGAGACGACCGCGCGCGCCACCAGCGCACCGTTGGTGTTGAACGCCTCGATCCAGTCATTGTCGACGATGCCGGCCTTCTTGGCGTCGATCTCGCTGATCCAAACGCAAGGCCCGCCGCGCGACAACGTGAGCATCAGCAGATTATCGGTATAGGTCGAGTGGATGCCCCACTTCTGATGCGGCGTGATGAAGTTCAACACCACCGCGTCGTTGCCGTTCGGCTTGCGGTCGATCACCGGGTTGACCGATTTGGTATCAATCGGCGGGCGATAGACGCAGAAACCCTCGCCGAAGGCGCGCATCCATAGGTGATCTTGATAGAGCTGCTGACGGCCGGTTAGCGTGCGCCACGGGATCAGCTCATGCACATTGGTGTAGCCGGCGTTGTAGCAGACCTTCTCGGATTCAAGGCCGGACCAGATCGGCGACGAGATGATTTTGCGCGGCTGCGCCACGACGTCGCGGAAGCGTATCTTCTCGTCTTCCTTCGGAATGGCGAGATGGGTGTGATCCAGCCCGGTGAAGCCGCCGAGTGAGGCCCAGGCCTTGACCGCAACTTCGCCATTGGTTTCCGGCGCCAGACTTAGAATGACTTCGCAGGCGTCGATGTCGCTATCGATGCGGGCAAAGCCCTTGGTCGCGCCTTCTTCAAGCACCACGCCGTTGAGACTTTTGAGGAAGTCGACCTCATGCTCGGTGTTCCAGGCCATGCCCTTGCCGCCATTGCCGAGCTTGGCCATGAGCGGTCCGAGCGAGGTGAAGCGCTTGTAGAGGCCGGGATAATCGCGCTCGACCACCGTCACCGCCGGCATGGTCTTGCCGGGGATCGGGTCGATCTCGCCCTTTTTCCAGTCCTTGACGTCGAAGGCTTGCGCGATCTCGCCGGGCGTGTCGTGCATGATCGGGGTCAGCACCACATCCTTTTCGACGCCGAGCACTTCCGGCGCGACGGTGGAGAAGGCCTTGGCGATGCCTTTGTAAATCTCCCAGTCGCTGCGCGCTTCCCACACCGGGTCCACCGCCGCGGTCAGCGGATGAATGAACGGGTGCATGTCGGAGGTGTTGAGATCGTTCTTTTCGTACCAGCTCGCGGTCGGCAGCACGATGTCGGAATACATGCAGGTGGTCGACATGCGGAAGTCGAGCGTGACCAGGAGGTCGAGCTTTCCTTCCGGCGCTTTCTCGTGCCAGACGACGTCGGATGGCTTCTTCTTGCCATCCTGCCCGAGATCCTTGCCCATGACGCCGTGCTGGGTGCCGAGCAGATGCTTGAGGAAATATTCGTGGCCCTTACCCGAGGCGCCGAGCAAATTGGAGCGCCAGATGAACATGTTGCGCGGCCAGTTGGCCGG
>CAISIV010000118.1 GCA_903885555.1 uncultured Hyphomicrobiales bacterium
CTATATCGATCCCAAGAGCGGCGGCTCCAGCGGCGTCTATCTTGAGAAGCTGTTTGAAAAGATGGGCATCGCCGATCAGGTCAAGGCGAAGGCCAAGCTCAAGAACGGCGGCTATGTTGCCGACCTGATCAAGAGCGGTGAGGCCGAGCTCGGCATTCATCAGATCAGCGAGATCGTGCCGGTGAAGGAAGTCACGTTGATCGGGCCGCTGCCGAAGGAAATCCAGAACGTTACGACCTATGCCGGCGGCGTCAGCGCCACGGCGAAGGAAAAAGATGCGGCGGCGGCCTTCCTGAAGTATCTGGCTGGGCCTGATGCAGCGGCCGTGCTGAAGTCGAAGGGCATGGACGCGGCCACCAGCTAGGCAGCGTCTTGCCGCTGACGGACGAAGCAGGCCAGCTCGATCGCCGCGTTGTCATCTCCGCGCTGGGCATCGCGCAGATCCTGGCGTGGGGGACTTCATTCTATTTCCCGGCGGTGTTCGCGACAGCGATTGTCGCGGATACCGGCTGGTCGCTGAGTTGGGTGGTCAGCGGCACATCGATCGGGTTGCTGGTCGCAGGTTTAATCTCGCCGCAGGTCGGACGGATCATCGACCGCCATGGCGGCCGGCCGGTGATGCTGGCGAGTTCGCTGTTCTTTGCAGCGGGGCTCGCCGGCGCCGGTCTGGCGTCAAACCTTCCGCTTTATCTGTCGGCCTGGGCGTTGATCGGCATCGGCATGGGTACCGGTCTTTACGACGCGGTGTTTGCCGCGCTGGGTCGACTCTACGGCAGCGGCGCGCGCGGCCCGATCACGAACCTCACATTGTTCGGCGGCTTTGCCAGCACGATCTGTTGGCCGCTCAGCGCCTTCATGATCGATCACGTCGGCTGGCGCATCGCATGCCTGATCTATGCGGGCCTGCATCTCGTGGTGGCGTTGCCATTGCAGATGGCGGTGATGCGGCAAGCGCCGTCACGCGTCGCGCCCAACAAGGCGCAGGATAATCTCGGCCAGCCGGCCGTGCCGTCGCGCATTGAAAACGAAACGCTGATCTTTGTCCTGCTCGCCGTAATGCTGTCGATTTCTGCCGGCATTGGCTCGATCGTCATCGTCAACTTCATGATCTTCCTGCAGGCGAGGGGCGTGGACTACGCGGTCGCCGTCAGTCTCGGCACGCTGTTCGGTCCGGCGCAGGTCGGCGCCCGTGTCGTCGAGCGGCTGTTCGGCAATCGCTATCACCCGATCTGGACCATGGTCGCCTCCTGCAGTCTGATGGCCATCGGCCTGATCATGCTGCTCGGCAGTTTTCCATTGCTGCTGTTGATCATTCTGATCTACGGCGCGGGCTACGGCATATCCTGGATCGGGCGCGGCACCTTGCCGTTGGCGCTGTTCGGGCCGGAGCGCTTTCCGCGCTTGATGGGAAAGCTCGCGTTTCCAAGTCTGATCGTGCAGGCGGCCGCACCGTCGGCCGGCGCCTGGCTGATCGAGGCCAGTGGGGCCCATGTGACCATCGCCGTATTGACAGCGCTGGCGCTGATCAATGTGGTACTGATCGGATTGTTATGGGCGTCCTGCCGGGCGCGGATTTTGACGGACACCTGATCATGCTGACGTTGCAAACGCTGTCGTTCGAGGATCTGTCCCTCGGCATGACTGAACAACTCTCCAAAACCGTTTCGTCGTCCGACGTCGTCGGCTTTGCCGAAGTCACCGGCGACCGCAACCCGATTCACTTGTCCGAACATTTCGCCGCCAAGACACCGTTCGGCACACGCATCGCGCATGGTCTTTATACCGCTAGCCTGATTTCAGCAGTGCTCGGTACGCGGCTACCCGGGCCGGGCGCCATCTATATTTCGCAGACACTGAATTTTCGCGCGCCGGTGAAAATCGGCGACACCGTCGATGTGATCGTCGCCGTTGCCGAACTCGTCCCGGAAAAGTTTCGTGTGCGCCTGACCTGCACATGTTCGGTCGATGGCGAGACGGTGCTCGATGGCGAAGCCTGGGTGAAGGTGCCATCGAACCGGCCCGGTGCGCGGCCACGGCCGCGCGTATAGCGCGCTACCACTTTCGTCTATTTGCGCTTGAAATTCGCGGGAACTCACCGAGATAAGTGGCGTTAGCTCAATGCGGGCATGGAATTTGCCTGTGATAAGGCAAATCTAATTGGATGCATCAAATGCCATCACACTTGCCCGATAAACCGCGCGTGAAAACGCTTGCTGCCAAAAATCCCGAACACCAATCCGGGAAACGAGCGCGCCCGAAACATCCGATTGAGACGATCGATTGGCTGGCGATATGGTCGCTGTCGATCGGTTTCTGCGCTGCCTTCATGGCGGCGATCGTGGTCACCAACGATCATGACAATACCGGCGCCTCGGCTATCCTCGCGGGCGCCGCCGGCATCATCGCACTGGTGCTTCTTGTCAGCGAAGCACCGCGCGAGAACGACTAGACTCGTTCAGCTACCCGGCTTTTAGCTTCCAGGCTTGGGTGCGAAGAAACATCGTGGCGAACCGTCCGGCCGTTTGCATCGCCAATAGGCGCCATCCGGTGACGGCAGTGACTGGCTGTACGGGATGGAGTCGTTGACGTTTTCCTGGCGCGTGGGTCCGTCGGCTTCGTTGCCGGTAACGCCGACACCGTAAGTAACTGGACCCGCCACCGAGTAGCCGCCATTGCCTGCCTTGACGGCGCCGGGCGAGACAATGCCGCAATCCTCTGCGCCACAGCACCATTCGCCGGCGGGGTTTTTTCCCGCGCCGCGGCTGATCCATATGTCGTGAGCAAGAGCTGAATAACCGAACTGGGACAGAACAAGCACGAGCAGTGAGCGTACCAGTATGCGCGACATCGATGGCCTCCTTGGTCATGGGCCCGGCGTGGCGTTCAAACGGTTACTCTGCTTCCCCTTGCTCCCTGTGGTGGTCTGCGGCCGGTTAAGTCCGGCGGGCAGCCTGATTGCGCCCAACCTTGCGAGGCTGTGACGACTCAATCCAACGTAAAAATGCTAACACGATCCCACGGATTGGAAAGGTAAAATTGTGCAGTGCGGTATGGCAGTATTGCAGCAAGTGCAGGGCTTTAGAGGCTGGCGCGGCTTGGTCTGGTCCGCGACATGACATTGGAGGCAAAGGCGTCGTGGCACGTTTGGCGTGACCGGCGAGGCCGGTTGTCGCCGCTTCGGATTGCGACGCTCGCTCTGCTTCTGCTGCCGGTCGCCAAGGCCCTGTTTGACGCCGGCGACATTGCTCACGGCGCGCGGCCGCTCAACGATCTCATTCATCGCGCCGGCTTCTGGGCGCTGGTGTTTCTGGGCTTAACACTGGCGGTGACGCCGCTGCGCCGTATCGCGCGTTATGGAAACCTGATCGACGTGCGTCGCATGCTGGGTGTCGGCGCCTTTATCTATATCGCCGCGCATCTCACGCTGTACGTCGCCGACCTGAAATTCGATTTTGCCAAGGCGGCCTATGAGCTGACTCACCGCGTTTATCTGATCGTCGGCGGCGTGGCGTGGATCGGGCTTGCGGTGCTGGCCGTCACATCGACCGACGGCATGGTCAAACGCATCGGCGGCTTGCGCTGGCGCAGGCTGCATCAGGCGATCTACCTGATCGCCTTGCTGGCGCTCGTGCATTACTTCCAGCAGACCAAGGCCGACATCACGGTGCCGACATTCGTCGCAGGCCTGTTCACGTGGTTGATCGTCTATCGTGTGCTGGCCTGGTGGCAGGACAGGAGCGAGCTTTCAACGCTGAGCCTGCTGGCGCTCAGCGTCGTAGTTTCAATTCTCACATTCGCCGGCGAAGCGATCGGTATCGGCATTGCCTTCCATGTTTCGCCATTACGCGTGCTTGAGACGGTGTTCGACTTCGATGCAGGCATCAGGCCCGGATGGCAGGTACTGGCGGCGGGACTTGTTGTCGTGATGATCGACTTTATCCGGGCGCGCTGGCCGGCGCGTGCGCCGCGGGTGAGAACGGCTGCGGCGGAATAGGGGGAAGCATGGCCACGTTCGTCGTTGCGCATGGCGCATGGTCTGCCGCTTGGGGCTGGAAGAAGATGCGCCCGCTGATGCAGGCGCGGGGCCACACTCTGATCACGCCGACGCTGACAGGCCTCGGCGAGCGCGGCCACCTTGCGAGCCCCAACATCGATCTCGACACCCACATCGCCGATATTCTCGGCGTGCTGAAATACGAAGACCTGACGGGCGTCAATCTGATCGGGCATTCCTACGGCGGCATGGTCGCGACCGGCGTCGCCGATCGTGCGCGGGATCGCATCGCCAAGCTGATCTATATCGATGCGTTTTCGCCGAATGATGGCGACAGTGTCATGGCCATTCTGCCGGAGTCGGCGCGTGCGTCACGCAAGCCGTCCGCCGACGGTTTCATTCCGCCGGGGCCGATGCCGCCCGACACGCCGGATGAAGACCGCGCCTGGGCCGATCCGCTGCGGCTGCCGCAGCCCGCCAAGACGTTCGAACAGCCGTTGACGTTTCACGGCGGCCCGCTGACGCTGCCGCGCCACTACATTTATTGCAGCCGCAATGCGCCGGACGACCGATTTCGCCGCTTCTACGACCGCGCGAGACAGGAAGGCTGGGGCCACGATGAGATCGACGCTAGCCACAATCCGCACATCACCTGTCCGGCCGCGTTGATGGCGATATTGGATCGCGTCGCGATTTAGATTCTGCGGCTGTCATAAGCCCAGTGCATCAAGGCCTGGCGCTGACGCGGGCGGCAGAAGACGTCGCCGCGTTCGCAATTGATTTCGATCTGCCGGATGTGGCGGCGGATCGCCTTCCAGCGGCCGATCTGACGCCGGTCTTCGTCCGGCATGCGCCGGCCCATGTAATAGCGGCAATACCACTGGAACCAGCCGCGTGGATCGTCCTCGTGCACCCAGCCTTTGCGCCGCCATTCCGACAGCGGCTGACTGGCGTCGACGCCGAAAAAGTTGAGCGACGGGTCGCGCTTGTCCGGCGCAAGCTTGGCGCGCGTGAACCAGCTCTTGGGGAACTCCTTGCGGCAATCCGTCATGTACTTGCCGGAGAAGACACCGAGCTTGAGCATCTCGGCGGGCGTCAACTGCGGCTTGAATTCGGGATCGAAGCTGCGTCCAACCGGAGCGGTGAGGGCGTAGCGATAACCCTTCTGCATCTTGTCGTTGACGGTGACGGTCCGTTTGCGCATGGCGCGCATTTACTAGGCCCGCTCGCGCTCCGCAACCGGCAACGTGGCGGCTGACTTCGGTATCAATTTTTTGAAATGCCCGGCCGCATGAACCAGCGGATCCACCAGTTCGCCCTTGACGGTGTGTGCGTCCGGATTGTCGGCGAAGCCGAACTTCAGTGGCTCGCGTTCCTTCTGCGGAATGTAGAGCGTGCCGAACATCCAGTCCCATAGCGCCAGACAGCTGCCGAAATTCTTGTTGAAGTGCTTCGGATTGTCCGAGTGATGCACCTGATGGTGCGCCGGCGACACGAAGACGCGGCCGAGCCAGCCCTGGAACGAGATCCACATGTGCGAGTGCTGCAGATGCACGTACGTATGGATGAACAGCACCAAAATGATGTTGGTGTCGCTCAGCGCGTATTGATAGGCGGTATCGCCGAACATGTAATTGCCGAGCCCGTTGGCGATCGCGGCCGAGAAGGCGAGGATGTTGGCGAAGATCCAGGTGTAGACCGGATGGACGCGGAAGTTGGTCAGTGGCGTCAGCACTTCGGCGCTGTGATGCACCTTATGGAATTCCCACAGCACCGGCACCTTGTGGCTGAGCCAGTGGTTGAACCAGTAGCCGAGCTCGTAGGACAGAAACAGCATCGCGGTGATGATTCCGCGCGAGACATAGCCGGGCAGAGTGGATGGCGTCACCGGACCGAATACAGTCACAAGGCCTGAGATCATGCCGTTGGTGATGAACTGATAGGACAGCACCGCCCAGCCGAACACCACGCCGAACACGAAGACGTTGAAGAACAGATAGCCGATATCGGCCTGGTTCGATTTGCTGTGGACGATATGCTTGGGGAACAACGCGCGCCAAATCGTGCGCCAGCGAAGTCGCCGCCCGCGCTTCAATCGCTGCCAAGCAAAGAAGGCGGCAGCGAAAAACAACGCGGCGCCGAGCGAGGTCAGCGAGAAATGCGAGCCAAGCGAGAAGAAAAGCTTGCCGAGCTGGCCGAAGAAAAATGCAAAACCCGCGGAAAAATCCAACGCAAACCCCTGGTAACCGGCGAGGGTTCCAATGTCTTACCGAAGGGTAAAGATTGCGTTAGGTCGGAATGGCACTATGCGACCAAATCGGCATATTCCGGATGCTCGCGCAGGAAAAACCGGACGAAGCCGCACATGGGCCGCATTTTTTGGCCGCGGCTGCGGATCAGGTCGAGCGTGCCGCGCACGAGGTCGGAGCCATAACCTTTGCCGTTAAGTTCGCGCGGGACTTCGGTGTGCACGATGTTCAAGACGCCGCCGTCTTGCCGGTAGTTGGCGAACGCGACCTGGCCTTCGACATCCAGTTCGAAGCGGTTGCGTTCGGGATTGTCGCGGACGGCGTTGACCATGCCTCAGGATGTAAGGCGCGGAACCGTCCGCGACAAGCGCTAGTGCTGTGGCACGCGGGCGTCGACCTGCACGACCGGCGGCGTGCCGAAGTTGAACAGCGTGGCGCTCGCCGCGATTGGCCCTTTGGCCGAAGCGAGTCCGAAGAAGAAGCTGGTCTGGCCCGCGCACAGATATTTTTCGAACGTAAAGGTGATGACGTCACCGGCCTGCTCGGCGGATTTCAAACCGACGCTGCCGAGTCCGCCCGTCGTGATCACGAAGACCTCGGCCTGGTTGTTCGGCAGATAAGGCAGCGTCGCGGCCGGCCCGAAATTGACGACCAAACCCATTGTACAATCGGAAAAAGCCGAGCCGTTGGTGAGATCGACGCGATACAGGTAGCCCGTCTTGCCGGCGGCCGGGGTGCCGGGCTTTGCGGCGAAGGTGCGCGATTGCAGCCGGGCGCCCGCGCCGAGCGGGCTATAGGTCAGGTTACCCACGCTGTCGGAGACATTGATGGTGCAACTGGCGTCGAACACGCAATTGACCGCTGGTGCGTTGACCTTGACGATTTTCAAATCAGCCGACCGCGCAACGTCCGGAACAAAAAATGCGGCGACGGCAGCGGCTAATATCGGAACAACGTTTCTCATGATGCCCCCCAACCGGCGGGCGGCTCGCCCAGCCACGATCAGTTTGCTCCTGCACGAAATGCAATGCAAGGTTGCAGGGGCGACAAGACTGCCCGCGTTCTGGCATAATGGGTTGCTGCGTCGGCGAGCCGCACGAAACGCGCCAAATGCCGGCAAACGCCTTCAACAACAAGGAGAATTCAACAATGGCAGATCTCATCCTCTATCACGCCGCGCCGTCGCGCTCGTCGGTCACGCTGTGGATGCTGGAAGAGGTGGGGCAGCCTTATGACGTCGAGCTCATCAGCCTGAGCAAGGGCGAGAACATGAAGGCCGAATATCTGGCCGTGAATCCGATGGGCAAGGTGCCGACGCTCGTCCACAAAGGCGTGGCCATTACCGAACTGGCGGCGATCTGTACCTATCTCGCCGACGAATTCCCGGACAACAAGCTGGCAGTTCCGATCGGAACGCCGCGCCGCGGCGTGTATCTCAAGTGGCTGTTCTTCAATCCGGGCTGTCTGGAGCCGGCGGTGATCGATCGCGCCGCGCCGCGCAAGGACCCGGCACGCCGCGCCATGCTCGGTTACGGCGACTTCGACACGACGATGAATGTGATCGCAGACCAGGTGGCCAAGGCGCCGTATCTGATGGGAGACCAGTTCACCGCCGCCGATGTCGTGATCGGCGCCAATCTGCGGTGGGGAATGATTTTCAAGATGATCCCGGAGCGCAAGGAGTTCGTCGACTATGTCGCCCGTCTCGTTGCCCGGGAGGCCTGTCAGCGCGCCGAAGCCAAGGACAAGGCCTTCGCCGCGGCCGCAGACTCGAAACCGTAAGGTCGTTGGCGGTTTCGGATCGCTATTTCCACAATCTCGCCCGGATGCAGATGCATCTCCATCCGGGCCAGCTGCCTCAGGTATCTTACAGACCGATCTGGCCCGCAGTGGCGTTCGGGTCGGTTTCCTTGCTGCGGTTGACCTCGACGTAACGTCCGAGGACGAATTGGCGGACAGCCGAGGAGAGGTTGTTCGGGCCGCGCGACGAATCGATGTCGTGGACGAGGGCGGAAATCGAGACCTTGCGCGCGTCGGCGATGTCCTTCAGTCCGTTCCAGAACGCATCTTCAAGGCTGATGCTGGTCTTGTGGCCGCTCAATACAATCGAGCGCTTAACGATAGCGGATTTCATGACGAGTATTTGCTCCGTGCTGATCGAATGGAACTTGGTCGTTCGATGAGCGGTACATGGAGGTATTCAGGGGAAAAATGAATGCCCTGAAATTTGCACTCCGGGGACAAACTTTGCTGGAATGGTATGCCCGGACAGCACTTTTGTGCTGCTGCCACCAAATTTGCAGGGCACGCGGTATGGGGATGCGAGAATTGCTTTAAGTGTAAAACTATTTAACCGGTGCACGACGAAATCTGATCGGAACCTGATCAGTTATGCTGACATTTTTTTTGCATAGCGGGTATGCCCGACGATCTTGAGCCGGTTTTCCTTGCGCGCCGGGAACACGCCGGCCTCGCCTTCGGGGAGTACGAAAAACTCAACACCACCTGCGGAAAGTGCGTCCTTGATTAGCATGACGGCATCGTCGGCGTTCTTCGTCGTGCCGTCATGTTCCTCGATGCGGCGAACGACCCCGGGGGACAGCCCGGCGCGGTCGGCGAGGCTGCGCACCGACCAGTTCAGGATGCCGCGCGCGGCACGGATTTGCGCACCGGTAATAAGCTTGGAACCGCTGCCGGCCCCGACGCGGTGCTGATGGATATAAAGCGAGAAGCCGACCCATTCGCGGACCGTGCCGTCCTCATTGACCAACGGCGCGGCGTAGCAACGCCGCCACTGATAGCTGCCGTCCGGTTCGCGCAGCCGGTATTCGTGGATGAAAACGGTCTTTTTCTCTTCGGCGTTTTTCCAGCCGGCGACGACGCGATCGAGATCGTCGGGATGAATCAGGGCCTGCCAGTTATTGCCGAGGCAATCCGAGACCGTGCGTTCGTCAAACAGTTCGCGCAGCACGAAATCGACGATCTGGCCGTCGCTTCGCGCCACCCACATATTGACGCCGATCTGGTCCATCAGCACGCGCAGCCGTTCGGCGACCAGGCGCGCGGCAAACACCGCATCGCTCTGCTTGCTGACGTCGCTGAGCAGGCCGACGGCGCGGGACCGCTTGCCGCTGATATCGACCAGCACTTCGCCGTGGATCGCCAGCGACCGCACCCGGCCGTTGCGATGGATGACGCGGAACTCGCGGTCGAAGGGGGTGTTCTGCTCGAGCAGGTGACGCAGTTCGGTCAGAATGCCGTTGTCATCGGGGTGGGCGACGGCCTCGAAGGTACCAAAGCTGTAGGCTTCGGCTTCGCTGGTAATTTCAGGCGGCAGCCCGAGCAGGCGGTAGCCGCTGGCGGAGCAGGTCAATTCGCCCGTGGTAAAGTCGATCTGCCAGAGGCCGAACCCAATCTTTTCCTCCGCGAAGCGGAGCGTTTCGTCTGCGGCCTGGTCACCTTCGAAGAGCAGCATCAGGATCGACTCTGAGCGTTGCCGTGTGGTGGTTATGTAAGGTTGCACCGGAACGGCACAACCCGCAAACAATTTCGACAAAATTTGTTTGAGGTTGGTGGTAGTGCGGTAGTTTTTTCATGGTTTTGGGGGGCGAAAGGCCAAATTTTGCTGGCGTATTGTATGCAATTCGCAGCATCGGGAAGGCGGCGCCGCGACTTGCTTGGTTTCTGGGCATCACGACTGTATGTACGCAAGCTTACATAGACGCAATTTTTGCGGAAGCTTCGTCGTTTCTTCAACTCATCATTGCGATTGCTTGCGGGCTGACGCGCGGTTCGTTACGTCTTCCGCCGGCTGACGCTGCTGGCGTTTCGCGCGGTCTTTACCGGGCCCGATCATTTCCGCGATGGACTCCGGCGGCAGCAGCGGAATGCCGATTCTCAGACAATGGAGCGGTTCGCCGCGGCAGCATCGGCTTCGCCGGCAACGACTGGAGTCGCAGAATTGCCAAAGCTTGAATGAGCGCGATCTACTGGTCGCGCATCGACCACGTTTATTTCGCGGGCTCCCTGAAGGACACCAGCGCGATCGGCTTCGACGACAATTTCCAGTATGTCGATTTCACCAAGCCCTGGAGCGAGCGCCGCATCGCGGTGACGGAAGGTTTCGAACGCGAGACGGGCCTGAAGGCCTATCAGGCGTGGACGGACAAGAAAGACCGCCATCCATACTGAGGCGCGTGGCTCAAGGCACCCATCCCGTCGTCTGCATGATCGGCGGGGCGCCGGCTGACCAAAGCGATATGGTGGCATTGACCGGTCTTGCCGTTGACGTCAGGCCGATGAAGAACGTTCCTTGCCCGGGGCACACATATCGGCCGAAGTCGATCTGGACCAGGCCGTCTTCCGGCGTGAACTCGGCTGAGCCCGCTCCGATCGTGCCGGGGCCGCCGGACGTGATCACGAAGAGATGGGTCGGTCCGCTCCCGGTATAATTCAGCTGTTCGATGGTGCCGAAGCCGATGGATATCCCATGCACGCATTCGCTGTTGGGGTTCGCGCCGGTCAGGTCGAGGCGATACAGATAGCCGTTTTTGCCGGCGGCCGCACTGCCGGCGACGCCGGGCATCGTGCGGGTCTGCAGGAATGCGCTGCTGCCAAGCGGCGTAAAGTCCAGCGCGCCGAGGACTTCCAGGAAAAACGGCAGGCACGTCGGGCTATAGATGCAATTGGCCTGCGCCATGCTGACGCCACTCACGGTCAGGCGCGCGGCTGCCGCCGGCGTTTGCACCAGCGCCAGCGCCGCCAAAATCGCAATCAAGCCGGTCATTACGGTTTTCATTTTCCCCCCAAAATTCATTGAAATGTTCGAGGGGAACAATACCCGTAATACGGGTATTTGTAAAATAGACAATCAATAGTTATTTGCCGCGAAAATCAGGATTTCGCGTGTCAGCCGGGATAATCGCTGAGCATTTTGCGCACTGACCATTCGGTGTCGATGGTGCCGCGGATGTCGTCGATGCGCCAGCGGCCGCGTTCGAGCACCATGTCGTAGCGGATGAATTCGCGCGGCGCCGTCGTGGCGATGGGCCCGCGCTTGTCGGAGATGCGTACAAGCACCGTCGCCGTCTTTGCATCCTGTTTCTCGATGGCCGTATCGAACGCGAGCACCAAAGGGTCCTGCGAATTGGTGACCGGATCGGAACCGAGCGGGCCTTCGTCGCCTTTCGGCGTTTTTCTGTCGGCGTCGCGCCAGAGTGTCGCCGTGCGCGCGGAGAAATACTGGCGGCGCGTCTTGTCGTTTTTCCAGATGAAGTAGCCGTTGTCGGTGTTGTTTTGTTTGCCGTCGAAGCTGTCGACGACGCGCTTGTAGATCGCGGCGATGGGTGCGGCGGGGCCTGCGTCGGCCGCGAGAGCGGGGATGGCGGGGAGCAGCAAGGCGAGAGCAGTAAAGACGCGGCGTGTGATCACGGGAAAATCCCCTTCTTGCTTTTGCCGATATTTTCGATCCTGGCGGCGAGACCGTCCTTGCCGTGCGTGATGCGCAGCGTCACGGGGTAACTTTCCTCCGGGCCTTCCTTCGGGTGCCAGAGCGACACGGTGGCCACGATCACGCCGGCATTGCTGACCTTGACCTTCTTGGCGTCGCCGACCGAGAGCACATAGGCCTCGGTGTTGCCGATTTTCTTTTCCAGCCGCGCGCGCAAGGCCGGCTCGACGAGCTTGAGCAGGTCGGCGGTGGCCGCATCCTTCTCGGCGAGCGCGAAGACATCGAAGCTGCCGGTGTCGAAGCGCTGCCGCAGCACGCGCACGGCGGTGCGGCTGTCGGGCGACCAGGACACCTGTTCGCGCAGCCGGTTGGCGTGCGTTTCGCCGGTGTCCCAATATTGCGTTGCGGCTTTGGCGAGAATGGCGCCGTCGGCGAGCCGCACCAGCAGCAGCTCGATCGTGTCGTCGCTGTCGGGCTGGTCGGTCGGTTCGGCGCCGGGCGCGCGCCAGGCAAAGGCCAGCCGTTTGTCCGGCGACAGCGTATCGGTAACGACGCGCGCGGCGTTGAGACCCGCGCCGCAGGTCAGGCCGTCGAATTTATCCGGCGCGCACGGCCCCATGCCTGCGCGCGCGGGCAGGGCGGACAGCAAAACAACAGCGGCGAGGAGGAGGCGCGTGATTACGGGCGATGTATGGGTCATGTCGCCAAACCTACCCGTCATGGCAGGGCGTGTCGCGGCGAGACTCTACATCCGGAAGTTGCACAATGGCGCGGCCTCGTCGTAGGGTTCCGGGTTCACATCCCGGAGGCGACGATGGCAAAACCTGCAAAGAATCCGATTGCTCAAGGTTTCATGACGCCGGTGCCGATTCAAAGCATTCTTCCCATCAATGTCGGACTGACGCCGGCGCAAGAAGCGACCATGATCTCGATCCTGGGCTCTCCCAGCATCCCGCTGACGACCGACTGTCAGAACGCCAAGGCCTCGACCAGGGTCAAGGCGCTCGTGGAGACGCGCCCGATGTCCGATGTTTTCAAACTCACTGGAATCCGGCCGGCGCTGAATTCGGTGCAGAAAGTCCTGGCAGCTGTGTTCGCGGCAAACCCGGATCTGAAAACCGTGCTCAGCACCGAAGGAATGTTGTGCGTTCGCCGGAGGAAGCCGACGAGCGGCGCGGTATCGAAGAAGCTCAGCAATCATTCATGGGGCACGGCCGTCGATTTCAAGATTGTCGGCTTCGATGCGCCGGGTAATACAAAGCAGGATGTTCCCAAGTTCATTGCCTTGATGGTTCCGCATTTCAACAAGGAAGGTTGGCTGTCGGGGATCGCGTTCAATGATTCCATGCACTTCGAGGTTGCCGACGAAACGATCAAGCAATGGTCGAAGGATGGAAAGCTTGTGTAGCGCGGCAATGTGCCGAAGGCGTCAGCCGCCGCGTTGAGTGTCGCGCGCGTGCGAAGGGCGGATGACGCATCGCTCATCCGCTCCGCGGGCGATGGCTGCGTGCAATTAAGCCGTGGATGCCGAGCGCTTGGCCGGGCGTGACGCGTTGCGGCTTGTTATTGTCGCGCCATCAAACGGATTCGAATTGGAAGGAACTTGCCCTTATGAAAATGCTGCTGACCGTGATCGGCCTCGTTTTGCTCGCCGTTGCCGCGATGTATTTCCTGATGCCGGCCGACGCGC
>CAISIV010000119.1 GCA_903885555.1 uncultured Hyphomicrobiales bacterium
ATTTTTGCTGTTGTCTTCCTCCAATAGTTCTTGGGGCAAAATTCCAAAATCAGTGGCAGGCTGGTAGCGCATCTGGTTTGGGACCAGAGGGCCGCGCAAGTGCTCACACTACGTAGTCGCTCAACTTGCGCGCGATGGTCGTTGCCGTTCTAATGCTGCTGGGGGCAAGCGTGGAGCGGCACATGTTGAATATGCTCGTCGCGTTCGGAATTCCCGCAGTCATTTTGGCGATTATCTACGTCGCAAAAACGAGAGCCGATAGAGCCCGAGGCTGAGCGCCTCGAGTCTCCGCGCTCACGTTACGAAACCGCCGTCGGCAGAAACTTCACGCCGACCGTAAACGCGTTGCGCCAGATCACCGCGCAGTTGCGGGTGACGCCGATCTGTTTGTCGAGCAGCAGCTTGAATTGAAACGGCAGCGCGATGTCGGTCGCATCGACCCGGGCGCCGGCCGGGCTCACGTCCAGGACGTGGCAGCGGTAGGACTCGGCGAATGCGCCGGTCGGAATGCGCGCCTCGGCTTTCAGCACCTTGCGGGGATATTTACGCCGCTCTTCCATGCCCCCATCATAGCGGCGGGAAATCGATGGCAATGATATTCCGCGTTTAACCATTAAGGGCGTCGTTTGCCCATTATTGGCGGCGGATTTCCGAAACGAAAAAGGCCACATCCACCGGGATGAGGCCTTCCGTTATGCGCCAAATGCGACAGCGATAACTACTTCTCTTCTTCCATCGTCACGGCGACGTCGCCATTGGCCGACAGCCGCACCTTCTGGCCTTCAACCTCGGCCACCAATCCCAGCTCGATGAAGTGATGGTGGCCTTTGTGCGCGCCCTGCCCGCTGTCGGCCTTGGTCAGCTTGATGCGCTTGCCCTCGACCTTGTCGACGGTGCCGACGTGGACGCCATCGGCGCCGATCACTTCCATATGCTCTTTAACTTGGGTCGTTGAAGCTTGGGTCATTGAAATTGTCCTTTGTGGATCAGGACAACGCGCGAGCGCGGGTTCCGTTCAAAGACCACAGGCCTCCAAATACGCTCGCCTCACGACCGGGTTTCACCGCTTTTTCTTCTTGCTCTTCTTGTTGCTCTTCTTGCTGCTCTTTTTGGCTCCGAAAATCGCATTCCAATTATCTTTGTAAGCCTGCGACACCGGCTTCTGTCCCTCGCCGCGGCTGTAGCTCTTGGGCGCTTCAGATTTGGCTTCAGGCTTGGCGTCCGTCTTTGCTTCGACCTTGGCATCAACCTTCGCCTCGCCCTTCACCGGAGCATCTGCCTTCGGCGCCTTCTCCTTGGCGGGAGTCTTCGGAGCGGATTTCTTGTCGTTACCGGCCATTATTCTTTCCTGATGCTGAGTGTCGAACCAACCTATCGCACGTCACGCCGCCCGCCTTACCAGACAACTTATGGAACTCGGCCCACTTTAGGGTTTCCGAATTATTAACGCATTGCTGGCAAATGAAATCTTGTAAGACCCAGAAAGGGAAACCATGCAATTGAACGAAGAAGCCTGTCCTGTACCCGAGAGCGTGCTCGGGCAGTTGTACCGTTCGAGCCCGCACGGGCTGACCGAACTGGTCGCCACGGTGCCGGCCGAAACCCGCGCCATGCTCGCGATCTACTGCTACCGCCGGGCGCATCTCGCCGCGGTCGGCATGGCGATTGCGGCGACTTGCGAGGAAGAAGACCTGGCTACCCACGGCGGCAATCTGGGCGCCGATCTGTTCCGGAAATCCCGCGAAGCCGATGCCGTCCCGCAGCTCCACAATCAGCGCCGCAAGATCTCGCTGTCCAAGGGCGCGCTGATGACGGTCATCGAGCAGGATCTGATCTAACAAGACCCGATCTGGCGAGATTTCAAAAGAGCCGGAAGCAGACGCCTTACAGCGTCTTCTGCTTCTGGCCGCATTCCTTGCAGTGAAATTCCACCCGGGTCTCGCCCGGGTTGGCCGAGACCTTGTTGGGCGCGCCGCATTTGCCGCACTTGGTCTCGATTCGGGTCTGGCCCTGTTTCACGGAGATGGCCTTTTTCTCCATCGCCTCGCGGATCAGCCGCTCGGTCTCCTCGCGCATCGCCTGTTTCGACATTGCAATCCTGTTTTGGCTGTTGGGCCTAATTCGTGACGCCCCGTTTAGCAGAGATTTTCGGCTTGAGCGCCCCTCGAGGCCCTCCAGATGAACTTTTTTGGCGCCTGCGACTTAAAAGTGCCGCACGCGCCGCTGCCAATACCACCGCTATTAAGCCCGTTTTCCGGAGGCCCCATGAACACCAACATTTCGGCCAAAGGCCTGCGCCAGTGGGCGGCGCAATGCGAGACCCGCGCCAAGGATCCGCTGACCACCGGGCCGGAATACGAGCGCCTGATGACGATGAAGGCAGCACTTCTGGCGCTCGCCGACACCCAGGAATGGCTGGACGGCCAGACCAGACCGGCCAATCCCGTCGCCTGATGGACCGCCGCGCATTTAACTAAATCGTCGAAACTGTGTTGTTGCGGCGCAGCGCATGCGCGCAAATTGTCATCATTTCTTATTCTGCCGAACACCACAGTTCCACGCTGTTGTCGCATCACCGCCACGGTTGGGTTCTACTAAGAGGCATGGACAGCGACTCAACAGAGGAGGCCTGCGACATGCTGATACACATCGACACGGCCAAGCTCTCTGCCCTCCGCGCTTTCGCGGCGCCGGCGCACTGCCCCCACTGCGGCGACTTGATGGTCGCGCCGCTGATGTCCGAATTCGTGGAGGGCGGCGAAATCCGCCACCACTGGGAGTGCGACGCCTGCGGCGAGCCCTCGCAGACCTCGATCCCGCTCGCGACCCATTAAAACGCCGCGTATCGTTGCGTTTGCGTAACCCGCCGGCCGTAAAGCCCGGCGGGTTTTTTCGTGCACGCAATTAGTTACATGAGCTTCAGGCCTTTTGGTTGCGTGTGCAACGTATTAGGCTTGCGCCGCGAACCCGAAGTTCAATTAAAAATCCAACGGCCTGCCAAAGGGTCGTGAAAACGTGGCGAGGAAATATCATGGCCCGCAACAATGGCAACGCGCCATTCCTCATCTCCGGAGGCGGCATTGGCGGCCTGGTGACGGCCTATGCGCTGGCCCAAAAGGGTTTTGCGGTGCGTCTGTTCGAGCAGGCGGCGGAATTCCGCGAAGTCGGTGCCGGCATCCAGCTCGGGCCCAATATCTTCCGTGCGCTGGAAAAGATCGGCCTCAAGGAGGCAGTGCTGGCCGACGCGCATATTCCGCCATCGCAGGAAATGCGCGACGCGTTGAGCGGCAAGCTGATTACCAATATCCCGCTCGATGCGCCCTTCATCGAACGCTTCGGCCAGCCTTATGCGGTGACGCACCGCGCCGATATTCACGCGACCTTCCTCAAGGCCTGCAAATCCAGCGACCTGATCACGCTCGAAACCAGCCGCCGCGTCGATGGCTACGAAGATCACGGCGACCGCGTCACCGTCACGCTGGAAAACGGCGAACGCGCGCAAGGCTGCGCGCTGATCGCCTGCGACGGCATGTGGTCGACCATCCGCGAGCGCATCGTCGGCGACGGCAAGCCGCGCGTTTCCGGCCACATCGCCTATCGCGGCGTGCTCAAGCGCGAACAGGTGCCGGAGGATCTCTGGCGTCCCGATGTCGTGCTGTGGGCAGGCCCGCGCTGCCATTTCGTGCATTACCCGCTGCGCCGCGGCGAACTCTATAACCTCGTCGCTGTCTTCCACTCCGATCACTACGAGGAAGGCTGGAACGCCGAAGGCAGCAAGGAGTTGCTGTGGAATCATTTCAAGGGCCTGCGGCCTGAAGTGCTGCGCCTGCTTGAGCTGATCGACACCTGGCGCATGTGGGTGCTGTGCGACCGCGAGCCGGTCAAGAACTGGACGCATAATCGCGTCACACTGCTGGGCGATGCGGCGCATCCGATGCTGCAGTATCTGGCGCAAGGCGCCTGCATGGCGACCGAGGACGCCGTGGTATTGGCCGAACAGGTCTCGGCGCAACCGAACGATCTGCCTGCGGCTTTCGCGGCCTACCAGCAGGCCCGCTATTTACGCACCGCGCGTACGCAGATCATGGCGCGGGTCTATGGCGAGTTTTATCACGCCCGTGGCGTCACCGCCGAATTGCGCGACAGCGCGGTCGGCGGCCGCACGACGCAGCAAAGCTACGACGGTATTTCCTGGCTGTACGGCGGGCCGTAAAAAGACCGCCCTGTTTCAGGGGAGCGGGCTGATTACGCGCGGTAATGGCTACTTCTTCGGAATGCCGGCCTTCACGATGACATCGTCCCACTTCTTGATGTCGTCGGTGAGACGCTTCAACAGTTCGGCGGGTGTCGACGCCTGCGCCACGACGCCGACCTTGGCGTAAGCGTCCTTGACCTCGGGCATCTTCATCACTTCGCCGATCGCCTTGTTCATAGCGGCGACGACATCCTTCGGCGTGTCTTTCGGCATGCCGACGCCATTCCACGAAACAACCTCGTAACCCTTTACGCCGGCTTCCGCCGCAGGTGGGACGTTCGGCATCAGCGGCGACTTGGTCGGCGACGAGGTCGCCAGAATCTTCAGCTTGCCGTCATTGACCTGCCCCTGCACTGCTGGCGGAAAGTCGACCATCAACTGAACGTCATTACGCAACAGCGCGACGACGATATCCGGCGAGTTCTTGTAGGGCACGATCTGCACATTGAGGCCGGCGACCGACTTGAACAGTTCGGCACCGAGGTTCTGCGTGCTGCCGACCG
Source organism: uncultured Hyphomicrobiales bacterium (assembly GCA_903885555.1). Classification (GTDB taxonomy): domain Bacteria; phylum Pseudomonadota; class Alphaproteobacteria; order Rhizobiales; family Xanthobacteraceae; genus Pseudolabrys. Next base: position 4,759 of record CAISIV010000119.1, read on the forward strand.
CGATACTGCCGACATTGAGCTTGCCCGGATTGCCCTTCGCAGCCTTGACGAAGTCCGCCAGCGTCTTGAACTCCGATTCCGGATTGACCACGAGCACCAGATCGAACGTGCCGACCATGGATACCATGGTCAGGTCTTTCACCGGATCAAACGGCAGGCTGTTAAAGCTCGCGACGCTGATCGCGGTACCATTGGTCACGTAGAGCATGGTGTAGCCGTCGGGCGGCGCCGAGATCACCGAGCGAGCGGCGGCGATGCCACCGGGGCCCGGCATGTTCTCGACATAGACGCGCTGGCCGAGCTTGTCGCTCAGCTTGTCGGCCATGATGCGCGCGGTGACGTCGGCGACACCGCCGGCGCCGAACGGCAGCACCAGACGGATCGGTTTTTCAGGCCAGGCGGCCTGGGCGGGAAGCGCCAAGGCGAGCGCCAGCGCCAGCGCCGGCAAAGCGAGCAGCGCGGAGCGGCGCGCGAGTTTGAAAATCGAGCGTGTCATCAGGGCCATCCTCCAATGGTATCGCGTTACGCTTTCTTGTTATTGGCCGAAACCGTACAGCTTTGCCGGATTGTCGACCAGCAGCAGCTTCTGCATCGCCGGATCCGCGACGATTTGCGGCACCAGATCGACCAGCGCGCCCTCGTCGGCTTCGTGGCTCGCGTTCGGGTGCGGGAAATCGGTGCCCCACAGAACGCGGTCGGGAATGGTCTCGACGATTTTGCGCGCGATCGGCACCGCCTTGTCATACGGCGGAAAGTCGATGCGCTCGGAGCCGCAGACCTTGATCCAGCAGTTCTCGAGCTTGGCGAGTTCCAGCAGCGTCTTCAACGGCGCCTGCTCGACGCCGTCCTTGGCCGGCACACGGCCCATATGGTCGATGAGGAACGGCAGCGGCAACGCGCGGATCATCGCCGAGAGTTCGTCGATGTCCTTGGCGTCGAGGTGCAACACGACGTGCCAGCCGCGGCCTTTCACCTTGTCGATGACCTTGTTGAACACGCTCATGTCCGACATGCCGCCGAGATGCTTGACGAAATTGAAACGCACGCCACGCACGCCGCCGGCGTTGAGCTCATCAAGTTGCTTGTCGGTAACGCTGTCATTGACCATGGCGACGCCGCGATAGCGTTTCGGATCGGAGGCCAGACAGTCCATCATCGCCGCATTGTCGAGCCCGTGGCAGCTGGCCTGCACGATCACGGCGCGATCGATGCCGAGATAATCGTGCAGCGCGCGCAGCATTTCCTTCGGCGCATCTTCCGGGGTGTATTTGCGGGTCGGCGAATAGGGAAACACCGCGCCGGGCCCGAACACGTGGCAGTGCGCATCGGTGCTGCCAGGCGGCAGTTTGAATTTCGGTTTGCTGCGCTTGGCGAAGAATTCAGGTCGGATGTTCATTGCGGGCCTTTCCGTATTTTCGCCGGTGGAATAGCCCTCTGGGCACGATCCGACAACCCCGCAAGGCGTCCTACAATGCTGGCATCCTATATTGCGGGGATGTCGCCCTGCTCCCAGCCGGCCATCGTGGCGGCGTAGAAATCGACAAATTTACCGGCAGCGATGGCTTCGCGCATGCCGGCCATGAGCGCCTGGTAATAGGCGATATTGATAGTCGACAGCAGCACCTGGCCTAGGATCTCGTTGGCCTTGGTCAGATGGTGGAGGTAGGCGCGTGAGTAGGTGCGTGCATCCGGATGAGCGCTCTGCTCATCGAGCGGCCGCGGATCGGCGGCGTGGCGCGCATTGCCGAGATTGATCGAGCCGAAGCGCGTGAAGGCCATACCGTGGCGGCCATTGCGGGTCGGCATCACGCAGTCGAACATATCGACGCCGCGCTTCACCGCTTCCAGCAGATCGTGCGGCGTGCCGACGCCCATCAGATAACGCGGTGCATTCGCCGGCAGCGCCGGCGTTGTCTCCTCGACGATCTTGAGCATCACATCCTGCGGCTCGCCGACCGCAAGCCCACCGATGGCGTAGCCGTGATAGCCGGTATCGACCAGGGCGCGGGCGCTCTGCTGGCGCAGTGCGACATCGTCGCCGCCCTGCACGATGCCGAATAGCGCGTAACCTTCGCGGGCCCGGCTTTCGAAGGCACGCTTGGAGCGCTCGCCCCAGCGCAGCGACAGCTGCATCGCGCGCTCGATCTCCTCGCGTGCCGCCGGCAGCCGCAGACACTCGTCGAGCTGCATCGTGATGTCGGTACCGAGCAGCGCCTGGATTTCGATCGAGCGTTCGGGCGAAAGCTCATGCATCGAGCCGTCGAGATGCGATTTGAAGGTGACGCCCTGCTCCGTCAGCTTGCGGAACTGCGACAGCGACATCACCTGGAAGCCGCCGCTGTCGGTCAGGATGGCGTTCGGCCAATTCATGAATTTATGAAGTCCGCCGAGCGCGGCAATGCGCTCGGCGGTCGGCCTCAACATCAGATGATAGGTGTTGCCGAGCACGATCTCGGCGCCGGTGTCGTGTACGGCTTCCGGATGCAGGCCCTTGACGGTCGCCTGCGTGCCAACTGGCATGAAGGCTGGCGTCTGGATGCGGCCGTGCGGCGTCGTCACCTCGCCTCGCCGCGCCGCGCCGTCGGTGGCGATCAGTTTGAAGGAGAAAGAGTCGACCATGAGTCCCGTTGCGTCATGGTCGGCTCTGACCAGTTCTGACGATTTACGCCCTGCGCACCATGGCAGGAACCAGATGCTTGATGGTCGGCGCGCCGACCTGCTGCATGGCCCCGTACAACTCCTCGCGCATCAGTTCAAGCACGCGCTCGACCCCCGGCTGGCCGACGGCGCCGAGGCCCCAGATATAAGGCCGCCCGACGCAAACCGCGGTCGCGCCCATGCACAGCGCCTTGACGATATCGGTGCCGCGGCGGAAGCCGCTGTCGACCAGTATCGGCATGCGGCCTTTGACCGCCTCGGCGATCTCCGGCAGCGCGTCGATGGTCGAGCGGCCACTGTCCTCGCTGCGGCCGCCGTGGTTGGAGACGATAATACCGTCAACACCGGCATCTGCGGCAAGCGCGGCATCCTCGTAGGCCAAGATGCCCTTGAGCACGACTTTCATCTTGGTGCTGTCGCGCAGCTTCTTGACGAAGTCCCAGTTCAGGTTCGACGACTGGGTGTTCCTCAATTTTGTCAGATCGATACCCTCGTACATCGAGCGCCGCGCCTGGTTCGCGGTTAGGCTGGAACGGTCATGGCACCCGTCGCAATTGCGCGTATCGGTCTGGCGCAGCCGGAACAACGTTTCCTGGTTGCGGCCGCCGGAGCGGTCGACCGTCAGCGCGACCACCGGGCAGCCTGACTTTTCGGCCCGCGCGACCAAGGCTTTCGCCACGTCCCAGCTGTTGGAGGCATAGAGCTGGTACCAGACCGGCTCACCACGCGCCTTGTTCACGTCTTCGACCGCGGTCGTGGTTGACGTCGAAAGTATCTGCATGTGGTTGCCGGCTTTCGCGGCCTTGGCGGTCGCGGTCTCACCCTCCGGATGAAACATGTTGTGGCCGCCGACCGGCGCCAGCACGATCGGGCTCGGATACTTCGCGCCGAGAATATCGACGCTCATGTCGACCTTGCTGACGTCGACCAGCCGGCGCGGGCGCAGCTGAAACTTCTGCATGCCCTCGCGGTTGGCCCGCAGCGTCACCTCGTCGTCGATGCCGGACGCCATGTAGCCGAAATGCGACGGCGGCACGTTCACCCTACACGGCGCCTCGAAGTCGAAAACGTTGATCGCGTCCTTGGGCGACTTGATCAATTTGTCGGACTGCAGCGGTGCCCAATTGATGGGATCGCTAGGCTTGATCGGAATCGCCGGGACTTCGCCGGCGAATGCGGATGAAGCAAACAGCGGCGACGCCGCCATGAATTGCAGGAATTTGCGACGGCTCTGCTCAGTGATGTTGGACATTGGCGTCCCTCCCGAGGACATGTGACCCGCCGAATGTTTCCGGTCGGGCGATTGCGGGAAGAAGGCTATACCTCCGGCGAGGCCGGGAACAGCAGGGTCGCGTCGCCATAGGAGTAGAACCGGTAGTCGCTGTGGATCGCGTGCGAATAGGCGCGCTGCATCGTCTCCAGCCCGCTGAAGGCCGACACCAGCATGAACAGCGTCGAGCGCGGCAGGTGGAAATTGGTCAGCATCAGGTCGACTGCCTTGAACCGATAACCGGGTGTAATGAAGATCGCGGTGTCGCCGGAAAAAGCGCGGATCTGGCCGTCCTCGCCGGTCGCGGTTTCGAGCGTCCGCAGTGCGGTCGAGCCGACCGCCACGATCCGCCCGCCTTTGGCGCGCGCTGCGTTGAGAGCCGCGGCGGTTTCGGCTGTCAGCGTGCCGAACTCGGCGTGCATCTTGTGGTCGCCGGTATCGTCCGCCTTGACCGGCAGGAAAGTCCCGGCGCCGACGTGCAGCGTGACCTTGTGGACGGCAATACCCTTGGCCTTGAGGCGCTCCAGCAGAGCCGGCGTGAAGTGCAAGCCCGCCGTCGGAGCCGCAACGGAACCTTCAGGCTCTGCGAATACCGTCTGATAGTCAGCCTTGTCCTGCTCGTCGGTCGGCCGCTTCGAGGCGATATAGGGCGGCAGCGGCATCGCCCCGCGCTCGGCTATGGCCTGATCCAAAACCGGACCATGGAAGGAAAATGAAAGGGTTACCTCGCCTCCTTCATCTTTCTGTGAAACTTGAGCATCGAGCTGGTCAAGGAAACAGACCCGCCCTTCAGACCCGAACCGCAGCGTATCGCCGACCTGGACCTTCTTGGCGCCGAGAATAAAGGCCCGCCAGGTCGAGCCATCGATGCGCTTGTGCAGGGTCGCTTCGATGCCCGGCTGGTTGTCACCCCGGCCAATGCGCCGGCCCTTGAGCCGTGCCGCAATCACCTTGCTGTCGTTGACGACCAGGCAATCGCCCGCCCGCAACAGGTCCGGCAGGTCGATGATCGCCCGGTCGCTCCACTCCGGCGTTTGCCCCGGTTGAACGACCAGCAGCCGCGCGGCGTCACGCGGCACGGCCGGCCGCAAGGCAATGCGGTCGGCCGGCAGGTCGAAGTCGAAGAGATCGGTGCGCATGGGCGTCGCTCCCCGCGCGGAATGGGCGTTACGCCCCCATCGTCGCCTTGACGATCTTGTCGGGATTGCTGACTGGCTCGCCCTTCTTGATCTTGTCAACGTTGTCCATGCCTTCGATCACGTTGCCCCAAGCGGTGTACTGGCCGTCGAGGAAGGTCGCGTCGTCGAAGCAGATGAAGAACTGGCTGTCGCCGGAATCCGGGCTGGCCGCACGCGCCATCGACACGGTGCCGCGCACATGCGGCTCCTTGTTGAACTCGGCCTTGAGCTTCTGGCCCGAACCGCCGGTGCCGGTGCCCTGCGGGCAGCCGGTCTGCGCCATGAAACCGTCGATGACGCGATGGAACACGATGCCGTCGTAGAAGCCTTCCTTGACCAGCTCCTTGATGCGCGCGACGTGGCCGGGCGCGAGATCGGGGCGCATCGCAATCACGACGTTGCCTTTGGTGGTCTCGAGGGTGAGCGTGTCTTCCGGTTTAGCCATGATCTTTATGCCTTTCTCTGTTTTCGGTTATCGATGAAATGGAAGCTGAAGAGTCGTCCGGCGATTGCGCCGCCAAGGCTGTCGGATAACGGCAATGGCGAGCAGCGCTTTATCGTGTCAGCCAAAGCGGCGGCGTAGACCGCGCGTTCCGGCTCGGAAACATTGGGCGTTTTATATGTCACGCGCCCACCGAAAATTTCGCCGTTGCGGCGGAAGCTCAGCATGATGGTGATGTCCATGCCCGTCGTTATGTCGGCGGCGGCAGGCCATACCCAGCATTTCTTTATCGCATCCTGCACATCCTTGATGGTGTTGAGCGGGCCTGCGATCGCGGACCGATCAGGTGGCGCATTCTCTGCCTTCACGGGGATGGCGCTAAAGGCAACTGCCAGCAGCGCAACAATCCCGAATGGCGCGGCGCCCCACCGCATCGTGAAACGTCCTATTTTGCGTCGGCGGCGACGGTCATTTTCACGATCTTGTCGGGATCAGCGACCGAACCGTTGTCGGCGGACGAACCCTTCTTGATCTTGTCGACCACGTCCATGCCCGACACCACCTGCCCGATCACGGTGTACTTGTTGTCAAGGCTCGAGGCCGTATCGAACATGATGAAGAACTGCGAGTTCGCCGAATTCGGATCGGACGTGCGCGCCATGCCGACGATGCCGCGGGTGAATGGCACGGACGAGAACTCCGCTTTCAGCGGGCCGTATTTGGAGCCGCCGGTGCCGTTGCCGAACTGGCCGTCGCCGGTCTGCGCCATGAAATTGGGGATTACGCGATGGAACGGCACGTTATTGTAGAAACCTTCGCGCACGAGCTGCTTGATGCGCGCGGCGTGTCCCGGCGCCAGATCGTTGCGCAACTTGATGACGACGCGGCCGTTCTTGGTGTCGAGATAGACGGTGTTCTGAGGATCGAGGCCGGCCGGCGCCTGCGCCAGAGCGGGGGCTGCGCAGACGAGCGCCAGCGCGAAAGCGAGAATGCGGATCATGAAAGCTCCCGGAGTTACTTTTTAAACTTGGTTTTGAGCTGCGCGGCGACCGATGCCGGCACGAAGGCGGAAACGTCGCCGCCCATGGCGGCGATCTGGCGCACCAATGTGGCGGTGATCGGGCGCACCGCCGGTGACGCCGGCAGGAAGACGGTTTGCACGCCGGGCGCCATGGTTTCGTTCATGCCCGCCATCTGCATTTCGTAATCGAAGTCAGTGCTGTCGCGTAAGCCCCGAACCAGGATGGTCGCGCCGAGGCGCTTGGCCTCTTCGATCACCAGCCCTGAGAAGGTCACGCAGGCCAGTTCGCACTTGGCCGCCTTGGCCAGCGGCCCGCAGATGTCCTGGAGCATCGCCAGCCGCTCGTCGGCGGAAAACAGCGGCGCCTTGCCGGGGTGCACGCCAATGGCGAGCACGAGCTTGTCGGCCAGCGCCACGGCGTGGCGGACCACGTCGAGATGGCCGTTGGTAACCGGGTCAAAAGACCCCGCGTAAAGGGCAATTCTCGGCATATTTGGGGTCTAACCCGCCGCTTTGCGCCCCGCAAGGCCGCTTCCCCGGCTTATCCCTTCGGACCCTGAACCTTTTGAGCGGTTGCGCATTAACGCGGCGAACCCTCTGCGACGTTGAACCTTTTGCCTGGCAGGCACGACCAAAAGTCGAGCCTTCAAGGATTGGGGACTGCCATGCTCAAAGCCATCTCAGCCATCATTTCCGCCGCCGCCATCGCCGGCTTCATCACCTTCATTCTGCCGGGTGCCCCGGTCGACGCCGGTCCGCTGGACAAGCCCGCCGAAGCCACCCTGAAGGCATGCACCCAGCAGGCATGGCCGTACCTGAACTGCGTCGGCACCGCGGTCGGCAACCCGAAAATCCGCCTCGTGACCACCGACCGCCTGCCCCGCTAAGCCCGTTTGACCCAAGCAGCCCGCGCGCTAGGCTGACCCCAAGGGGACCTTCGAGATCCCCAAGGGAACGTTGGCTGGAGACGCCTATGCGCCGGGTTATTTTTGCGGCCGCTGCTGTGCTTTGGGCGGCCAGCGCGCCATTCAACGCCTTCGCCGAAACTTATCCGTCGCGTCCCATCAAGATCATCGTGCCGACGCCGGCCGGCGGTCCGGTCGATGTGATGGCGCGGCTCATCGCCAATTCGCTCAATGTCGGTCAACCGGTGTTCGTGGAAAACCGGCCCGGCGCCGGCAACACGATAGGGTCGCGCCAGGCGGCAACCGCCGATCCCGACGGCTACACCTTGATGGTGTCGGCTGCGAGTGGGCTGATCATGAGCCCGCTGATTTACAAGACTGCCGGCTACGACGCCGCGAGCTTTGCGCCCATCGCGCTGATCGCTGAAACGCCGCAGCTTCTCGTCGTCAATCCGCAGGTGCCGTTCAAATCGGTCGCCGAACTCGTCGCCTACGCCAAAGCCAATCCGGGCAAGCTGAACTATTCGACGGGCGGCGCCGGCACGCTGCCGCATCTCGCCGCCGAATTGTTCAAGCGCCAGACCGGAACGGAGATCATGCATGTGCCGTACAAAGGGGGCGGCCCGGCGCTGATGGGAGTCGTCGCCGGCGAAGTGCAGATGACGCTCGACCCGGTTGCGACTTCGCTGCAACTCATCAAAGACGGCCGCCTGCGTGCGCTG
>CAISIV010000120.1 GCA_903885555.1 uncultured Hyphomicrobiales bacterium
GCTGGCCATTGCCGATCGGAGAGACGATGTCGATGACGCGGGCGGAGAGATCCTTCTTGGTCGGATCCTCGTGCTCCATCTTCAGACGTTCGTCGGGATAGAGCGGCGTCAGGTTGTCGAAGTTGATCTTGTGGCGCGCCTTCTCCGGGTCTTCGAAATTGATGGTGTTGACCTTGAGCAGCGCGAAGTAGCGCTCGCCTTCTTTGGGCGAGCGGATCTGGCCTTCGACGGTGTCGCCGGTACGCAGGCCGAAGCGGCGGATCTGCGACGGCGAGACGTAGATGTCGTCGGGGCCGGACAGGTAGTTGGATTCCGGCGAGCGCAAGAAGCCGAAGCCGTCGGAGAGAACCTCGACCACGCCTTCGCCGATGATATCGATTTCAGCGGTCGCGAGATTTTTCAGGATGGCGAACATCAGCTCCTGCTTGCGCAGCGTGCTGGCGTTTTCGACCTGATGCTCTTCAGCGAACGCGGTCAGTTCGGCCGGTGTCTTGGCCTTGAGGTCTTGGAGTTTCATTTCCCGCATGGGGGGATAGTCCTTGGGAGAGCGACCGCTGGAGCCTGAAAAATAAAAAGACTCGAGATAGGCGGCGGCTCGGAGGGAGAGAGAAAGATCGCAGGTCTGGGGTGACGAGGTTTTCGGAAGTACCCGGGACCCGATGCTGTCGCCGGCCTGATCGTTCGTCTGATCTTGGGAGCCGGAACGCGACTACATCCGCCTGCGTTCGGTGGGAGCCCCATACATAAGGGGAACGCCGGATTTTAGCAAGGGCAGCGTCGCGGTGCGCCCGAATTAAGCCTGAGTTTAGAACGGTTTAACAACCGCCAGAATGACGATACCGATCATCAGCAGGGTCGGTATCTCATTGACGATACGAAAGAATTTCTGCGTGTGGCGGTTGCGGTCATGGGCGAAGTCGGCGACGCAGCGGCTCAGCAGGCCGTGCACAGCCGACAACAGGATCACCAGGACAAACTTGGCGTGAAACCAGCCGGCGCTCATCGCTTGGGTCTGGACCATCAGAATCAGTCCGAGGATCCAGCTGACCGCCATGGCCGGTGTCATGATGAAATTCAGCAGCCGGCGTTCCATCGTCTTGAAAGTTTCGGACTGCTTGGAGCCGGCTTCGGCTTCGCAGTGATAGACGAATAGCCGCGGCAGATAGAGCATGCCGGCCATCCACGAAATGACCGCGATGATGTGGAAGGCCTTGATCCAGAGATACATCGCGGCTTTTCCTTCGCGCTATCCGGCACGGACGCGCTTGAGCATGCGCTCGACATGCGCGATCGGCGTCGGCGGCAGAATGCCGTGGCCGAGATTGAAAATCAGCGGCTGACCGGCGAGCGCGGTCATCACGTCATCGACTTCGCGATCCAGCGCTTCACCGCCGGCCAGCAAAGCCAGCGGGTCGACATTTCCCTGTACCGCAACACGGGGCTGCAACATGTCGGCGGCCAGCGAGCGCGGGAACGTCCAGTCGAGACCGATGGCATCGACGCCCGTAGCAACGACGTAAGGCAACGCCATCGCATTGGCGCCGCGCGGGAAACCGATGATCTTGGCGCCGGGGATCTGCTGGCGTACGCCCGCGACGATTTTCTCGGTCGGCTGAATACACCAGCGATCGAATTGCTCCGGCGACAAAACGCCCGCCCAGGTGTCAAAAATCTGCACCACTTCGGCTCCAGCCTTGAGCTGGCCAACCAGATATTCGATCGAGCCATCAACCAACCGATCAATCAATCGGCCAAACCCAACCGGATCACGCAGCGCAAACAACCGCGCCGGCGCCTGATCCGGCGTCGCTTCGCCCGCCACCATGTAGGTCGCGACCGTCCATGGCGCGCCACAAAATCCGATCAAGGTCGTCTTGCTGTCGAGCTGGGATTTGACCCGTGCGACGGTTTCATAGATCGACGCAAACACCTTGCCATCGATCGTTTCAAGCAACTGCGACAGCGCGGCGGCATCTGTCATCGGCTCGAGCTTGGGACCTTCGCCAGCCAGGAACTCGACCTTGCGACCTAGCGCCATTGGCATGACCAGAATATCGGAAAACAAAATAGCGGCGTCGAAACCGAACCTTCGCACCGGTTGCAGCGTTACTTCGGCAGCCAGTTCCGGATTGAAACAAAGATCGAGAAAACCGCCTGCCTTCTCTCTCACCGCGCGGTATTCCGGGAGATATCGCCCCGCCTGGCGCATCATCCAGACCGGCGGAGTCTCTTCGCGCTCGCGCCCGAGCACGCGCAGAATCGGCTTTGTCCCCAGACTGGCAGCGTTCAAGGCTTCTTCCTCTTAAGAATCTTAGAATCTCTTTTTAGTTTTTATTAGGCCGTTGATTGGACTCATGACGCAGCATCAACAATCTGTCCACCGCCTGGCAAAGCGGACTTAAGAATCGGGTGCAATTCGCCCAGATTCAGTCCACAGCAGAAAGAGTGGTTTTGCTGGGGATTCGCATCGTTGTCCCGTGCTATCCCCAGGGCGCCATCCACATTCCCGTGCGAAGGCCGCAACGGTGCTCCCGGAATGTCCAACTCGGCAGCCTTGTGGACGGATTTCACACTTGCCCGCCGGCTTGGCTTGCTTAGCGGCCCTAGCCGTGGCCTCCTCCCATCCTGTCCACAATTCATACTCACTCCATACAGATGACCGAGCCTGGATATTTTCATCTCCATCTGGTTTCCGACTCCACCGGCGAGACCCTGATTACGGTCGCGCGCGCGGCGGCGGCGCAATACGCCAATGTGTCGCCGGTCGAGCATTTGTACCCGATGGTACGCTCGAAGAAGCAACTGGATCTGGCGGTGGCGGAAATCACCGAAGCGCCCGGCCTGGTGCTTTATACGCTGCTCGAGGAGGACCTGATCCAGATCCTCGAGGATAAATGCCGCGAGCTCGGACTGCCCTGTATGTCGGTGCTGGGGCCGATTTTGCGGGTGTTCCAGTCCTATCTTGGCGCCGAGACCACGCATCGGGTCGGCGCCCAGCACGTGCTCAACGCCGAATATTTCCAGCGCATCGAAGCGCTGAACTACACGATGTTTCACGACGACGGCCAACATGTCGAAGGGCTGGGGGAGGCCGACGTCGTCTTGATTGGCGTCTCGCGTACGTCGAAAACGCCGACCTCGATCTATCTCGCCAATCGCGGCGTCAAAACCGGCAACGTGCCGCTGGTGCCGGGCGTGCCGCTCGCGCCGCAGGTTGAGGCGCTGACCCGGCCGCTGGTGATCGGGCTGTTCGCCAGTCCCGAACGCATTGTGCAGATCCGTGAGAACCGGTTGCTCGGTCTCAATGCGCATCGCGACGACGATCAGTATATCGACAAGTCGGCGGTGGCCGAAGAAGTGGCGTACTCGCGCCGGCTTTGCGCCAAGCACAACTGGCCGAGTATTGACGTGACGCGCCGCTCGATCGAGGAAACCGCCGCTGCGGTGATGAAATTGTTGGCTGAGCGCCGGCGTCATCTGGTGAGATAGTTTTCTAATCCCTCCCCCGCAGGGGGAGGGTGGTGAGCGGAGCGAACCGGGTGGGGGTGTAGTATCGTTTGGCAATACCCCACCCCCGGCGCTAAAGCGCCGGACCCTCCCCTTTCAGGGGAGGGATAAGGAAAAAACACAATGCCGCTTTGGCTCGAACGTCAGCCACTGGTGCTCGCCTCGCAAAGCCAGGTGCGTGGCAAAATGTTGGCTGCCGCCGGTCTGCGCTTTGAAATCAGGCCCGCGAATATCGACGAGCGCGATGTCGAGGCCAAAGCCGGAAATTCCGATGCCGCCGCTGCTGCTCGGCTGCTGGCGCGAGCCAAGGCGCAGGCCGTATCGGCACAGCGGCCGGGTCAACTGGTGCTGGGCGCCGATCAGACCCTGGCGCGGGGCGCGACGCGCTTCAGCAAGCCGTCCGATCGCGACAAGGCCACCGAGCAGTTGCGGGCGCTGCGTGGCCGCACGCACGAACTGCATTCTGCGGTGGCGCTCGTGCGCGACAGCACCGTGCTGTTTGATTGTGTCGACACCGCGCGGCTGACCATGCGTGACATATCCGACCGCTTTCTCAGCGATTATCTCGAGATGGCGGGCGATGCCGCGTTGCACAGCGTCGGCGCCTACCAGCTCGAAGGCATCGGCATCCATCTGTTCGAGAAGGTCGAGGGTGACTACTTCACCATTCTCGGCCTGCCGCTGTTGCCGCTGCTCAAGTTTCTGCGGCAGGAAAAGTTTGTTGATGGCTAACTGCGTTTCCCGGGCGCGGCGCAATACGAAGTATCGCGACGCAGACCCGGGATCCAGGAGCGTTACAAAGAAAGTAAGTAAGTTGGGTCCCGGTTCTGCAGCGCACCACAAGAGGTGCTGCGCTGCGCCCGGGACACGGAGCACGAAATGTTCGTCCTCGGCCTCACCGGCTCGATCGGCATGGGTAAATCAGTCACGGCGAAGATGTTCGCCGAGGAAGGCGTGCCCGTGCACGACGCCGATGCCGTGGTGCATCGGCTGTACGAGCGCGAAGCAACGCCTTTGATCGAAGCGGCTTTTCCCGGCACCACGAGCGCCGGCAAGGTCGACCGCCAGAAACTCGGCAAGCGCGTGCTCGGCGATGCGGAGGCGATTCTGCGTCTCGAGCAGATTGTGCATCCCTTGGTAGCCGCGGCGCGCGACAAGTTTCTCCGCGACTCCGAGCGAAGCGGCGCCGCCGTCGCTTTGCTCGATATCCCGCTGCTCTACGAAACCAGGGGCGAGGTCCGTTGCGACGCGGTGGTGGTGGTATCGGCGCCCGCTGACATGCAGCGGCAGCGGGCGCTTGAGCGGCCCGGAATGACGGAACAAAAGCTGGAAACGATCATCGCCAAGCAGATGCCCGACGCGGAAAAGCGCCGGCGCGCCGATTTCGTGGTGGATACGTCAAAGGGCTTCGATCACGCCCGTGCCCAGGTGCGTGATATTCTCAAAGCTGTTGCTACAATGCCGAAACGGCCGCGGTGATTCTGCCGGCGGCCTGAACCAGTAAAAAACATGCGCGAAATCGTCCTCGATACCGAAACCACCGGGCTTGATCCCAACCAGGGCCATCGCCTGGTCGAGATCGGCTGCATCGAGTTGCTCAACCGGATTCCGACCGGCGCGACGTTTCATGCGTATTTGAATCCCGACAGAGACATGCCGGCGGAAGCTTTCGCCATTCACGGCCTGTCGATCGAGTTCCTGAAAACCCACAAGCGTTTCAGCGATGTCTGCGACGAGTTTCTCGCCTTCATCGGCAACGACACGCCGCTCGTCATTCACAACGCCGAATTCGACCACAAATTTTTGTGCGCCGAGCTCAAGGCGGTCAAGCGCGCGCTGATCGGACGCGAGCGTCTGATCGATACGCTGGCGCTGGCGCGCCGCAAGCATTCGGCAGGCCCCTACAATCTCGACGCGCTGTGCGGAAAATACGGCATCGATAATTCCCGCCGCACCAAACACGGCGCTTTGCTCGACGCCGAGATTCTGGCCGAGGTCTACCTCGAATTGCTCGGCGGCCGTCAGGCGACGCTCAGCCTTGCCGAGACCGCGGCCAAGCGCGTCGTCGGTGTCGATGGCATTGTCGTTCGCAAGGAGCGCAGTGTTCCGTTGACGCCGCGCATCAGCGATGCAGACCGCGAAGCGCATCGGACGTTCGTCGCGACGCTCGGCGCCGAAGCGATCTGGCAGAAATATCTGTAAGTGGCGGCACGCGCGCAGATCAACCTTGCGCTCGGTTCGGCAAACCGGCCGTTTCATTTCCGGCCGGGCAGCAGCGACGAAGGCGTCATCAAGCAGATCTTCACGCAGGGCGATTACAATCTGGGACGATTGCGCCGCGGCCAGGAGCTCAACGAACTCTATAACCGGATCGCGGCGTCGCGGACTCCGCTCATCGTCGATGCCGGCGCTAATATCGGCGCTTCGTCGATCTACTTCGCCTATTCGTTTCCCAAGGCGCGGGTGGTGGCGATTGAGCCCGAACAAAGCAATTTCGAATTATTGACGACGAACGCCACAGGCGCCGCAATCGAGTGCGTCCATGGCGCGCTCGCCTCCAGTCCGGGCCGGGTCGGTGTGGTGGATGTCGGCGAAGGGTTCTGGGGCTTTCGCACCGGCGCGGCGGTGACGGAAACGGCCGGCAAGCCAGACTCTCAATCTGTCAGCTGCGTCACGATCAACGATATCTACGCATCGCACGCGCAGGACTGCGCGCCATTCATGGTCAAGATCGATATCGAGGGCGGCGAGAGCGAATTGTTCTCAGCCAATACCGAATGGGTCGCAAAGACCCCGCTGATCATCATCGAGCTGCACGACTGGCTGATGACCGGCACCGCCAATTCGCGCACGTTCCTGAAATGCATCGCGGCGCAAGACCGCGACTTCGTTCATATCGGCGAGAACATATTCTCGATCGACAACAGCTTGAAGAAGAACTGACGCCGCTTACTGCGGCGTCGCGCCTTCGGCGGGTTGCAGCTGCGCCATCTTCTGACGATACAGCGCGACGAAGTCGATCGGCTCGAGCAGCAGCGGCGGGAAGCCGCCGTTGCGTACGGTCGTGGCGATGATCTCGCGCGCGAACGGGAACAGCAGGCGCGGGCATTCGATGAGCACCACGGCGCTCATGCTCTCCTGCGGAATGTTGCGGATGCGGAAGATGCCGGCATATTCCAGTTCGAACTGAAACAGCAGGTTGGTGCCGAGTTCGGCCTTGCCCTCGAGCTTGATGACGACTTCGATATCGGTTTCCGAGCCCGTAATCGGGTTGGCGCCGACATTGACCTGGATGGCGATCTGCGGCTGCTCATTCGTGTTCAATGACTGAGGCGCATTGGGATTCTCGAACGAGAAATCCCTGATGTACTGCCCCACCACCTGAAGCTGCGGCTGGATTTCCTCGGCGGTGCCGCCGTTGGTCGTCGACATGAACTCTCCTTACCCGGTCTTTTTAGGTTCGCGGCTGGCTAACATGGGGGCCTCGACCCGACAAGGATCGGCGCCGTTTAGGGTTTCCGCTCATCGCCGCGCCGGTCCGTCAGTTCGGCGTCGGGCACCCGCTGCCATTGCTCGGGTTCGAGATCGACCACCCCGTCGGCGCGCCGGACCGGTGGCTGGCTGCCAAAGGCGCCTGCCAGCGCCTGCCGCAACGGCCCGATGAGCACCAGAAGCGCCAGCGCATCGGTGATAAACCCTGGAATTAACAGGAGAAATCCGGCGAAAAGGGTGGCGGCGCCGGCACCGTCGGCCTGCACGGTGGTGAAGCTGCCGCGGGCCAATCCCTCATTCATCGCCACCCGCATCCGGGCGATATGGTTGCCGCCGGCCTGGCGAAGCAGCAGGCCACCGGCAAACGAGGTTCCCAGCACCAGCAGAAGCGCCCAGCCGAAGCCGATTGCCGCCGCGACTGCGATGAACACGACTAATTCAGCGACCGGAAGCGCCACAATCGCCAAAAGCAGCCATTTTGCCACATTCATAAGCACTTCTCTCGACCCAATATCTTGCCAAGTTGTTGGCGTCAGCGGCCTGATCGTCTAAGGTTTCTTCATGAGGCACGATTGCGCCGGGATACGGGCGCAAGGCCTATGGAACGGCGCGGCCACCAGCATACATAGGGACGGTGGAACGGGCCGCACCGTCGTCCAACGGCGAAAGCACCAAACGCCAATCTGCCGCACCAGTAGCCGAAAGCATGCAAGACGTGTTTGACATCTACACCATCATATTCCTCGCCCTCGCAGTGTTCATTTTCCTGCGCCTGCGCAGCGTGCTCGGCCAGCGCACCGGACGCGAGCGCCCGCCTTACGATCCTTACGCGGGTCGCGAGCCGGTCCGGCCCGCCACCGAAAATGTGGTCGCTTTGCCGAGCCGCAAGCCCGAAGCCGCGGTTGCGACCGCGGCCGCTCCCGCCGAGCCGGTCGAACCCGTCGACCGCTGGAAAGGCGTTGCCGCACCCGGCTCCGCTCTCGCCACCGGCCTCGATGCTATTTTCGCCGCGGCGCCGGATTTCGACGCCAAGCACTTCCTCACCGGCGCGCGGGCGGCCTACGAGATGATCGTCAACGCTTACGCGGAAGGCGACCGCCGCACGCTGAAGAATCTTCTGTCGCGCGAAGTCTATGAGGGCTTCGAGACCGCGATCAACGATCGCGAGAAACGCGGCGATACGGCGGAAAGCCGTTTCGTGTCGATCGACAATGCCGAGATCACCGCCGCGGAAGTGCGCGGCCGCAACATTCAGGCGACCGTGCGTTTCCAGTCCAAGCTGGTATCGGTCACGCGCGACAAGGCCGGCACCGTCATCGACGGCAATGCCGAGAAGGTCACCGATGTCACCGACGTCTGGACCTTCGCCCGCGACGTGTCGTCGCGCGATCCGAACTGGAAACTGGTCGCAACCGAAGCCGGGCAATGAACGGATGGCGGGGCGGGGGGTCTCACGTTCTTTGATCTGCGGCGCACTGGCGCTGTCGTTCGCGGCCGCATTGTCTTCCACGCCTGCCTTCGCCAAGAAATCGAAGCGCCACGGCGTCGCCAGCGGCGCGATCAAACTGCAAAACGCGAAAGTCGATACGCTCGACTTTGCGTCGATGGCCGGCTGGAAAGACGACGACCACGCCGCCGCCTACGATTCCTTCCTGAAAAGCTGCACGGCAATCCTGCGCGGCTCCAAGCAGATGCGCGCGGCGCGGCCGGTCTATGGCGCGCTGTTCAATGTCTGCGAGCGTACCAGGACGGCGGGCAAACTCGACCGCGACCAAGCGCGTGCGTTCTTCGAAGCCAATTTCAAGCCGGTGCGTCTGGCGCAGCAGGGCCAGACCGACGGCTTCTTCACCGGCTATTACGAGACCGAAGTCGAAGGCTCGCGCGTACCGACGCCTGAGTTCAGCATTCCGATCTACACGGCGCCGGCGGCGACGATTAAAGGCAAGCAGAGCAAGGTGTTTGCTCATCTCGATCGCACCAAGATCGAAGAAGGCGCGCTCAACGGCAAGAAGCTCGAGATTTGCTATGTGAAAAGCCCGATCGATCTGTTCTTCGCGCAGATCCAGGGCTCGACGCGCGTGAAGCTCGATACCGGCTCGACGCTGCGGCTCAATTACATTGCCAGCAACGGCCTGCCTTACACGCCGGTCGGGCGCTATTTGATCGACCGCGGCATCATCACCAAAGAAGACATGTCGATGGACCGCATCCGCGACTGGATGGTGGCCAATCCCGAAGAAGGCAAGGAACTGCGCCGCAAGAACCGCTCCTTCGTGTTCTTCCGCGAAACCGATCTGCGCGATCATGAGGAATGTATCGGCGCGCAAGGCATTCCGCTGACGCCCGGGCGTTCGCTGGCGGTCGACAAAAAGATTCACACCTACGGCACGCCGATCTGGATCGATGCCGAATTGCCGATCGAGAGCGAAAAGCCGGAGACGAAATTCCAGCGCCTGCTGGTGGCGCAGGATACGGGCTCCGCGATCATCGGGCCGGCGCGTGCCGACATTTACTTCGGCACCGGTGACGCCATCGGCAGCATTGCCGGACGCATCAAGCAGTTTGGCCGCTTCGTCATGCTGGTGCCGCGCAGCGTCGAGCTGAAGGGCGACGAGCCGCCGGATGTGCCGTTGCCGAAGCCGCGGCCGAAAGACATCGTCGCCGCCGCCGCGCCATGAGCCGTGACGGCAAACGGCG
The DNA here is from genome assembly GCA_903885555.1 of uncultured Hyphomicrobiales bacterium. Taxonomy (GTDB): domain Bacteria; phylum Pseudomonadota; class Alphaproteobacteria; order Rhizobiales; family Xanthobacteraceae; genus Pseudolabrys. The sequence continues at coordinate 9,697 of CAISIV010000120.1, forward strand.
GCGCGGTCTGAGTTACGAAGACCGCGTGCTGTGGACCCACGTTACTAAAGCCATCAAGCCGCTGCGTGATGAGACGAAGAACGTTGCCGGCGAGATTGGCGACGACGCGCCGGAAGTTTCCAAACCGCCGCTCAAGCATCCGCCGAAATTCGTGAAGCCTGCGCCGGTTCACAAAACTCTCGCGCCAGCGGCTACCGTGAAGTCTGTCGCGCCGCCGCTCGAACCGCTGACGCGCCGCATGAAGGGGCGCGTCGCCAAGGGCAAGCATGCGATCGACGCGCGGCTCGACCTGCACGGCTTCACCCAGCACGAGGCGCATTCGGTGCTGCTGCGATTCCTTCGCAATGCCCACGCGCGCGATGCGCGCCTGGTGCTTGTGATCACCGGCAAAGGCCGCGGCGGCGAAATCGGCGTGCTGCGCCGTCAGGTGCCGCAATGGCTTGGCCTGCCGGAATTCCGGGCCCTGGTGATCGGCTTCGAGGATGCCGCCATCACCCACGGCGGCGAGGGTGCGCTCTATGTGCGGGTGCGGCGGGCGTCTGGTCCGTCCTGAAAATCATCTTCTAGCCCAGCGGGCGTTACACCAACATACAACCTCCACTTGTATTCAATGGAGGGCACAATGAAGGAGTCTACGGAAATTCTAGCTATGTTACGGAATACGCTGGCGATTCTGGGATCGGTCGCCAAAGACGCCGACCTGCCGGCGCTGGTGTTTCTGATCGGTATGGCTGAGCTGGAGGCCGCCCAGGCGGAGACCATCGCCAAAAGCGAGGCCTACAAAAAGCGGTAAGGGGAAGACCGGGGGCCGCTCGCCGGCCCCCGTTTTTCTTACGGCCGCGGCCTACAGAATAAACCGGCTCAGATCGGCGTTTTTCGCCAGATCGCCGATGTGCTTGTCGACGTAAGCCGCATCGACCTTGACCGTCTCACCGGAGCGGTCGGTGGCGGCGAACGAGATTTCATCGAGCACGCGTTCCATCACCGTCTGCAGACGACGCGCACCGATATTCTCGATCGATGAATTCACCGACACCGCAATATTGGCGATGGCGTCGATGGCATCCTCGGAGAACTCCAGCGTCACACCTTCAGTCGCAAGAAGTGCGATGTATTGCTTGATCAGCGAGGCTTCCGGCTCGGTCAGGATGCGGCGGAAGTCGTCGCGCGTCAGCGCCTGCAGTTCGACGCGGATCGGCAGACGGCCTTGCAGCTCGGGCAACAGGTCCGACGGCTTGGAAATGTGAAACGCGCCCGACGCGATGAACAGAATGTGGTCGGTCTTCACCGGACCATGCTTGGTGTTGACGGTGGTGCCTTCGATCAGCGGCAAGAGATCGCGCTGCACGCCTTCGCGCGACACGTCGGCGCCGCCGCGGCCTTCGCGGCCGGCGATCTTGTCGATCTCGTCGAGGAAGACGATGCCGTTCTGCTCGCAGGCCTTGATGGACTCCTGCGTCAGTTGCTCGCTGTCCAGGAGCTTGTCAGATTCCTCGTTGATCAGGATGCTGTGCGATTCCAGCACGGTGACGCGGCGCGTCTTGGCCTTGCCGCCGCCGAGTTTGCCGAAAATGTCGCCGATATTGATAGCGCCCATCTGCGCGCCGGGCATGCCAGGGATCTCGAACATCGGCATGCCGCCACCACCGCCGCTCTGCACTTCGATCTCGATTTCCTTGTCGTTGAGCTCGCCGGTGCGCAGTTTTTTGCGGAAGCTTTCGCGCGTCGTCGGACCAGAACCGGGTCCTACCAGCGCATCGAGCACGCGTTCTTCGGCGGCTTGTTCGGCGCGTGTCTGTACGTCTTTTCGCTTCCGTTCGCGGGTCAGCGAAATCGAGATTTCGACGAGATCGCGGATGATCTGTTCGACGTCGCGGCCGACATAGCCGACTTCGGTGAACTTGGTGGCTTCGACCTTGAGGAACGGCGCGCCGGCAAGCTTGGCGAGGCGTCGCGAAATCTCGGTCTTGCCGACGCCGGTCGGCCCGATCATCAGAATGTTTTTCGGCAGAACTTCTTCGCGCAATTTATCGTCGAGCTGCAGCCGGCGCCAGCGATTGCGCAGCGCAATGGCGACGGCGCGCTTGGCGTCGTTCTGGCCGACGATATAGCGGTCGAGTTCGGAAACGATTTCGCGGGGAGAAAAGTCGGTCATGCAGGCACTACCGGCGGCAACCGGTCCACAAGTTGAAGAGGAAACAGCGATAGAATACGGCGCCGTAGCGCAGCCCAGCCGACGCCGAGCGTCAGCACCAAAACGCCCAACACAATCAGGGTCGCTATGAGGGTCAGCGTCGGATTGACGATGGCTTTCGAGAGAGCAACGGCGATCACGCCGCCGACGTAAACCAGCGCCGACACCAGCAGCGCACGCCGGTCGATGATCAGCGCCACCATCGTGAGCAGTATGGCGATGACCACAATCGTGACCATAACGCCGTTGCCCGGCTGGAACGAGGATCCCGCTGCGAGGCCGATCAAGGAATGCACCAGCAACGGCGCCGCCAGCACGTGCAGCCAGAACGCGCCGTCTGATCGCCGTGTCACGCGCAGCCGGTCGGAGAGATCAAACCACATGGCGAAAGCGAACACGACCGCGCCACAGACTAACAGCAACGCGGCGCGCGGAATGCTGGTGGCGCCGACGAGTGCGCCGACAGCAAATTCGACGGCGATGACGGCGCCGCCGGCGATGACGAGCAAGGCGAACGGAAAACGGAAGCGCGCGTAGAAGCCCGCCGCCGCAAGCGCGCCGATGACGGCCTTGATGGCCATCTGCAGCGGGGTTCCGCTCAACAGCAGGCCGCCGATCAACGACGGATTGGCGCGCCACTGATCGATTGAGATCCCTTCCGCAACTCCGGTCGGCAAATAAGCGATGGGAATAACGGAGACGGCGAACATCGCGAAGAACACAAGGATCGCGATTCCCGGCAGCACCAGACGCATGCGGCGGACCAGGAGTTCGGCGAGGCCCCACATGATGATGGCGGCCACGCCGTAAACCAGCGGGCCGCCTTGTACTGCGGCGAATATCGACACGCCGATACCGAACAGCACCACGCCGATCGTGAAGAAGATGTCGTTGAAGCCGCGCACGAAGCGGAAGTTTTCCTCGTCGGCGTGTTCGGCAACGCCGGTGCTGCGGCGCTTGACTGCAAACTCGCGCAACGCATCCGCTTGCGCCTGCGTCACGATGGCGGCGCCGACCGCCGCATCGAGATCGTCATCATGCAACATTGAGCGACTCGATGGTGACGTTGCGGTTGGTGTAGACGCAGATGTCGGCGGCGATATCGAGCGACTTGCGCACGATCTGTTCGGCATCCAGCGCGCCGTCGAGCAGCGCGCGGGCCGAGGCCAGCGCATAATTGCCGCCCGAGCCGATGCCGGCGACGCCGGCTTCCGGCTCCAGCACATCGCCGGTGCCGGTCAGCACCAGCGAGACGTTCTTGTCGGCGACGATCATCATGGCTTCGAGGCGGCGCAAATAGCGGTCGGTGCGCCAGTCCTTGGCGAGCTCGACCGAGGCGCGCAGCAACTGCCCCGGATATTGCTCGAGCTTGCTCTCCAGCCGCTCGAACAGGGTGAAGGCGTCGGCGGTAGCGCCGGCAAAACCGCCGATAACGTCACCTTTGCCGAGTTTGCGCACTTTTTTGGCGTTGGACTTGATGATGGTCTGGCCGACCGTGACCTGGCCGTCGCCGCCGATCACCACGGTGCCGCCCTTGCGGACCGTCAGGATGGTCGTGCCATGCCAACCGGGCATTTCGTTAGATGCCATAAGTCTTACTCCCCGCTGAAAACACATGTAGGTGCGGGCAGAGGCCGATGCAAACCGCACTTTCTTCACCTTCCCCGCGCGCGGGGAGAGGTCGACTTCCGAGCTGATGCGAGGAAGTCGGGTGAGGGGGCTTTTGGGCCGGTCGGTGGTTGAAAAGCCCCTCACCCCGACCCTCTCCCCGCAAACGCGGGGAGAGGGGGCAGAATTGGCGAATCCTGCAAACCCCTGATAAAAGGCGCGCAAATCAAGGATTACCCCATGCGCACTGCCACCGTGAAGCGCAAGACCAAGGAAACTGACATCGAGGTCTCAGTCGACCTCGACGGCAAGGGCACGTCGACGATTTCGACGGGCATCGGCTTCCTCGATCATATGCTCGACCTTCTGGCGCGGCACTCGCGCATCGACATCAATGTGAAGGCGGTCGGCGACCTGCATATCGATTTCCACCACACCGCGGAGGACACCGGCATCGCGCTCGGCCAGGCGGTGAAGCAGGCGCTTGGCGACATGAAGGGCATCACCCGCTATGCCGACGTCCATGTGCCGATGGATGAGGCGCTCACGCGCGTCTGCATCGATATTTCGGGACGGCCGTTTCTGGTGTTCAAGGCGGAGTTCGTGCGCGACAAGGTCGGCACCTTCGACACCGAGCTGGTGCAGGAGTGGTTCCAGGCCTTCGCGATGAATGCTGGCGTGACGCTGCATGCCGAATGTCTGTACGGCACCAACGATCACCATATCGCCGAGTCGTGCTTCAAGGGCCTGGCGCGGGCGCTGCGCGCCGCGGTGGCGATCGATCCGCGCGCCAAGGACGAAGTGCCGTCGACCAAAGGTACGCTCGGCAACTGATGCCCTTTCGAGCATGACGTAAATTGTAATGAGTATTGAATGCCCACGTTCACCGTTCACGAACCGCCGCCGCGCAAGGACGAAAGCGTTTCCGCTCCGGAACGCTTTGTCTTCGTGCGCGACGGATTCCACTTCTGGGCCTTCCTGCTGGCGCCGCTGTGGTTTCTGGTGCACCGGCTGTGGTTCATCCTGTTCTGCTATCTGGTCGTGACGATTGGCCTTGCTGTTGGTTTGAAATTGATGGGCGCGCCGCCGTCGGTCGAAACGATCGTGATGTTACTGATCGCTTTTCTGATGGGCTTCGAAGCACCGTCGTTGTGGCGCTGGAATCTGACACGCCGCAAATGGAAAATGCTCGGCTTCGTCGTCGGCGAAGATGCCGAGATGGCCGAACGCCGCTTCTATGCGCAATGGGCTGAAAAACGCGGCGATGTTCAATCTGAGCCGCAGGCGTTCGTGCCGCCGCCGCCGGTCTACACAACACCGGTACGGCGCGGACCGCCGTCGGGCTCCGATGTCATCGGACTGTTTCCGGAGCCCGGGCAGCGATGAGCGTCGCCATTGTCGATTACGGTTCGGGCAATCTGCACTCGGCGGCGAAGGCCTTCGAACGCGCCGCGCGTGAGAGCGGCCACGACCAGCCGATCGTCGTCACCAGCGATCCGGGACAAGTCGCCCGCGCGGATCGCGTCGTCTTGCCGGGCGTCGGCGCTTTCGCCGATTGCCGCCGCGGTCTCGACGATATTCCCGGCATGATCGAGGCGCTCGAACAGACGGTGCGTCAGCGCGGCCGGCCGTTCTTCGGCATCTGCGTCGGCATGCAGCTGATGGCCGATGTCGGCCGCGAGCACGGCGTTACGCCGGGCCTTGGCTGGATCCCCGGCGAGGTCGACCGCATCGCGCCGTCCGACCCGAATTTAAAAATTCCGCATATGGGCTGGAATACGCTCAATATGCTCAAACCCCACCCGTTGCTGACCGATATACCCCTTGGTCCGGATGGTCTGCATGCCTATTTCGTGCATTCCTACGAGTTGAAGGCCGCGCAGCGTTCCGATCTGGTGGCGCAGGCCAACTATGGCGGTCCGCTGACGGCCATCGTCGGGCGCGACAACATGGTCGGTACGCAATTCCATCCCGAGAAGAGCCAGAAGCTCGGTCTCAAGCTGATCGCCAATTTCCTGAAGTGGGCCCCGTGATTTTATTTCCTGCCATCGATCTCAAAGAAGGCCTCGCCGTCCGTCTGCAACAGGGCGACATGGCGCGCGCCACCGTGTTTCATCGCGACCCGGCGGCGCAGGCGCAAGCGTTCCAGATGCAGGGCTTCAAGCATCTGCATGTCGTCGATCTCGACGGTGCCTTTGCCGGCAAGCCGATGAATGTCGCCGCGGTCGAGCATATCCTTGAAGCCGTCGGCCAGTGCGTGCAGCTCGGTGGCGGCATCCGCGACATGAAGACTATCGAAGGCTGGCTGGAGAAGGGCGTCAACCGCGTCATCATCGGCACGGCGGCGGTACGCAATCCGGCTTTGGTCAAGGAAGCGGCGAAGAAGTTTCCGCGTCGCGTCGCGGTCGGCCTCGATGCCCGCGACGGCAAGGTCGCGGTCGAAGGCTGGGCGGAAAGTTCGGAACTGTCGGCGCTCGACATCGCGCGGCGCTTCGAGGACGCCGGCGTGGCGGCGATCATCTACACCGACGTGGCGCGTGACGGCATGCTGCAAGGCATCAACTGGGACGCCACCATTGCGCTGGCCGACGCGATTTCAATTCCGGTGATCGCGTCGGGCGGACTCGCCTCCATCGACGATATCAAGACCATGCTGGAGCCGCGCGCCAAAAAACTGGAAGGTGCCATTGCCGGCCGCGCGCTCTATGACGGGCGGCTCGATCCGGAAGAGGCGCTGCGGCTAATCCGTGCCGCACGGGCGGCCTGATGTTCAAGGTCCGCGTCATTCCCTGTCTCGACGTCAAGGATGGCCGCGTGGTCAAGGGCGTCAACTTCGTCAATCTGCGCGACGCCGGCGATCCGGTGGAAGCGGCGATTGCCTATGACGCCGCCGGCGCCGATGAACTTTGTTTTCTCGACATCACCGCCAGCCACGAAAAGCGCGACACCATCTACGACGTCGTGACGCGCACGGCGGAAGCCTGCTTCATGCCGCTGACGGTCGGCGGCGGCGTGCGCACGGTCGACGATATCCGCAAGCTTTTGACCTGCGGTGCCGACAAGGTGTCGATCAATACCGCGGCGGTGGACCGCCGTGCTTTCGTCAAGGAAGCGGCGGAGAAATTCGGCGACCAGTGCATCGTCGTGGCCATCGACGCCAAGAAAGTGTCGAAGCCGGGCGAGAAGGATCGCTGGGAGATTTTCACCTTCGGCGGCCGTAAGCAGACCGGCATCGACGCCATCGAATACGCGAGGGAAGTGGTGTCGCTGGGTGCGGGCGAAATCCTGCTGACCTCGATGGACCGCGACGGCACCAAGTCCGGCTATGACATCCCTCTGACGCGGGCGATTGCCGACGCGATTCCGGTTCCCGTGATCGCCTCCGGCGGGGTCGGCACGCTGGCCCACATGGTGGACGGCATCCGCGACGGTCACGCCACCGCGGTGCTGGCGGCCTCGATCTTCCATTTCGGCGAGCACAGTGTGCGGGAAGCCAAGGTTTATATGGACAAAGCCGGTCTGCCGATGCGGCTGGATCCGTGATAAAGAGCGCCCTGAAGGACGCCTCCATGACCAAATTTACCCTGACCGATCTGGCCAACCGCGTGCACGAGCGCGCCCAGGCGGGGGCTGCGGACTCCTACACCCGCACGCTCATCGAGCGCGGCGTGCCCCATTGCGCCAAGAAGCTGGGCGAAGAGGCGGTCGAAACCGCCATCGCTGCCGTGCAGGAAGACAAAGACCGGCTGGTCTCGGAAGCCGCCGACTTGCTCTATCATCTGCTGGTGCTGATGGAGGCGCGCGGCGTCACGCTGGCGCAAGTCGAAGCCGAGCTGGAAAAGCGCACCGTGCAATCGGGCCTCGCCGAAAAAGCGTCTCGCAAAAGCTAGTAAAGAGCTAGTCTGTCGATGGAACAGCGCGTCGAAGATACGATTTCGCCGTACCGCACGTTCTCACGCGCGGAATGGGCGACGTTGCGCGACGACACGCCGATGACGCTGACTTCGGAAGAGGTCACACGGCTGCGCTCGCTGCACGACCGGCTCGACTTCAAGGAAGTGGAAGAAGTCTATCTGCCGCTGTCGCGGTTGCTGTCGCTCTACGTCAACGCGACGCAGCGGCTGTTCCGCGCGCAGGAACGCTTCCTCGGCACCGAAGACATCAAGATGCCGTTCATCATTGGCGTTGCCGGCTCGGTGGCGGTCGGCAAGTCGACCACCGCGCGCGTGCTGCAGGCGCTGCTGGCGCGCTGGCCGAACGTGCCGAAGGTCGACCTCGTCACCACCGACGGCTTTCTCTATCCGAACGCCATTCTGGAACGCGAAGGCCTGATGGAGAAGAAAGGCTTTCCGGAGAGCTACGATCTTCAGACGCTGCTGCGGTTTCTCACCGACGTGAAGGCGGGCCGCCGTCCGGCGCGCGCGCCGGTCTACTCGCATCTCACCTACGACGTGACGCCGAACCAGTGGGTCGAGGTCGACCGGCCGGAAATTCTTATCGTCGAAGGCCTGAACGTGTTGCAGACCGGACGCTTGCCGAAAGACGGCAAGGCCATCCCGTTCGTGTCGGATTTCTTCGATTTCTCGGTCTATCTCGACGCCGACGACGATGTGCTGAAGGCCTGGTACGTCGACCGTTTTCTCACCTTGCGCTCAACTGCGTTCCGCGATCCGAAGTCGTACTTCCATCGCTATTCGCAATTGACCGACGAGCAGGCGATCGAAACCGCCTCGTCGATCTGGGAGCGCATCAACCTCGTCAACCTGCACGAAAATATTCTGCCGACGCGGCAGCGTTCGGATCTCATCCTCAAGAAAGGCGAAAGCCATCTGGTGGAGCAGGTGTCGCTGCGGCGGCTGTAGCCGCTACGCCGGCCTTTAAGCTGCTCTTCGACTCATGTCGAAGTGCTGCAGATATTTCTGCTTGATCGCAGACATCGGCAACACGATCAGCACGTCGGTGGTGCCGAACTCGTGGTCGACCACCGCACCATCTCCGATGTAAGCGCCAAGCCGCAGATAGCCTTTAACCAGCGGCGGCAGAACCTTGAGCGCCTGCTTTGGGTCGATGGTTTCTTTCGATAGCCGATTCATCTCGACGTAGCGTTCCGGCAGCGCGCGGGCGCGCCAGGTTTCCGGCGCGCGCGCATAGTGATGCAGGAACGACAGTGGCAGCGCGAGTTGCTTGGGTTCGGTGCCGTCGAGGCTGGCGCAGCCGATCATCACGTCGATGCGGTTCTGCAGCACGTAGCCGTGAATGCCGTGCCACAGCAGTTCGACGGTGCCCTTGTTGCGATAGGGCGCCAGCACGCAGGAGCGGCCGAGCTCGAGGAATTGCAGATTGCCGTGGCGCGCGATCAAGCCGCCGATATCGAATTCGCCGGAGGTGTAGAAGCCGCCATATTCCTCGGCGAGTGGCTGACGCAGCAGACGATAGGTGCCGACCACCGCGGGGCGGTTGCCGGGCTTGCCGTCATTGGCGGCGTGATCGAGCACCAGCAGGTGATCGCAGATGGCGTCGTAGCTATCGATGTCGCGGCGGGCGAACAGCCGGCCCGGATTGGGAATGGCGGAGCCTTCCTCGTAGAAAATCCGGTAGCGCAGCTTCTGGGCCTGGCGCACTTCGGCGGCGGTCTGCGCCAGCCGGACCTCGAGCGAGCCGATACGGCCCAGCGAAGCCGAAGGACGGTGCGCACGCGCCGCCCAGGCCTGCAGGCCGCCATAGGCCTGAAGCGTCGAAATCAGATTGGGCACGCCTCGCGTGGGGGTGAGGGGGGTGCTGCCGCCGCGGCTAACCATTTGAATTCAGGTCCTTTTCCGCGTCTGTCGAGGTTCGGATGGTGACTCTGCCGAATCACGGTTCATGTTCCGGCAACTCTACAACACGGTTCCCATACCGATTTATGACAATGTGGGGGAGAGGGTGTCACGCCGCAAGCGGGGCGCGCCGGGCAGCCGCTTCGAGGGCTTCGCGCAGGCGTTCCCGGTCCAGCGGCTTGACCAGCAGGGCATCCATCCCAGCGGCGAGACAAGCCTCGCGATCTTCTTGGTAGGCATTCGCTGTGAGGGCCACGATCGCGGTGGCCGCGCCTTCCGCTTCAGCGGCGCGGATGCGGCGGGTGGCTTCAAGCCCGTCCATGCCCGGCATCTGCACGTCCATCAAAACGAGATCGTAAGACTGGCCTGTCGCACGCGCGGCGCTCCAGGATTCAACCGCGGCCGCACCGTCGCCGACGATGGTGGGACGATGGCCGAGCCGCGTCAGCAGCGCCCGCGCCAGCAGCGCGTTGATCTCGTTGTCTTCGGCGACAAGGATCGAGAGGCCGTTTCCGGCGGGCAGATTTTCTTCGCCCTCGACCGGCGTTGCCGAGCGCGGATCCTCGAATTTGTTTTCGGCACCCAGTTGCGCCGCCAGCGATGCGGCGCGCACCGGCTTGATCAGGTAGCCGGTGAAACCCGCGGCCTTGAGCGCCGGCAAGTCGTGACGCTCCGAAGGGCGGATCAGCACGATCCGTTTGGGCGTGGCAAATTTGCCTACGTCGCCGTTCGCGATCATTTTTTGCGCCAGCGGATAGTCGACCAGCAGCGCGTCCCATTGCCGCTCCGGCACCAGCGCCAGGCCGACGTTCTGGTCGATCACCGTATACGTCTTGGCGCCCCAGTGGCCGAGACGCCGCGCCAGCAGCGAGGCTTCGATATCCGCCGCGGCAACGATCATCACCGCAGCGTTTTTCAAATCAGGCGCGATGAATTCAGGCGCGGAGTTGTCTACTGACGCGGCCAGCAGCGGCACAACAAAGCTGAAGGTCGATCCGGTGCCCGGTTCGCTCTCGACCGCAATGTGCCCGTCCATGCGTTCGACGATGCGCTTCGAAATGGCGAGGCCCAAACCGGTGCCGCCGAACTTGCGCGTCGACGAGCCGTCGGCCTGTTCGAAATCGAGGAAGATGCGCTGCTGATCCTGCGGCGCGAGACCGATACCGGAATCGCGGATCTGAAACTGGATTTCATTGCCGTGCGGGCCCGGCTCGACAACCACGGAAACACCGCCATTTTCAGTGAATTTGATGGCGTTGCCGGCGAGGTTGAGCAGCACCTGGCGCAGGCGCGCCGGATCGCCAACGACGTTGGCGGGCAGGCGCTCGTCGATGAACGAGGCGATCTCGATACCTTTGGCCTGGGCGCGGGGCGCCAGCAGTTCGACCGTCTCTTCCACCAGCAAGGACAGCGCGAAGGGGTGCATCTCAAGATCGAGTTTGCCGGCTTCGATCTTGGAGAAATCGAGCACTTCCTCGATCAGCGACAGCAATGTCTCGCCTGAAGTCTTTGCAGCTTTGGCGTAGGTCACCTGTTCGGGTGTCAGTGGCGTGTCGAGCAGCAGGTCGGACATGCCGAGAATGCCGTTGAGCGGCGTGCGGATCTCGTGGCTGACCATCGCGAGGAAGCGCGACTTGGAACGGTTGGCGGCTTCCGACTGATCGCGCGCGGCTTCGAGCGCATGCTCGGCCTCGACGCGGTCGGTAACATCGCGGCCGACGCCTTGCACTTCGTTGCCACGTTCGCCGCGCACTGCGACTTCGCGCCACGCAATCCAGCGCGCTGAAGCGCCGCAAGCAATCTTCTGGTCGTGCACGCGCGTGCCGTCGGTGAGCGTGGTGAGCGCGCCGCGCTCCAGGATCGGCAATTCCATGACCGTGCCGAGCAGGGCCTCGCGGCTCTTTCCAGCCAGCGTGCAGAACGCGTCGTTGGCGTATGTAATGCGGCGCTCGCTGTCGCGGCGTACGATCAGATCGCCCTGCGCTTCGAGAAGGCTGCGGGCGCGTTCTTCGGCCTCGCGCAATTCCCAATTGCGGTCGGAGAGTTCCTCGACGCGCGCCTCCAACAGCCGCATTTTCTGCTTGTTGATGCGGCGGCGCACCAGCTGGAAGGCGATGAAGGCCATGGCCGCGGCGAACAGCGCGCCGGCGCCAATGGCGTAGGAATGCGGGTTGTAGGTGCCGTTCTGTATGCGCACGCCGGCGAGGAAACCCAGACCGCCGGAAATAACCGACAGCGTGATGACTACGGTCCGGCCGAACAGCACCAGTGACCTGGTGTTGCGCGAGTTTTTCCGGAGCGCCGAAACGCGTTTGGCTGTCGATGTATTTTGCATTGTCCCTGCCGCAGTTTGGCACCGGGACTCTTGCAATCTTATTGCCCGCGAGAGGCGCGCCAGCGCGTTCGCGGCAATGTGGTGAAAGGCCGGTTAAGGCTCAGCCGCCGCGCGCCAGGTTACCGCGAGATCCGGACATCAACTGGATTAACAACCATAGTTAACACCATTGCCTACCGAACCTTAGGAATCCTCAGTCAAACATTGTTTCTCAATATCAATTCGTCACGGCGGCGAAGTCCATCGTCGTTAACGCGCGCAATCCGCATTGGGTCGCGCGGCGGTACCAAGGGGAAGCACACATGTTCGGTTTGTCGATCCGTTCCATGCTGATGGGGCTGTTCGGGCTGATGGCGCTGATTATCGTGGGTCAGGGCGTGTTCGCGTTGAACAAGACGGCGGCCGTCAACTCGTCGACCGTCGACCTGTCCAGCAACTGGCTGCCGTCGGTCAGTACCGCGCTCAATCTCGGGCTTTCGGCTTCCCGCGCCCGGCTTGCCATCGTCAAACACATTCTGTCCACCGACGAAGAAATGGCGCAGACCGACAAAGATATCGAAACGCAGATGACGGCGATCGATAAGTATCGTCAGCAATATGAAAAACTGATCTCGTCACCGGAAGAGCGTGCGGCCTACGACGCCTTTGTTCGCGATTGGGGCACGCATCAAGCGCAAGCCGCCGAACTGCTGAAACTCTCTCGCGCTCACAAGCGGGAAGAAGCCGCGACGCTCTTCAAGAGCATGGTGACGTCGTTCCGCGCCGCAACCAACGACGTGGCAAAGCTGGTGGAAATCAATACCAACGGTGCCAACCAGTCGGCCGCATCGGCGGCGGAGAATTATTCCGAAACGCGGATTCTGACGATTGTCGTCATTGTGTTTGGTGCGATCGTGGCGTTTGCCGCCAGCGCCTTCGTCCTTTTCAATATTTGCCGGCCCTTGGCAGCGTTGGTTTATCCGCTTGAGGGTCTTGCCGAAGGCAATTTTGCCGTCGCCGTGCCCGGCCGTGGCCGCAAGGATGAGATCGGCCAGATCGCCAATGCCGTCGGCCAGATGACCGACCGCGTTCGTGGCACCATCGGCAATATCAAGAACTCGGCGCAGGAGGTCACCAACGCTTCCGCCGAAATCTCGTCGAGCACGACCGACCTGTCGCAGCGTACCGAAGAGCAGGCCGCGAGCCTGGAAGAAACCTCCGCTTCGATGGAGCAGATTTCCGCGACCGTGAAAAAGAATGCGGAATACGCCAAGCATGCCAATGAATCGGCCGCCTCGACACGCAAGGTCGCCGATCACGGCGGTGCAATCGTTGCCAAGGCCGTCGACGCGATGGCCAAGATCGAGGACTCGTCGGGCAAGATCGCCGACATCATCGGCGTGATCGACGAGATCGCACGCCAGAC
>CAISIV010000121.1 GCA_903885555.1 uncultured Hyphomicrobiales bacterium
CTCGTTTTGCTCGCCGTTGCCGCGATGTATTTCCTGATGCCGGCCGACGCGCTGCCGTCGTTCTTCCCCGGCCACGAGGCGGGCCTTGCGCGCATTCGCGTCAAGCACGGCATCATCGCCGCGGTGGCGGGTGTCGTGGCGCTGGGCACGGGCTGGTGGATGGGACGGCGCTAAGCCGCGAGCGGTTATTCTCGGTCAGAACGCGCGTGTCGGCGCCGCGGTGATGGCAGCGGCCGGCCGCCGCCGCCAATAGCGCGCACGCAGACGCGGCGCGATCAGCCAAGCGACCGGCGCCGCGACGAGCAAGCTGAAGGCGACGACCATCGCGATCCAGAAACCGGCATTGGCGTTCAAGGCCGGCACCAGCAGCACGGCGATCAGGCCGGCGCCGAACAGCACGGCGTTGGTCATTGTAAAAATCAGCGCGGAAATCTGGGCGCGCACCACGGTGTCCTGTGTCATCGGCCTGCCTTTCGGTTCCCCTCGATCAGGGCCAACGCGCGGGCAGGCGGGGTGTTCCGGGAACTAAAGGTGCGCGGGAGGTGCGCCGGTGTTGTGGTGGCGACCCGACGCTGGGAAATTTCAGGCGGCGTCGCGCGGCAGCACGGCTTCGATGTGCACCGCCAGACCCTGCGGCTGGAAGTCGAAGGCAACGCGGCCCTTGAGTTGGCCTTCGAGAATACGCCGCAGCAGCGTCGAGCCGAAGCCCGGGTGCTCCGGCGGAACGACCGGCGGCCCTGCGCTTTCGCTCCAGTCGAGCTGCAGGCGCATGTCGTCGCCTTCGTCGCTCAGCGACCAGCTCACCGCCAGCCGGCCTTCGTCGCGCGACAGCGCGCCGTATTTGCTGGCATTGGTGGCGAGCTCGTGCACGACCATGCCGAAGGTCACGGCGAGCTGCGCCGGCAGCTTGAAATCCGGCCCGTCGAGCGTCAGCCGGCCGGCATTGTCGTAGGGCGCCAGTTCGCTGACCACCAGTTCCCTGAACGGGATCGCGCCCCAGCGCCGCTCGCTCAGCAGCGTATGCGTGCTGGCGAGCGAGGCGATGCGCGGCGTGACGCTGTCGCGGAAGCTGTCGAGGTCGCGCGCGGCGCGCAGGCTCATCTGGATGACGGCCTGCACCGTCGCCAGCGTGTTCTTCACGCGATGATGCAGTTCGGCGATCAGGAGCTGCTGCTGCTGTTCGGCGTTGCGGCGCTCGACGATTTCGCGGCGCAGCGCGATCTGCGCCATCACCTGCCTCGCCATGAGCTGCAGGATGTTGACTTGCCGCTCGTCGAGCTGGCGCGGCCGGATGTCGAACACGCAGAGCGTGCCGAGCGGCAGGCCGTCGTCGCTGCGCAGCAAGGCGCCGGCGTAAAAGCGCAGGCGCGGATCGCCAAGCACGAAGGGATTGTCGGCAAAGCGCGCGTCCTTGGTGACGTCGGGCACGATCAGCATGTCCGCGTCGTGCAGGATGGTGTGCGAGCAGAAGGCGACGTCGCGGTGCGTCTCGCGCAGGTCGCCGAGGCCGTGCGCCGCCTTGTGCCACTGCCGTTCCTCGTCGATCAGCGTGACGGTCGAAAACGGCACGTCGCAGATCTCGGACAGGATTTTCACCACGTCATCGAAGTCGGCTTCGCGCGGCGTGTCGAGAATGCCGTAGCCGCGCAGCGCGGCGAGGCGTTCCTCTTCGCGGTCGTGAGGGCCGGGGATCATCGGGGCGGCAGGCGGGAGGCAAACATGCGCGTGCTTAGCACAGGTGGGGAGAAGGCCCGGTAGATTTCCGGTGATACACGGATGGAACTATTGCGAGCCGAAGATGGGGCGGCGGTAGCTTGCGCTTGGCCAGGCAACCGCGATGGCCGCTCGCCTGTGCGCGCTTGCTTACTTCTCGACCTTGCCGCCGGCCGCGACCCAATCCTTGAAGCCGCCGAGATTGTAGACCTTGTCGTAGCCCATCTCCTTGAGCGCCTTGCCGGACAGCGCGGCGCGTCCGCCGCCGGCGCAATGCACGATCACCGGCCGGTCATGGGCGAAGTTGGGATCGGCGCTGGGCGCGGTGAGGTCGGCCTTCATCTCGATCGAGCCGCGCGGGATGTGGACGGCGCCTGCGATCTTGCCGGTCTGCGCCAGCTCGGCGCTGTCGCGCACGTCAACGATCAACGCGCCCTTGGCGGCGAGCTCCATCGCTGCCTCAGCGGAGATCTTCGGCACCACTTCATTGGCGGCATCGACAAGGGCTTTGTAGGTGACGGGCATGGGGGGGCTCCGTGGGCGTGAAAGTAGTTGGCGCAGTGTAGGGTGGGTTAGCCGACTTGTCCGCCGGAGTTCGGTGAGCGAAGGCGGAAGGCGTAATCCACCGCAGGAAAGTTGAAGAATGGCTTGGCCCGCA
>CAISIV010000122.1 GCA_903885555.1 uncultured Hyphomicrobiales bacterium
GCAAGGCCAAGGGCGCCAAAAACAAGCTCGGACAGCGTAAATCCGGGGCAAAGCGGAGGTTGACGAGTGCGCGTTGAATCCCCTAATACACTGTGTATTCAGAAGTTTGGCGCGATGCCGGGCCCCCAAAAGGCGGGGACAGGTGTCGTGTTACGCTTTGCGCTAACCCCTTCCAGGGACTAACAAATTCGGCGCGAAAGCGCGGCCGGCCCAACTGGGCTCCGGCCTATAACAGGAGAGACTACTCGTGGCCCGTATCGCCGGTGTGAATTTGCCGACCAATAAGCGCGCAGTGATCGCGCTGCAGTACATCCATGGCGTCGGGCAGAAGACTGCCAGAGAGATCATGGAGAAGCTCAACCTGCCGATGGAACGGCGGGTCTCGCAATTGACGGACGCGGAAGTGCTGCAGATCCGCGAAATGATTGATCGCGACTTCCTCGTCGAGGGCGATCTGCGCCGCGAAGTTTCACTCAACATCAAGCGCCTGATGGATCTCGGTTGCTACCGCGGCCTGCGTCACCGCAAGGGCCTCCCGGTTCGCGGCCAGCGCACGCACACCAACGCGCGTACCCGCAAGGGTCCCGCCAAGACAATCGCCGGCAAGAAGAAGACGGCCTAATTTTAGGAATTGCCCGCGCCGTTTGATGGCGCACGGGCAGCAAAAGGGATTGAGAGAATGGGTAAGGAAGCCACCCGCGTTCGCCGCCGCGAACGCAAGAACATCGCGTCGGGCGTTGCGCACGTCAACGCGTCGTTCAACAACACGATGATCACGATCACCGACGCGCAGGGCAACACCATTGCCTGGTCGTCGTCGGGCACCATGGGCTTCAAGGGTTCGCGCAAGTCGACGCCCTATGCCGCGCAGGTCGCCGCCGAAGACGCCGCCAAGAAGGCGCAGGAACACGGCATGCGCACGCTCGAAGTCGAAGTCTCCGGTCCGGGTTCAGGACGTGAGTCGGCTTTGCGCGCTCTGCAGGCGCAGGGCTTCACCATCACCTCGATCCGCGACGTGACCACGATCCCGCATAACGGATGCCGCCCGCGTAAACGTCGTCGCGTATGAGCAATTCATCCGGCGGAATTGACTCCGCCACCACTGCTGAACTTTCCCCGGTGCGCGAGCACTCTCCGCGCCGCTCCATAGGTGAAGACGTGATCCAGAAGAATTGGCAGGAATTGATCAGGCCGAACAAGCTCCAGGTGACCGCCGGGTCCGACCCCGCGCGCATCGCCACCTTGGTCGCCGAGCCGCTCGAGCGCGGTTTCGGCGTGACGCTCGGCAACGCGCTGCGCCGCATTCTGCTGTCGTCGCTGCAGGGTGCAGCGGTGCAGTCGGTGCACATCGACGGCGTGTTGCATGAGTTCTCCTCGATCGCCGGCGTGCGCGAGGACGTCACCGACATGGTCCTCAACATTAAGGACATCGCCATCAAGATGCAGGGCGAAGGCCCCAAGCGTATGGTGGTGAAGAAGCAGGGTCCGGGCACCGTGACTGCCGGCGACATTCAGACGGTCGGCGACGTTGTCGTGCTCAATCCCGATCTCGTGCTGTGCACCCTCGACGAGGGCGCCGAGATCCGCATGGAATTCACCGTCAACACCGGCAAGGGCTATGTGCCGGCCGAGCGCAACCGTCCCGAGGACGCCCCGATTGGGCTGATCCCGGTCGACAGCCTGTACTCGCCGGTCCGCAAGGTCTCCTACAAGGTCGAGAACACCCGCGAGGGCCAGATCCTCGACTATGACAAGCTGACCCTGACCGTCGAAACCAATGGGGCCGTCACGCCGGACAATGCCGTGGCCTATGCCGCGCGCATCCTGCAGGACCAGCTCCAGGTGTTCATCAACTTCGAGGAGCCGCGCGAGCGTGCCGCCGAAGAAGCCAAGCCCGACTTGGCGTTCAATCCGGTGCTGCTGAAGAAGGTGGACGAGCTGGAACTGTCGGTGCGTTCGGCCAACTGCCTGAAGAACGACAACATCGTCTATATCGGCGACCTGATCCAGAAGACCGAAGCCGAGATGCTCCGCACCCCGAACTTCGGCCGCAAGTCGCTGAACGAGATCAAGGCCGTTCTCGCCGAAATGGGCCTGCACCTGGGCATGGAAGTACCCGGCTGGCCGCCCGAGAATATCGAAGACCTCGCCAAGCGTTACGAAGACCAATACTGATCTTTTAGAAAGCCACTCCCATGCGTCACGGCAACCAAGGCCGCAAGTTCAACCGCACCGCCTCGCACCGCAAGGCGATGTGGGGCAACATGACTGCCGCGCTGATCAAGCACGAGCAGATCAAGACCACGCTGCCGAAGGCCAAAGACCTTCGCCCCGTGATCGAGAAGCTGGTGACCCTGTCGCGCCGCGGCGCCAAGGACCTGCATGCCCGCCGCCAGGCGCTGGCCCAGATCAAGGACGCCGACCAGGTGACCAAGCTGTTCGACGTGATCGGCCCGCGTTATGCCGGCCGTCCGGGCGGCTACACCCGCGTGCTGAAGGCTGGTTTCCGTCATGGCGACAATGCCCCGATGGCGATCATCGAGTTCATCGACCGTGACGAGGGCGCCAAGGGCCTGGATTCGGGTCCGGTGGAAGTGTCGGAAGACGCGGAAGCCTGATTTTCGCCAAACTCGCATTGAAAATGGGGCGGCAGAAATGCCGCCCTATTTTGTTGTTCAAACGTTGTGACTTTTGATTTGGAACTTTTGAAAGGTCATAACCATGCACAAACTCTGGATTTGCCTGCCGGTACTGAGCCTTGGCCTGGCCGCC
>CAISIV010000123.1 GCA_903885555.1 uncultured Hyphomicrobiales bacterium
GCGGCTGCGGAAGAAGGCAAGCAGTCATTGGAACGGTCTTCTCTTGAGGCCGATGAGGAAATCGGCAAAGCACGCGCACGTGCGGCCGAGATCATTGTCCAGGCGGAGAAGCGCGCATCGCAAATGGTTGAAGAGGCCAAGAATTCGGCGCGTGAAGAAGGCAATCGGGAAAAAGCCGCGGCAACGGCAGAAATTAGTCAGGAAATATCCCGTGCACGAGAAGCATTGCGTATGCAGGTTGCCGCACTCGCCGTTTCCGGTGCGGAAAAAATCCTGTTGCGGGAAGTCGACGCCCAAACCCATGCCGAGCTGCTCCGCGCAGTGCAGGCCGAGCTTTAGAGCGCGACCATGGCTGAAACTGTCACCATTGCGCGGCCATATGCAGAAGCGGTGTTCAAGCTTGCGCAAGAGACCGGCCGATTTGACGCATGGTCCGAAACGCTGCAGCTACTGGAAACCGTCATACTGGATCCTGCTATAGCGGCTTGCATAGGCAATCCGAACGTTAGCGCAGACAATCTCCAGCGTCTGATCGAGGATGTCTGTGGTGACCGACTGGATAGCGCAGGGAAAAGCTTTTTGCAGGCGCTTCAGCGGAACAGCAGGCTTAGCATATTGCCCGAAATTCGCAATGCATTCGAAGCATTGCGTTTGGAAAACGAAGGAATAATCGAGGCGCAGATTTATTCCGCCTTCCCGATCGATGATGCGCAAGTCACCGGTTTGGTAAAGAAACTCGAAAGCAAATATCAGCGCAAGGTGCGCGCCAAGGTCAGCGTTGATTCAAAACTGATCGGTGGTATCAAGATCGTCGTTGGCGATAACGTGGTTGACGCGACCGTCCGCGGCAAGCTCGACGCGATGTCGGCTGTACTCATTCGTTAGGAGTTTTAGATGCAACTCAATCCGTCAGAAATCAGTGAACTGATCAAGAGCAGAATCCAGAATCTGGGTACGACCAGCGAGTCGCGCACGCAAGGCACCATCATCTCCGTTACAGAC
Source organism: uncultured Hyphomicrobiales bacterium (assembly GCA_903885555.1). Lineage (GTDB taxonomy): Bacteria > Pseudomonadota > Alphaproteobacteria > Rhizobiales > Xanthobacteraceae > Pseudolabrys. The sequence continues at coordinate 1,003 of CAISIV010000123.1, forward strand.
GGCATCTGCCGTATACACGGGCTCGCAGATGTGATGCAGGGCGAGATGCTGGAATTCCCGAAAAACACGTATGGCTTGGCTCTCAACCTTGAACGTGATTCCGTCGGCGCCGTGATTCTAGGCGAATACGAGCATATCTCGGAAGGCGACACCGTAAAGTGTACGGGGCAAATTTTGTCTGTTCCCATCGGGCCGGAACTGATCGGACGTGTAGTCAACTCGCTGGGGCAGCCAATTGACGGCAAAGGGCCAGTCAATGCCAAGTTGACGGATGTGATCGAGAAGGTGGCGCCAGGGGTAATTGCGCGTAAATCGGTATCCCAACCGGTGCAAACAGGCCTCAAGTCGATCGACGCGATGGTGCCAGTCGGCCGTGGCCAGCGTGAGCTGATTATTGGCGACCGTCAGACCGGGAAGACCGCGGTCGCAGTTGACACCATCATCAATCAGAAGGGTAAAGATCTCTTCTGTATATATGTTGCGATCGGTCAAAAGGCA
>CAISIV010000124.1 GCA_903885555.1 uncultured Hyphomicrobiales bacterium
AACAGCCGCTGAAGCTCGGGGAGCGATTGGGGGAAAGCCAGGTCGTCACGCTGGTGGATGTCCATCGCGCCCATCATGGGCAGACACTAGCCCTAGTGGGTGTATGCGTCAACCGGATAGGCAAGCATTGAACTTAAGTTCCACTGAGCCACGGCCTCGGGAACTGTCGATATACTGACTAGTCGAGGATCGTATGCAGGTGGTCGGCCACAATATCGATCTCGCGGTCGGTCATGGCCGGATAAAACGGCAAAGAGAGCGCGGCATCGCCAATCTGTTCCGCGATCGGGAAATCGCCCGGTTTGAAACCGAAATTGTCCCTGAAATACTTGAGAAGGTGGATGGCACGATAGTTCACCACGACACCCACTTGGCGCCGCTGCAGTTCGGCGACGACTTCGTCCCGGCGCCCGCCATCGACGAAGACCGGAACAAGGTGATGCGCGTGGACATCGTCGGGACCGGATGACAACGTGGGAATGCGCAGGCCGGGAATTCCATCGAGCTTTGCAGCATAGCGATGGGCGAGCGCTTTCCGGTTCGCGAGCTTGCCGGCAAGGCGGTCGAACTGCGGCAGCAACAGCGCGGCTTCGATGTTGCTCATGTTGTACTTCCAGCCCATCAGAACCATGTCCCAATGGGTGTAGCCCTCGCGCGCACGGTCGGCCGCGATCTTGGTCATGCCGTGAACGCGAAGCAGCTTCAGCTTTTCAAAAAGCGCTTCGTCGCGCACGACCAATGCGCCGCCTTCGCCGCAGGTCAGATTCTTGGTCGCGTAGAAACTGAAGCACGCCGTTTCGCCAAGCGAGCCAGGGCGCACTCCGTCGCGGATGCCTTCGACGCAGTGAGCGGCATCTTCGATAATCGCCAGACCATGCCTGTCCGCGATATCGCGTAAGACCCGCATATCGCACATCAAACCGAACAGATGCACCGGCATGATCGCCTTGGTGCGCGGCGTAATCGCAGCCTCGACCCTCGCGGCATCAAGATTGCCGGTCGCCGGTTCGACATCGACGAATACCGGCTTGGCGCCGGTTTCCATGATCGACGTCGCCGTAGCAATAAACGTCATCGGTGTCGTGATAACTTCGTCGCCCGGCCCGATGTCCAAGCCCAGCAGCGACATGTGAAGCGCGCCGGTGCAACTGGTGACGCAAAGGCAATGCGGAACGCCGAGATACTCGGCCAACTTGCGCTCGACCCGCTCGACATATTCGCCGGTCGTCAGGATCGGCTGCGCGAGAACCTCACGAACCATATCCAGTTCCGCCTCGCCGAGATCGTGGCGATAGAACGGTACGCTACCGGTGTTGGAGATCATGGGGGCGTTACTCGATTTGCAGCGAGACGAAGTCCGCTGACGGCACGCTCAATCACCCTGGCCAGGATTCGGCGAAAACAAAGCTTCCTTGCCTTGCTTGCCTTCCCAGTCCTTCGAGTCGGCAGGCGGTTCGCGCTTCACCGTGATGTTGGGCCAAAGTGCCGCGTATTTGGCGTTGAGTTCGGCCCACTTTTCGAGGCTCTGCTCGGTGTCGGGCTTAATCGCTTCGACGGGGCATTCCGGCTCGCAGACACCACAATCGATGCACTCGTCGGGATGAATAACGAGCATGTTTTCGCCCTCGTAGAAGCAGTCTACCGGGCACACCTCGACGCAATCCATAAGTTTACATTTGATGCAGCTGTCGCCGACGATGTAAGTCAAAAGAAACGCCCCCGTAGGCTAAAACGTCTACAAAACCGCTAAGATTCCTGCGCCTTCGGCCGCCATTTGGGCCCTAAACCAAGCTGCTTTTGCAACATTTCATTCAGTTATTAAGGCAGAAAGTCAAGCTTGAATTGCCCCGGATTCGATGCTTCATACTCCTCGCCCCGGCAGCCTGCTTTATCGCGAATACCTCTAAAGGTCTGCCGAAAGGGACTGAACCACTGGCGATAACCTCGACCTCCTACGCCGGGTTCTGCCGGATATTAACTCTGATCGGTTCTTCCGCAGGGCAGAAAACGCGGCCGTGCTTTAAGGTCGTCCCTAAGATAAAACTTGCCGAAATGGGCTTAAATAAATGACCACGATTTTGATCACGGGCGGCGCCGGATTCATCGGCAGCAATTTTGTTCATTACATCGCAAAGAAGTATCCGGACTATCGGATCGTCGTTCTCGACGCGCTCACTTATGCGGGTTCGACGGACAACCTCCCCCCGGAAATGCGCCAGATCGACAATCCACGCATGCGTTTCTGGTACGGCGATGTAGTCAATGCCGAACTAGTCGATACGCTTGTGGCGGAGGCCGAGTACGTTGTCCACTTCGCGGCAGAGACACATGTCACCCGGTCGATCTATGATAACCGGCTGTTCTTTCAGACTGACGTACTCGGCACCCACACAATCGCCAACGCAGTATTGAAGTCAGGCAAACAGGTTAAGCGCTTCGTTCACATTTCAAGTTCCGAAGTCTACGGCACGGCAGAGCGTCCTTTGATGGACGAGGAGCATCCGCTCAAGCCGATGAGTCCTTATGCCAGCGCCAAATGCGGTGCCGACCGGCTCGTCTACTCGTACTGGGCGACCTACAAGATTCCTTGCACTATTGTTCGTCCGTTCAACAGCTTCGGGCCACGCCAGCATCTCGAGAAGGTCATTCCGCGTTTCATTACCAGTGTACTGCTAGGCGAACAGCTAACTGTACACGGCACGGGCGATGCGGCCCGCGACTTCGTCTTTGTCGAAGACATCTGCCACGGCATCGACATGGTTCTTCATGCCGACAAGGCGAAAGTCGATGGCGAAGTTTTCAACATCGCGACCGGCATCCACCGCTCTGTGCTCGAGATCGCACAGGACATCCTGAAGGTGATGGACGGCGACCAGAAGTCGATCGTGTTTCATGGCGATCGACCGGGACAGGTGATCCGTCACTCTGGTGATGCAGCGAAGATCAGCAAGACTTTCGGCTGGAAGTCGCAGATGACTTGGGAAGCGGGCCTGAAATCGACGGTCGAGTGGTACAAGGCCAATCGTCACTGGTGGGAAAAGCAGGTCTGGATGCGCCAAATTCCGATCACTTCGGCGGGCGGCAAGAAGGAATTCCACTAGGCGCTGGCACTGGAGCCATCCATGACGACGCTTGTCGTCCTGCAGCCGAGTTATCTGCCGTGGGTCGGCTTTTTCGATCAGGTGCGCCGCTGCGATCAATTCGTCTTCTATGACGACGTCCAGTACGACAAGCACGGCTGGCGCAATCGCAACCGGATCAAGGCTGCGTCGGGACCGGTCTGGCTCACGGTGCCGGTCCGAACACGCGGCCGCATGGGCCAGCCTATCTGCGACGTCGAGATCAGCAACGAAACACCCTGGGCCCGCAAGCAACTCAAGACGATCGAGGAAGCCTATGCGCGTGCGCCCCAACGCCAGCCATATCTAGCCGAGCTAACCGAATTGCTCATCCGGCCCCGGGAGCGTTTGGCCGACCTCGACATTGCCGCAACAAAACTGATGTGTGGCTGGTTCGGCCTGGAACGGCCAATGCACCGGTCATCGCAACTTGGCGTAGGCGGCGACCGCAATTCACGGCTGCTCGCGCTATGCAAGCACTTCAAGGCCGACCATTATTTGTCCGGCAGCGCAGCGCGGTCGTATCTCGACCTCGAGCTCTTCGCCGCCCACGGCATCCGGGTTGAGTTTCAGGAATTCCAGCACCCCGAATACAAGCAGCAGCATGGCGCGTTCTTGCCATATATGTCCGCGCTTGACCTGGTTCTGAACGTCGGCAAAGACTGCTCGGCGGTACTCGTTACACCCGGACCGGCGATCGCAGCGGGCGACCCCGGCTCAGGCCTCCACCCCCCCGAGGATTAAGCGGTTTGTGCGGAATTTGCGGATTTGTGGGTGCTGGCGGCCACGAGCGTTTGGCACCGATGGTGCAAACGCTCGTTCACCGTGGACCCGACGAGGATGGCCTCTGGGCTGAAAGCGGCGTGGCGCTCGGGATGCGGCGGTTGTCGATCATCGAC
>CAISIV010000125.1 GCA_903885555.1 uncultured Hyphomicrobiales bacterium
CCGCCACGCGCAAGCGCGCGTGTGGGGAGGGGAGCGGAGAGGTCTTCGCGTCAATCAAGCGTATTCAATCTTACTGCCACGCCGGCTTGGCGATCGGCGCCTTGGCGCCGGCCTTGTTCACCGGCGCAACGCCGAAGAAGTCGGCGCCCTGCCACTGACCGACCGACCAGATGTTGCGGTTCTGCCCGTCCTCGAGCTTCACCTTGCCGATGATGGTCTCGAACGAGCCGGTATTGATCTCCTTGATGATCGCCGCGCGGTCGACCTTGCCGACGCGTTCGATCGCCTGCTGCAACACCTGCAGGCTGGCGTAGGTGATCGGGCTCGCCCAACGGTCCGGCTCGCGGCCGATCACTTCCTTGTGGTGTTGAATGTACCACTTGATGCCCGGCAGATTGGCGTCGGAACCGCCGATGCCCATCACGCCTTCGGCGCCCGCCTGGAACTTGCCTTTGTAGCCGGGGAACGCCGTGCCGACGCCGACGAACAGCACCTTCGGATTGAAGGCGAGCACTTTGGCGGTGTCGGTGATGGCGAAAGTGTCCGGCGGATAGCTGAAGGCCAGCAGCACGTCGGGATTGGCCGCCTGCGCATCTTTCAGCACCGGCTGCATGTCCTGCGTGCCGAACGGATAGGACTTGTCGTAGACGATATCGAAGCCGGCCTTCTTCAGGCCCTCGCGGGTCGCGGTCGACAGTTCGATACCGAACTGGTCCGCCACCGCGATCATCGCGACCTTCTTGTTGATCTTGCCGTCCTTGTTCATCTTGCTGAAGGTCTCGACGATGCCGTCGGTGATCTCCGAGGGCAGACCGAGCCAGAACGTCAGGTTCGGCCAGCGCTTGGTGAGCTGCGGCGCCTGGTTGGTGTTGGCGGTGACGGCGAGCTGCGGGTAGCCGAGCTTGTTGAAGATCGGCGCTGCGGCGAGATTCATGCCGGTCGACCACGGCGGCAGGATGAAGTCGACCTTGTCCTGCGTGGCGAGACGCTCGACCGCCTTGATCATTTCTTCCGAATTGCTGCGGTCATCGTATTCGATGACTTCGATCTTCATCTTTTTGCCGCCGACGTTGATGCCGCCGGCATCGTTCACGTCTTTCACCCAGACCTGATAATTGGGTAGCGTGGTGACGGCGGCGCCGGCCGCGAACGGTCCGGTCTTGGAAATCGCCCAGCCGATCTTGAGCGTATCTTGCGCCTGCGCGGCGGTGCACAAGCCGGCGAATGCCAGACCTGCCAACAGTACAAATCGGTTAAATTTCATTAGAGTCGTCTCCCCTGGAGTTTGTTGCCGGCTGCTTCGTTGCTATCGCCGCGGCGAGATAGGTGGAGACCCAACTATCTTGCCGGGTGAGCGCCGGTCGGTGCGTTACTATAAGCACGTTTTCGAAAAGTGGGCAGCAATGCTGACAACAAAAACCAACCTGCGCGCTTTTCTCGCAGACCTGTTCCGCATCGCGGTAGAGACGGCGCACCCCGCATCGTTTCTGCCAAAACTTTTGCCACCGCCGCCGCCGGGGAAACTTATTCTCCTGGCCGCTGGCAAAGCCGCGGGCTCGATGGCGGAAGTCGCGGAAGGCTTTTATCTCAAGCAGTTAGGCCTATCCCCGGAACGCCTCTGTGGCATCGCGGTGGCGCGTCACGGCTACGGCCGGCCGTTACGGGTCATAACCATGGTCGAGGCCGGGCATCCGGTGCCCGATGCGGCCGGGCTTGCCGCCGCCAGCCGGGCGCTCGAGCTGGCCGATAGTGGGGGCCCCAACGATCTGGTGCTGGTGCTGATGTCGGGCGGCGCTACCGCCAACTGGATCGCGCCGGCCGACGGCATATCATTTGAAGACAAACAGTCCGTCACCCGCGCGCTGTTGCGATCCGGCGCCAACATCGGCGAGATCAATACGGTGCGCAAACATCTCTCGCGCATCAAAGGCGGACGTCTTGCACGTCACGCTCACCCAGCCAAGCTGATGACGGTCGCCATCTCCGATGTGCCCGGCGACAATCCGTCGGCGATCGGCTCCGGCCCGACCGTGCCGGACCCGACCACGCTTGCGGACGCGCGCGCCATCGTCACGAAATACAAACTCGAGCTGCCGGCGGCGATCACGACCGCGCTCAACGATCCGAAAAATGAATCGCCCAAGCCCGGCGATCCTGCTTTCGCCGGGACGTCATACGCGCTGGCTGCGCGGCCGGCAGATTCAATCCGCGCCGCGGCAGCCGCGGTCACTGCCGCCGGTTACGAATGCATCATGCTCGGCGATCAGCTTGAGGGCGAAGCGCGCGTGGTCGCCGAAGAGCATGCCAGGCTCGCGCGCGACCTGCGCGCGCAAGGCAAGCGTGCCGTGATCCTCTCGGGCGGCGAGCTCACCGTCACGATCAAGGGCAAGGGCCGTGGCGGCCCGAACCAGGAATACGCCCTTGCGCTCAGCCTGGCGCTGGCCGGCCTGGAAGCCGTAGCAGCCGTAGCTGCCGACACAGACGGCACCGATGGCGGCGCCGGCGACGCCACCGACCCGGCCGGCGCTTATTGCGACGGGCAAACGGCAGACCGGGCCAAGGCGCTCGGCCTCGATCCCGCCGCCTTTCTTGCCGACAATAATTCGACCGGTTTCTTCGAGGCTCTCGGGGATCTGGTCGCCCCAGGGCCCACTTTTACGAACGTGAACGACTTTCGGGCCATCGTCGTTGACAGGCCGTAGCGGCTCACTCAAAACCCGCATATGCCGAAGCAGCTTCACTGAATGGCCAGCGTGACCGCATTGTTCTCGACCACGATCCGGCGCTGCGTCATCGCTTTAGGCGCCGCCATGTTGCTGTCGACAGCGCTGGCGCAGCCCGCCAAGGCCGATTTCCGGCTCTGCAACAATACCGGCAGCCGGGTCGGCGTCGCCATCGGGTACAAGGACGCCGAAGGCTGGACCACCGAAGGCTGGTGGAACATCTCGGCGCGTTCGTGCGATACACTGCTGCGCGGCGCACTGGTGGCACGATACTATTACATTTACGCGGTAGACTACGACCGCGGCGGCGAATGGTCCGGCAAGGCCTATATGTGCTCCCGCGAAAAGGAGTTCACCATTCGCGGCACCGAAAACTGTCTGGCGCGCGGCTACGATCGCACCGGCTACTTTGAAGTCGACACCACCGAACAACGATCCTGGACCGTGCAATTGACCGACAGCGCCGAACAACAACCCGACCGCCCCTTGCCGCCGCGTGTGCCGTCAGGCCCGTCGCGCCAGCCGTCGATCGCACCATCCGCACCCTTTGAAGGCGGCAAACGATGAGAAGACTTCGCCGCGCCAAGATCGTCGCCACGCTCGGCCCAGCCTCCTCCACTGCCGAGATGATCGGCAAGCTGTTTGCCGCCGGCGCCGACGTTTTCCGCATCAATATGAGTCACACCAGCCACGACCGCATGCGCGAGCTGGTCGCGATGATCCGCGGCGTCGAACAGGATACCGGACGGCCGATCGGCATTCTGGTCGATTTGCAGGGACCGAAGCTGCGGCTCGGCACCATCACCGGCGGCTCGGTGATCGTGAAAAACGGCGACACCTTCGTGCTCGATTCCGATTCCACAATCGGCGACGGCAATCGCGTCTTCCTGCCGCACCCGGAAATCTTCGCCGGCGTTCAGGCCGGCCATACGCTGCTGATCGATGACGGCAAGGTGCGTTTGGTCGTGACCGAGGCACAGCCGCAGAAGATCACGACCCGCGTCGTGGTCGGCGGCAAGTTGTCCGACCGCAAGGGTGTCAGCCTGCCTGATTCGACCCTGCCCTTCTCGGCTTTGACGTCGAAAGACACGTCCGACCTCGAAGCCGCACTTGAGACCGGTATCGACTGGATCGCGCTGTCGTTCATTCAGCGGCCGGAAGACATTTCCGAAGCCAAAAAGCTGACGCGCGGCCGCGCGCTGATCATGGCCAAGATCGAAAAGCCGCAGGCGGTGCATCGCCTCGAAGAGATCATCGAATTGGCCGACGCCTTGATGGTCGCGCGCGGCGATCTCGGCGTCGAGATGCCGCTCGAAAAAGTCCCGGGCGTGCAGAAAATGATGACCCGGCTCGGCCGCGCCAAAGGCAAGCCGGTTGTCGTTGCCACGCAGATGCTGGAATCCATGATCACCTCGCCGGTGCCGACGCGCGCCGAAGTCTCCGACGTCGCCACCGCGATCTACGAAGGCGCCGACGCGGTCATGCTGTCGGCGGAATCGGCGGCCGGACAATTCCCGACCGAAGCGGTGTCGACCATGAACCGCATCGCCGAGGAAGTCGAAAGCGATCCTCTGTTCCGCGGCATCATTGACGCACAGCGCAGCGTGCCGGAACCGACCGGCGCCGACGCCATCGCCGACGCCGCGCGTCACATCGCCGATACGCTGGACCTCGCCGCGGTGATGTGCTGGACCTCGTCGGGTTCGACCGGCTTGCGCATCGCGCGCGAACGGCCGCGGCCGCCGGTGCTGGCGCTGTCGCCCAATATGTCGACGGGCCGCAGACTGGCCGTGGTGTGGGGCGTGCATTGCGTCGTCACCGAAGACGCGCACGATCAAGACGACATGGTCGACCGCGCCTGCCGCATCGCGTTCAAGGAAGGCTTCGCCAAAGCCGGCCAGCGCGTCATCGTGGTCGCCGGCGTTCCGCTTGGCACACCGGGTGCGACCAACATGTTGCGCATTGCCTATGTCGGCACCGAAACGGACGCTGACGTTTAGCGTTTCGCCTTCGCCGCAACCTCATCGACCGCTTGCACCGCTCGATCCGCTGCGGCGAACTGCACCATGTGCCCGACGCCAGGCAAGACGATAAGCGTTGCGTCCGGCAGCATCTTGGCTATCCCGCGCGAATGGATGTCGGTGTAAACGACGCGGTCGGCGTCGCCGGCAATGATCGCCACCGGCACCTTGATCTCGCCGTAGCGCGGCGACTGCGCCGTGACGGCAGTCTTCAACCCGGCAATATCCTGCGCATTGGCGATGAATTCAGACGGCCGCAGGATCATGCGCACGCCGGTGCGTTCGGCATAATCCGGCGGCGGAATTTCCGGCGCGAACACCGCCGTGACGCCGGGCCCAATCATGAAATAACCAAGCGGCAGGATCAGCGTATGCGCCACCAGCGGACCGATCAAAGGCGTTGCAACCAGATTGTTGATCCAGGCCATGCCGCCGGGCCACGGATGTGTCACTGGCGCCAACAACACCAGTCCTGAAACTGCGTCGGGAAAAGCCAGCGCATAGGCCGTCGCGAGTGCGCCTGACCATGAGTGTCCGACCAAGATCGCCTTGGTGATGCCAATCCTGGTCAGCGCTTGGTGGATCAACTCGGCCTGCCGCATCGGCGCAGCGTCGGCGCTACCATCGGGCCGATCGCTCCAGCCGTGTCCCGGCCGGTCAACCACGATAACGCGATACTTCGCCGCCAGCCGTTCGCCGAGTGCCATGCGGATGTCGCCAAGATTGCCGCTGGCGCCGTGCAGCAGCAGCACCGGCGGCGCATCGGGCGGACCCATTTCCACGATGTGCAGGCGACCGCCGTCGACATCGACAAAGCGGCCGGATGGCGGATAGCCGCGCTCGATTGCCCAGGTGCCGGCCAGCGTCACACAGGCGCAAACCGCGAGAACAACGGCAACGGACAAAACGATCATTCGAACGATGCGAAAAGCAGCATGCACATTCAGCCAGTACGGTTTCAGGGCGATTTTGGATCAGACAATGGCCCATCTTGATAGCACCCGGTAGCTATTTACCCTTTAGCAAGGACGGCGACGGGACGGTGGAGGGCCGTAAGCGCCTGTTAAACCCCATCCGGCTTTGTGTCCTGAGGGTAAGGGGATAAGGCCATGCAAGGCGAAAACAGGGTCTACAGTTTGCCGCGCTGGCGCCTGACGCATTGGCTGGCCGATGCCGGCCCCGGCGTGCCGGCAGATATACGCACAGCCCTGATTGCGTCTCTGTTCGGCACCTTGCCGGTGTTCGCCGGGGGCGTGATCAACAGCCTGCTGGTCGCGGCGGCCATCGCCCTGCACATGCAGACCGCGCCTTTCATTGCCTGGTTTATTCTCGATCTCACAATCTGCCTTGCTCGTCTGATCGTGCTCGTCCATGCGCGCCGCGCGGCGCTCGAAGCCCACAAGACGCCGACCGACATCTATCTCCTGCTGAGCGTCGCCTGGAGCGGCTGCATCGGTTACGGCACCTTCCTCAGCCTGACGAGTGGCGACTGGGTTGTCGCAACTTTGGCCTGCCTGTCCGGCGCAGCGATGGTCGGCGGCATTTGTTTCCGCAACTTCGGCTCGCCAAATCTTGCCGCAGTGATGATCGTCACCAGCATCGGCCCCTGCGTCGGCGGCGCGCTGCTCTCCGGCGAGCCGTTACTCTATGTCGTTGCTATTCAGGCGCCGATGTATCTCCTGGCCATGACGGCGGCGGCCTTCAAACTCAACAAGATGCTGGTCGCCACCATGCGTGCGGAGCGAGAAAACGACCATCGCGCCCGGCACGACATTCTCACCGGCCTGACAAATCGCACTGGATTGATTGACGCGGTCGAGAACAAATTAAAAGCAAATCCTGGCCGCGACGGTGCGCTCGCCCTCCTCTTCCTTGATCTGGATGGCTTCAAGGCCGTCAACGATACCTTCGGTCATGCCGCGGGCGACCAGTTACTCAAGATCGTCGCCGGAAGTCTGAGCCGTCAATTGCGTGCTGGCGACGTGGCCGCGCGAATCGGAGGGGATGAATTTGTGGTGCTGGCCGAAGGTATGACTCCGGCGCGCGCGATCACGCTCGGCGAGCAGCTGATCGCGGCGGTCACCCGTTCTTACACGATCGGCGACAGCATGACGGCGTCCGTCGGCGTGAGTGTCGGCATCGCCATGGCGCCGGAACACGGCAACTGTGTTGAAGATCTGATGGCGGTCGCCGATGCAGCGCTCTACGAGGCCAAATCGAACGGCAAGGCGCGCTGGTGCATGGGCTCGGCGGCGACCAATCTGGCGGCATTGCAGCGGTTGCGAGACAAAGACGTGGCTGATCGCGAGATCAGCGCGGCGGCTTAGACACAGCCGTTGCAAGCCTTCGCTTAAATATCTCGGCCTTCGACTTTTTCCTGCAGCGTCTTCACCAGGTCAGGGATGCGCTGCAGCCGCGGATGCACCGCGAGCGCGCGGCGATAGACTTCCAGCGCCTGCTTGTCGTCGCCGATGTCCTGCATGATCAGCCCCAGACCCGCCAGCGCACCGAAGTGGCGCGGCTCGCGTCTGAGCACTTCGCGGATGTCGGCGAGCGAGTGGCCGTAATCCTTCTTCATGTAATAGAGCGTGGCGCGCCGGTTCCAGGCTTCGATGTAATCCGGCTTCACCTTGACGATGGCGTCGAGCAGTTTGATCGCCAGGTCGGTGTCCTGCGCTTCGAGCGCGGTCTTGACGCGCGTCATCAGCAGATTGGCGGTGTCGCTGCGCGAAATCACCCACAGCGCCCAGATACGTTCTTCGATCGCCTTGGCGCTGGCTTCATCCGGCGCGACCTTGAGGGCGCCGAACAGGAAATCGAGATTTTGGGTGCGGTCGATGCGCGAGACGCTCGGCAGCTTTTTTGGCGGCTCCAGGAAGGAGCCGGATTCGGCGGCGATGGCCGGCAGGGCGTAGGCCGCGCTGACGGCCGTGGCGAAGACAAGCGAGATGAATCGCTGGCGCATACAGCGAGCATACGCTCTCTGCTGCACTGCGCAATATCGCTCTGGAAGGTGAAAATCGCCGCCGCGAAGACCGGTAAAAGGCTTAGCTCTTGCTTAGCCTTGGCGCGCCTTATAGCGGCTGTTGGTCTTGTTGATGATGTAAACGCGGCCCTTGCGCCGGACAATCTTGTTGTCGCGGTGGCGGGTACGTAGCGATTTCAACGAGTTACGGACTTTCATGGGCTCGGCTCTGATCTCTCTGTTGCGGGGTTAATAGGGGGGCTACCCGCCCCTGTCAACGCAAGCCGCCCACCCTTGGTTACCCGATTGCAGGTCTCTACAGTCCCGCCCCGGCGTACCACCCGGGGACCAAGGCCATGCAGCGCAGTACCGACCGTTTTCTCACCACCCATACCGGCAGCCTGCCCCGGCCGGAGGATCTGATTAAGACCATGTACGCCAAGGAAGAAGGCGTACCGGTCGACCCGGGGGCGCTGGCCGCCCGCGTGCGCACGGCCGTCGCGGAACTCGTCAAGAAGCAGGCCGACGCCGGCATCGACCTGATCAACGACGGGGAAATGTCGAAGCCGAGCTACGCCACCTACATCAAGGACCGGCTCGACGGCTTCGGCGGCACCGGCAACACCTTCGTTTACCAGGACGTCCACGAATTCCCGATGCTAGAGCGGCGCGTATTCGGCGATCCCGGCCGCTCGCGCCGCAAGACGCCGGCCTGCAACGCGCCGATCAGCGTGCGCGACAAACAGGCGCCCGTCACCGACGCCGATAATCTCAAAGCCGCTCTCGCAGGCGTGAAATCAACCGGCGGCTTCATGAGCGCGGCCTCGCCCGGCGTGGTGTCGCTGTTCTTCCGCAACGACTACTACAAGGACTTCGAGAGCTACATTTACGCCATCGCCAACGCGATGCGTTACGAATACGAAGTCGTCGCCAAAGCCGGCTTTGTCCTGCAGATCGACTGCCCCGATCTCGGCATGGGCCGGCACATTCAATATGCCGATCTCAGCGTGCCGGAATTCCGCAAGCGAGCGCAGATCCACGTCGAGGCGCTCAATCACGCGCTCGCCAACATCCCGCCGGAACAACTCCGTATGCACGTGTGCTGGGGCAACTACGAAGGCCCGCATCACCGCGACATTCCGCTCGCCGATATAATCGACATCGTATTCAGCGCACGGCCGAATGCGATTTCGTTCGAGGCTGCCAATCCGCGCCATGCGCACGAATGGACTTTGTTCGAAACCGTAAAGCTCCCCGAAGGCAAGGTGCTGATTCCGGGCGTGCTGGAATCCAAATCGAATTTCATCGAGCATCCCGAGTTGATCGCGCAGCGTATCGGCCGTTATGCCAAGCTGGTGGGACGCGAGAATGTGATTGCCGGCAGCGATTGCGGTTACGGCACCTGGGTCGGCCAGGCCGCGGTCGATCCCGACGTGGTGTTTGCAAAATTCAAGGCGATGGCGGAAGGCGCGGCGATCGCGTCGAAGCAGTTCTGGCGCTAGTTTTTGCGCCAGCGCTTGTAGAACCGCGGCACCATCAACATCACCGCCAGCAACCCGAGCGCCAGCAAGGCGTAGCGCAGATTGTTGGCGTCGCCCGCGATGGCTTCCCGGCCGGCAACACCGATCCAAGTGTAGACGAAGGTCGACGGCGCCATGAAGACGATGGTCGACAGAATGTAGTGGTGGAACGGAATGTGCGTGAGCCCGAGCAGATAGTTCATGACGTTGTACGGGAACACAGGCACCAGCCGCACGAAGGCAACAAAGCGCCAGCCATCGGTATCGACGCTGCTGACGATGCTCTTGGTGCGCGGCCCGGCGCGGGCTTCGACCCAGTCGCGAGCGAGATAGCGCGCGACGAGGAACGCCAAGGCGGCGCCGAGGCTGCCGCCGGCGAGATTGAGTGCGCTGCCGAGATAGGGGCCGAACAGCGCGCCGCCGACCAGATCGAAAATGCTGCCGGGCACCATCGCGACGGTCGCGATGCCATAGAGCAGAACGAAGCCGACTGGCGCCCAGACGCCCAGGCTGGCAATCCGCGCTTGCAGGGCCTCGGCGGTGATGACGCCGTCAAAAGCCCAGACGGCTGCCGCAAAGCCCGCCATGACGAGCACGACAATCAGCGCAAGGAACCAGCGTCGGTAATGCGCCATGGGGAGAGCTGGAATGAGGGTATTACCGGGGCTTGAAGAAACAGCAGGACGCTGTTCCGGCGGTATTTTCGTAAGTAATGGTGCGCGCGACAGGGATCGAACCTGTGACCCCTACCATGTCAAGGTAGTGCTCTTCCGCTGAGCTACGCGCGCATTTAACGGGGTGGTCTTATCGGCTCCAAACAGGCGAAGCAAGCGCCCGGGAGGCCTTTAAGCGGCCGTCAGGCCGCCAGCATCTTGTTCACTTCGCTGACCAGATCGCGCAAATGGATCGGTTTGGACAGCACCTTGGCCTGTTTGGGCGCATTGGAATCGGCGTTCAGCGCCACCGCGGCAAAGCCGGTGATGAACATGATCTTGATGTCGGGGTCGAGTTCGGCGGCCCGGCGGGCCAGCTCGATACCGTCCATTTCCGGCATCACGATATCGGTGAGCAGGAGTTCGAACGGTTCCTCGCGCAGCCGCTGATACGCCGAAAGGCCGTTGTCATAGGAGGTGACGTCGAATCCGGCGTTTTGCAGCGCCTTCACCAAAAAACGCCGCATATCGGTGTCGTCTTCAGCCAGCAGGATTTTCGACATACGCTTTAACGCCCCTTAACCACTGGCCGGGAGGCCGGGTGTCCACGGCTCCCATAAGACTTATGCCGGGTAAATAACGCGTGAACCCAAACCATCGCTTGGCATTGTCCCCCGGCGCATGGACAATAGAAGGTATAGGGGATTTTAAGAACGCCCTAACGATCTGATTTTCACGGCTGCCGATGGCCCATTCCCTCCCATGACAGACGCCCGCCAAGAGCTCGATCCGCCGTTCGAGATCATCGAGCCGGACGCCTATCGCGCGCCGGTTTTGTTCAATTCGCCTCACAGCGGGTCGACCTACCCCTTAGCCTTCCTGGAAACGTCCCGGCTGGATGTCGGCACGCTGCGGCGGTCGGAGGACAGTTTTGTCGATGCCTTGGTCGGCGGTGTAGTGGGGCATGGCTTTCCGCTCATGCGGGCGCATTTTCCGCGCTGTTTCGTCGACGTGAACCGCGAGCCCTACGAGCTCGATCCGCGCATGTTCGAAGGCCGCCTGCCCTCTTTCGCCAATACGCGATCCATGCGCGTAGCGGGGGGCTTGGGAACGGTCGCGCGGGTCGTTGGCGACGCCCAGGAGATCTACGACCGGCGCATACCTGTCGATGATGCGTTGCAGCGGATCGAGACGCTGTACAAGCCGTATCACCGCGCGCTGCGGCGGCTTTTCACCAAAATGCACCGTGATTTCGGCGCCGCCATGCTCGTAGACTGCCACTCGATGCCCTCAAGTACGGGGCACAAGGACGAACGTCCGCGGCCCGAATTCGTGCTCGGCGACCGCTACGGCACCAGCTGCGTCGGCGTGCTGGCGGAGACCGTGGAATCGACGCTGCGCGGGCTGGGCTACACCGTCAGCCGCAATAAGCCTTATGCCGGCGGCTTTATTACTGAGCATTACGGCAATCCGTCCGCCGGACTTCATGCCATCCAGCTCGAAATCAACCGCGCGCTATATATGGACGAGCGCCGCTACGAGCGCATCAACGGCTTCGACCGGCTGAAGGCGGACCTCGAAACGCTGGCGCGGCGGGTCGGCGAAATTCCGCTCGAAGAGCTGCGCCCGTACCGCGCCGCGGCGGAATAATCCCGCTCTATTTCTCGACCAAAAAAAAAGGGCCGCTCACTGAAGAGCGGCCCAAGTCTAGGGAGGAAACGCCCAAGGAGGGCAACGGTATCGCTACCGCATTGCAGTAATCTACACCGCAACGCACAAAAATCAAGGCTCGGAACACGAATCCACATGCAAAAATCGCATAGCTAAATCCCGGAATCAGCCTGTTTCTTTAGTCTTATGCGAAAAATACGGCCACTTTGCTGCAGCGCAGCAGGAAAATCCCTTATTCGGGCTTTGTGAGCATCGGGAATCCCCCGGCGCCGGCTTTGCGGGAAGGGACATCCGCAAACATTGCCGCACGGCGCTGTCTCCGCTACCCGAAGGGGCAAGAAGCCAGGGGCGGACCTCAATGACGGCCATCGACTTTTCCACCTTCGTCGACCAGCTCGCGCAGGCCTCGGGCGAGACCATCCTGCCGTTCTTCCGCACCTCGCTGGCGATCGAGAACAAGCTGGCGCGCGGCTTCGACCCCGTCACGGTCGCCGACCGCGCCGCCGAAGACGCCATGCGCGCGCTGATCCGCCAGAATTTTCCCGAGCACGGCATCCTCGGCGAGGAGCGCGGCACCGAACGCGGCGACGCCGAATATGTCTGGGTGCTCGATCCGATCGACGGCACCAAATCCTTCATCTCCGGCATGGTGGCCTGGGGCACGCTGATCGGCCTGATGCGGTTCGGCGAGCCGGTGTTCGGCACGATGCATCAGCCTTTCACGCGCGAACATTTTTCCGGCGACGGCGGCGCGGCGCGCTATCGCGGACCGACCGGCCCGCGCGATCTGCGCGTGCGCCCCTGCGCGAAGCTGAGCGACGCGGTGCTGTTCACCACCAGCCCGCTGCTGATGAACGACACCGACCGCGCGCAGTTCGGCAAGGTCGAGAAGGTGGCGAAGCTGTCACGCTACGGCGGCGATTGCTACGCCTATTGCATGTTGGCGGCCGGCAACATCGACCTCGTCATCGAGACCGAGATCAAGCCGCACGACATCGTGCCCTTGATTCCGATCATCGCCGGCGCCGGCGGCATCGTCACGACCTGGGAAGGCGCCCCGGCACAACACGGCGGCCGCATTATCGCCGCCGGCGACAAGCGCACACACGCCGCGGCGATGGAAATGTTGAAGGGATAGGATGGGCGGAGTGGCTCGATGCCTCGCCCGGCCAAATGTATTGATGCTAAAATTAGTACGCTTGGCTAACCGGTTGTCATGACCTCACAGCCAGACTGTCCGCACCTGATAAACGGGCGGCATTTTTACAGCGCCGATCGCAAGGCCGACGCGCCGCTGGACCTTCGTATCCTCGAAATAGTGCGGCAATGGCATTGGCACGCACGACAAGAATGACTGCAGATTTTGGCGCTGGTTGTCTTGCTGAATGTTCATGGGTTCCTCTGAACAGACAACATGCAGCGAGACAATTCGTTCAAATTTACAATTCTTGGCTGCTTCAGGCGATACTTATCGTTAATCGCGCGTTGCCCGCTTCAGGCGCGCGCTCAACCGCCTGACTGTCTCGGAGCGACCAGACAGGGGGAAGAACGCGCGCCCGCGATGCTCTCCGCCGGTGGATCAGAGCGGGGAGCTAAACTTCATGCGAGCTGGGGAGCTTCGATTTCGGCCGGCGTGGCGCTGACAAGCGCCGGCAGATCGATCAGCGCCATCATGGAGTCTTCGGTGGTGACGACGCCCGACAGGAAGTGCGCGGGCGAAGAGTCCTCGATCTGCGGCACCGGCTGCACCTGCGACGGCTCGAACGACACGATGTCGAGAACGCGGTCGGCCAACAGTCCGACCTGGCGGTTGCCGACCTGCACGATGACGATGACGTGAAGCGGGCTCGCCTCGGTCAGCCCCTGATCGAACCGGCAGCGCAGGTCGACGATCGGAATGACCGCGCCGCGCAGATTGAGCACGCCGCGCACATAATCGGGCTGCTTCGGCAGATGCGTGATGTTGGAGTAGGCTTTGATTTCCCGCACCGCCATGATGTCGACGCCGTATTGATCGTTGCCGATGGCGAAGCTGACGAACTGGACGGCGCCGGTCGTATTGCCGTACGACTCGCCCATCCCCCAATTGCCGGCATTCGATGAGGCGGACGCGACGGTCGCGTTGACGGTCTGGTTCATGATGGACGCTCCAAGGAACTTCGGAGCAAGCTGACGCCCGGGCCATTATGAAAGTTTTGAATTTTTCGATGTGCTAGATCGGCATTGTAAAGCGATAAACTGGATTGTCAGAGCGACGACCCGATCTTTACCAAGTCAGCGCCGCGGTGTCGCCGGCAATCCCAGCAGTCTGAAAGAATTGGCTTGAATTTCTTGTTCGCCACACAAGTCGCCGCAAGCGAATGCCCCCGGCAGCCGCAATCGAATAGTAAATAGAGGCCATGCTTTTTCCGACCGCACTTCATCGCGTGCTAACGATAAAACCTGTTGCGCCTACTTCGGTTCGATTGGTCAGGTCCGCAGACGCGACGCGCAATCACGCGATCTTTTTGCCTTTGTCGTCGACCTGATCGGTGATCACCCTGAAACCCGCAAGCGTGTTTGGACCGAACGACGTGACGATCGCGACGTCGGTGGCATCGCGGCCGCGCGCCATCAGGATACGGCCGAGGCGCGGCACGTTGTTGCGCGGATCGAAGGTGTACCAGCGGCCGCCGAGATAGGCTTCGAACCATCCGGCGAAGTCGCCGGCCGCATGCGGCAGCGGCGTACCCATGTCGCCGAGATAGCCGGTGCAATAGCGCGCCGGAATGTTCATGCAGCGGCAAAACGTGACCGCGAGATGAGCATAGTCGCGGCACACGCCGCGCTTCTTGTTGAAGACTTCCCAGGCAGACATCGTCGGATCGGCGTGGTGATAGCCGAACGTGATGTGATTGTGGACGTAGTCGCAGATCGCCTGCACCAACGGCCAGCCCTTCGGCAGATGCCCAAACAGCGACCACGCGATGTTCGACAGCCGGTCGGTCTCGCAGTAGCGGCTGCCGAGAAGATACACCAGCGCCTCCACCGGCAGGACCTGCATCGGATGCTGCTCGGCCTGCGGCGCCACTTCGTCGACCTGATCGGTATTGTCGATGAGGAAGTCGGTTGAGATCGTCATCCGCCCCTGCGGCGCGGTGACGACGTGGCAGAAGTTGCCGAAACTATCGTGGTAGGTGTTGGAAGGCAGCGGCGGATTGAATTTCACCCGATCGACGGTCAATAGATCGGGAATACGCGACGGATGAACGCTCAACTGGAGGATCATCGGCGTCGGTTGCGGACATTCATAGGCCAGTTCATAGCCCGCACGGATTTTCACTTGATAATACCTCACCGGCCCGCGGAAGCGGGCGTTACCAGCTCCATGCTAAGAACAGGGAGGCCATAAAGTTCCATAGCACAGTTGCGGGCAAAGCGCTCAGGGCGCGGTTGCTGCAACCTTGACGAAGACCTTCATGGCGAGATGGTCCGAACGCGAGCCGATCCAGGAGCCCGACAGCGGAATGGCCTCGCGCGGATCGTGCACCGTCGCGAGCCGGACCAGATTTTCGTTGCCGACATTGCCGCTCGACGGATCGAAGTCGACCCAGCCCGGCCCCGGCACATAAGCCTGCACCCAGGCGTGAGTATTGCCGCCGGTTACATGGTCGTCGCCGCCCTTGAGATGAAGATAGCCGGAGACGAACCGTGCGGCGATGCCCAGCGTGCGCAACGCCTCGATCATCAGCATCGCGAGATCGCGGCAGCTGCCGCTGTTGAGCGTCAGGGTCTCGAACGGGTCCTGCACGCCCTTTTCGTGCCGCGCCAGGTGCTTGAAAGTACGCCGGATGGTCTGCGTCATGCCGACGAGCAGCGCGTAGGTATCGGCGGTGCCGTCTTCGCGCAGGAACCCGGCAGCCCAGCGGTGCAGTTCGGGATTCGATGTCAGCGGCGCGCGGTACGGGTTATCGTCCTCGGCGTAGACAAAGGGAAAGGTTCTGGCGAAATCCTTGATATCGTCGGCGCGGAACGTGAACGGCGCGTGTTCGAGCCGAATGGTGCTGGTGAAGCGCAATTCGCGGGAGCGCTCGGCAAAGCGCGCGGTGCCGACGTGATTGCCGAAATGATCGCGCTCCCATGAAATCTCGGCCGGGGCCGGCGCAATGTCGAGTTCCGCATCGAGAACGATCTGATCGCTGTCGTCGCGCGGCCGCAGCATCATGCGGTGTTCGCCGAAAGCGACCGGCTTGCGGTAACGGTACGTGGTTACATGGCTAATCGTGAAGATCGGCATGGCACCCCCGGTTATTCCCCATGGTTACCATGCATTCATTAAGCCAATGCTCGAACGCCAATCGCCTCATTTCCACAGCAGACGAGTCATCCAAAGGCAAAGCCGCGCCGTATGTACCTGAAGGTCCATACAAAGGCGGGCGCGCACGATGCATTCAAGGCTTTTCATCGCGGCGGCCGCCCTGCTGGCGCTGGCCCCGCCGGTCCTGGCGCAGCCCGACGACATCTTCGGCAACTGGTCGCGTGGCGACGGCGCGGCACGCGTCAAGGTCGCTCCCTGTGGCGGGAACATTTGCGCGATCAATACCTGGATCAAGGATCCCGCCGGCCAGAAAGAGAAGGTCGGCGATCGACTCATCTTCACGATCAAACCGGGGAACGATCAGTGGTCCGGTTCCGCGCACGACCCGCAACGGAACCTGACCTTCTCGGCAAAGCTGAAAGCAACCGGCGACAGCATGGTGACGACAGGCTGCATCGTCGGCGGCCTGATCTGCCGGTCGACGCGCTGGACAAAAAACTAGGGAGCGCGGTCTGTCAAAAGCGCTTCCTGAAGAAGAACTCTCAGCCGGTCGCGCGCGCTCGCTCAGAATTCCTTCCAGTCAGGATCTTCCATCTTCAGCGCGGTCGCAAGGCCGGCCTGCATCTGGACGACGGGGCTCTTTATTGGGGCGGTACGCTTCGGCGTGGCAGCAGGCGGCTTTGCCTTTGCCGTCGCGACGGGAGCTTGCCGTGGAGCCGGCGACGCGGCAAGCGCGAAGCCGGCATTGTCGCCGCCGCGCAGCTTGAAGTAGGCGACGCGTTCGTCCATAGACTTGGCCTGACCTTCGAGCGTCTTGGCGGTCGCCGCGTTTTCCTCGACCAACGCCGAGTTCTGCTGCGTGACCTCGTCCATCTGGGTCAGCGCCTTGTTGATCTGCTCGATGCCGGTGGACTGCTCCATGCTGGCATTGGCGATTTCACCTATCACCGCAGTTACCTTTTTGATCGACTCGACGATCTCGCTGAGCGACGCGCCGGCCTTGTTGACCAGTTCGACGCCGTCCTTCACCTGACCGTTGCTGTTGGTGATGAGATCCTTGATGTCTTTGGCGGCCTGCGATGAACGTTGCGCAAGGCTGCGGACTTCCGAAGCGACCACCGCAAAACCACGGCCCGCTTCACCGGCGCGCGCCGCCTCCACGGCGGCATTGAGCGCCAGCAAATTGGTCTGGCGGGCGATCTCGTCGATGACGCCGATGATGTCGGAAATCTTGCGGGATGAATCCTCGATCTTGGCCATCGCTTCGACCGTCTTGGCAACGACTTCGCCGCCACGGTTGGCGACGACTTGCGTGCTAGCCGCCAGGCTGCTGGCCTGCTGCGCGTTCTCGGCGTTTTTCTTGACCGTCGCGGTCATCTCTTCCATCGAGGCCGAGGTTTCTTCGAGGCTCGCGGCCTGCTCCTCGGTGCGCTGTGACAGATCGGTGGTGCTGGTCGAGATTTCAGCAGAGGCATTAGTAACCTCGTTGGCCGACAATTTGATGTTGGAAATCGTCGAGCCGACACGTTCCGCAATCAGTTCAGCGGCCTGCGCGATCTCGCCGACCTCATCTTTGCGGTCGACGCCCTGAATGGAAACGTTGAAATCGCCTTCGGCAATCTTTTTCAATTCCGGCACGAGACGGGCCAAGGGCCGCGCAATCGATACGACGCCGAAGATAGCCGAGGCGATCAACAGAAGAATGACGATCGCGCTTAACGTCAGCGAAATCCACTGTGCCGAAGCCTTGATCGCATTTTGATGCTGCACGGCCGCAGCCGCGCGTTCGGTCGCCTCGCCGACAGCTTGGACGCTGAGCTCGGCCATCTGCCGGGCGAGCGGCCCGGTTTTGTCGTGAACCAGGACGCTCAATTCGCGGACGAGCGCGTCATAGCGCGGACCGGCGTCAAGGGCGATCAACTGGCTGCGAACCGCCATCATCCGCTTGCCGGCTTCCGAGTATTGGTCGACGAAGTTCTTGACCTTGTCCATGGTCTCGCGGGCTTGCGGCGACGTGAACTTGGGCATGACCTTGGCGAAAGCCGACGCCACGGTTGCCTGTCTGGTGACAAACTGACCGGAAGCCGTTTTAAGCTCGTCCGGCGTCTCCGCGAGACGGACATCCCGCAGGCCGAGTTGAAGACCGACCACCGCCGCGTGGACTTCCATCACTTCGCGGCCAATGTCCTGTTGCAGCATCGCCGCCGCGCTGTCCTGCGTCACGAGGCTGTCGCTGTACAGGCTGTAGCCGACCATGCCGGCGACGAGTGCGATAGCGAGGCCTGACATCAGGCCCAGCTTGGTTCCGACTTTAAGGGCGAAGCCGGACCTGGATACAGTGGCGGGCTGTTTGGCTATTGATGCAATGGCTCGATTCATGGCTGCGTAAATCCCCCACGCTTGAGCCGTGCACCGCGATGCATTCGCGCATCGCAGGTCGAGCACGACCTCACTGCGTTGGCTCACAACCTATGAGGGACGGTATTATAAAACGTTTGAATTATAGCCCCGCAAAAAGAAGCAAAGTAGCGCTACAAACTGGATTGCGCAGTGGGGCTTAGGCGCTCAAGCGACGCAAAATATGGACTAAAACGTTTCTCGGTGCGATCTCGCAGAGCATAACGCGAGACATGCTGTCGCGTAATTTTAGCGCAACCTATAGAAGAATTTTACTCTCCGTTGATGTTGAATTGCGCCCGCAATGAACCCGCTTCAGGGCGCCGCCGGCCGAAGGCCACCAGGGGCGATCGGCCGGCCATGCCATTTGCTCAGAACTCTTTCCAGTCCGGATCTTCCACCTTAAGCGCAGTCGCCTGACCCTGCTGCAACCGTACGACCGTGCCGCTCCTCTTCTTTTCGGCAGCCGCACGCTTCGGCGTGACTGTTTTTTCGCGCACCGGTGCAGGTGCCGAACGCGGAGCTGCCGCCGGCACGAAACCGGCATTATCACCGCCGCGCAATTTGAAGAAGGCGACGCGCTGGTCCATCGACTTGGCCTGACCTTCCAGCGTCTTGGCGGTCGCGGCATTTTCCTCGACCAGCGCCGAGTTCTGCTGCGTGACCTCGTCCATCTGCGTCAGCGCCTTGTTGATTTGCTCGATGCCGGTCGACTGCTCCATGCTGGCATTGGCGATTTCGGACACAACCATGGTGACCTTCTTGATCGACTCGACGATCTCGTGAAGCGACTCGCCCGCTTTGTTGACAAGTTCGACGCCGTCTTTGACCGGACCGTTGCTGTTGGTGATGAGGTCCTTGATGTCTTTGGCCGCCTGCGACGAGCGCTGAGCCAGACTGCGGACTTCGGACGCGACGACCGCGAAGCCACGCCCCGCTTCGCCAGCGCGCGCCGCTTCCACCGCGGCGTTGAGCGCCAGCAAGTTGGTCTGGCGGGCGATTTCGTCGATGACGCCGATGATGTCGGAGATCTTGCGCGAGGA
>CAISIV010000126.1 GCA_903885555.1 uncultured Hyphomicrobiales bacterium
CCCTGATCGCAGATAGGGCAGTCGAGCGGATGGTTGACCAGAAGGAATTCCATGACGCCTTCGCGCGCCTTTTTCACCATCGGCGATTTGGTGAACATCTGCGGCGGCTCGCCATTGGGGCCGGGACGCAAGTCGCGGATATTCTGCGCGCAGGAGGCGACCGGCTTCGGCGGCCCGCCCTTCACTTCGATCAGACACATGCGGCAGTTGCCGGCGATCGACAAGCGCTCGTGGTAGCAGAAGCGCGGGATCTCGGCGCCCGCGGCTTCGCAGGCCTGGAGCAGCGTGTACTCCGGCGGCACGTCCAACTCTTGTCCGTCGATGATTACTTTTGTCATGCCGCGTGCTCGTTCGGATGCATCGTGGGCGCATCGCAGCGCGCCGTCTTCCAGTGCTGTGCCGCCGGCAGATGTTTCCAGCCGAAGGCGGTATCGCTCGGTCCGTGCGCTTTGAGATGTTCGAGGCGCTCGACGCCCTCTTCCATCGCCGGGCGATGGCCGGGCTCGATGTGCCACAGCACCAGCGGCGTCTCGATGTGCTCGAACCATTCGGTGCGCCGGCCGTAGAAGCGGCTATGCAGCGTCTTCCAGACGAAGCGCTCCAGCGCCTCGACGTTTTCCCAGACCGTGAGGTTCGGCAGCACGCGCGGGTCGCCGTAGACCTGCATATTCATGGCATTGCCGCTAACGTCCTGCAGCCGCCAGACAAATCCCTCGATCGTTTCCGCCAGCCCGTTCACGCGCGCGACATTGTCGACGAAGTCCTTCATGCGCGGATCATCGAGCGGATACTTGATCCGCGCGATGTTGAACTGGGCGAGGTGGCGCGTAGTCATGCCCTACTCCGCCGCCACAAGATGCGGATCGCGGACCGCGCCGTTCGCATCGGCGTTGCGCGCATATTCGTCGATACGTTCTTCGATCTCGTGACGGAAATGCGCGATGAGCCCCTGGATCGGCCAGGCCGCCGCGTCGCCGAGCGCGCAGATGGTGTGGCCTTCGACCTGTTTGGTCACTTCCAGCAACATGTCGATCTCGCGCTTCTGCGCGCGGCCTTCGGCCATGCGGGTCAGCACGCGCCACATCCAGCCAGTGCCCTCTCGGCACGGCGTACACTGGCCGCAGCTCTCGTGCTTGTAGAAATAAGACAGCCGCGCCACGGCACGAATGAGATCGGTCGACTTGTCCATGACAATGACCGCCGCGGTGCCGAGGCCGGACTTGAGCTTCGAAAGGCTGTCGAAATCCATCGGCGTGTCGATGATCTGCGCCGCCGGCACCATGCGCACCGACGAACCGCCGGGGATGACAGCTTTAAGATTGTCCCAGCCGCCGCGAATGCCGCCGCAATGCGTCTCGATCAGCTCTCGGAACGTGATGCCCATCGCCTCTTCCACGTTGCACGGCTTGTTGACGTGGCCGGAGATGCAGAAAAGCTTGGTGCCGACATTGTTCGGATTGCCGAATGAGGCAAACCACGCCGCGCCGCGCCGCATGATATCCGGCGCCACGGCGATCGACTCGACGTTGTTGACGGTGGTCGGGCAGCCATAGAGGCCGACATTGGCCGGGAACGGCGGCTTGAGCCGCGGCATGCCCTTCTTGCCTTCGAGACTTTCCAGCAGCGCGGTTTCTTCGCCACAGATGTAAGCGCCGGCGCCGTGGTGAACGATGATCTCGAAGTCGTAGCCGTGGATGTTGTTCTTGCCGATCAGCTTGGCCTCGTAGGCCTGATCGACCGCGGCCTGCAGATGCTCACGCTCGCGAATGAATTCGCCGCGCACATAGATGTAGGCCGCCACCGCGCCCATCGCGAAGCCGGCGATCAGGCAGCCCTCGACCAGAAGATGCGGATCGTGCCGCATAATCTCGCGGTCCTTGCAGGTGCCGGGTTCGGACTCGTCGGCATTGACGACCAGATAGCTCGGCCGTCCGTCCTTCGACTCCTTGGGCATGAAGGACCACTTGAGACCCGTCGGGAATCCGGCGCCGCCGCGGCCGCGAAGCCCCGAGGCCTTCATCTCGGCGATGATGCCGTCGCGGCCCTTCTCGAGGATCGCCTTGGTGCCGTCCCAACTGCCGCGCGAACGCGCGCCCGCAAGGCCCCAGTCATGGCGGCCGTAGAGGTTTGTAAAGATGCGGTCCTTGTCAGCGAGCATGAGCGGTCACTTCTGTTTCGCCTTCGCATAGAGCGCGGGATCGGTCAGCGCCGTCGCACCACCTTCCGGCTCGGAGAATTGGCGGCCATTCTGCGGACCGGGCTTCGGCGGCGTGCCGGCAGCAAAACCGTCGAGCAGCTTCTCGAAACTCTCGGGCGTCAGGTCTTCGTAGGTGTCGCTCCAGATCAAAGCCATCGGCGCGTTCACGCAGGCGCCAAGGCATTCGACCTCTTCCCACGACAGCTTGCCGTCGGCGGACACGTGGAACGGCTCGGGGTGGATCTTCTTTTTGCAGACGTCAAACAGGCCGGCCGAGCCGCGCAACATGCAGGGCGTCGTGCCGCACACTTGCACATGCGCCTTCGAGCCGACCGGCTGCAGCTGGAACTGCGTGTAGAAGGTCGCGACTTCCAGCGCGCGGATATGATCCATGCCGAGCATGCCGGCGATGTAGCGGATCGCCACTTCCGGCAGCCAGCCGTGGTGCTGTTCCTGCGCGCGCCACATCAGGGGGATGACCGCCGAGGCCTGACGGCCTTCCGGATATTTGGCGATCTGCTTCTTGGCCCATTCCATATTCGCCGCGGTGAAGGCGAATTCCTTGGGCTGCAGTTCAGCGGGTGCGAGACGGCGGACGCTCATCGGTCGACCTCACCGAACACGATATCGATCGAACCGAGAATGGCGGAAACGTCAGCCAACAGATGCCCCTTGCACAACCAGTCCATCGCTTGCAGATGCGCGAAGCCCGGCGCGCGAATCTTGCACTTGTACGGCTTGTTGGTGCCGTCGGCGACCAGATAGACGCCGAACTCGCCCTTCGGCGCTTCGACGGCGGCGTAAGCTTCGCCGGCCGGCACGTGATAGCCCTCGGTGTAGAGCTTGAAGTGATGGATCAGCGCTTCCATCGACTGCTTCATCTCGGCGCGCTTGGGCGGCACGATCTTGTTGTCGTCGACGGCAACGGGGCCGCGGCCTTCAGGGCTGCGCAGCTTCTCAAGACACTGCTTCATGATCTTGGTCGACTGCCGCATCTCTTCCATGCGGATCAGATAGCGGTCGTAGCAGTCGCCGTTCTTGCCGATCGGAATGTCGAAATCGAGTTCGGAATAGCACTCGTAGGGCTGCGACTTGCGCAGGTCCCAGGCTGCGCCCGAGCCACGCACCATCACACCAGAGAAGCCCCAGTTCCAGGCGTCTTCCAGCTTGACGATGGCGATGTCGACGTTGCGCTGTTTGAAGATACGGTTGCCGGTCAGCAGCGTGTCGAGATCGTCGACCACTTTGAGGAACGGGTCGCAGAAATCATAGATGTCATCGACGAGCTTGTTCGGCATGTCCTGATGCACGCCGCCCGGACGGAAATACGCCGCGTGCATGCGCGATCCGGAAACGCGCTCGTAGAACACCATCAGCTTTTCGCGCTCTTCGAAGCCCCACAACGGCGGCGTCAGCGCGCCGACGTCCATCGCCTGCGTGGTGACGTTCAAGAGATGCGAGAGTAGACGGCCAATTTCGGAATACAGCACACGGATCAACTGCGCGCGCTTAGGGACAGCGATGCCGAGCAATTTTTCCACCGCGAGGCAGAACGCGTGCTCCTGATTCATCGGCGCGACGTAATCGAGCCGGTCGAAATACGGCACGGCCTGCAGATAGGTCTTGTGCTCGATGAGTTTTTCGGTTCCCCGGTGCAACAAACCAATATGCGGATCGACGCGCTCGACGATCTCGCCGTCGAGCTCAAGCACCAGGCGCAGCACGCCGTGCGCGGCCGGATGCTGCGGGCCGAAGTTGATGGTGAAATTGCGGACGGATGTTTCGGCCATCAGGGCGCGGCCTTCTTCTCGGGCTCGCCGGTGAGCTTGTTGCCCTGCCCCGCGGCCTTTTCATCGCCCGGGATGACGTAATCGGTGCCTTCCCAGGGC
>CAISIV010000127.1 GCA_903885555.1 uncultured Hyphomicrobiales bacterium
CCTCGTCATCGTCAACACCTGCGGCTTTCTCGATTCAGCCAAGGCGGAGTCGCTCGCGGCAATCGGCCTGGCGCTGAAGGAAAACGGCAAGGTCATCGTCACCGGCTGCATGGGCGCCGAGCCCGAGAACATCACCGCCGCCTACCCCGGCGTCTTCGCCATCACCGGCCCGCAGCAATACGAGAGCGTGCTTGACGCCGTGCATCGCGCCGCGCCGCCGCAGCACAATCCGTTTCTCGATCTGGTGCCGCCGGAAGGCATCAAGCTGACGCCGCGGCACTACGCGTATCTCAAAATTTCCGAAGGCTGCAACAACCGCTGCACCTTCTGCATCATCCCGAAGCTGCGCGGCGATCTCGTCTCGCGTCCGGCCGGCGACGTGCTGCGCGAAGCAGAAAAGCTTGCCGCCGCCGGCGTCAAGGAACTGCTGGTGATCTCGCAGGACACCTCGGCTTACGGCGTCGACATCAAATACGCGGCGAGCAAATGGCGCGACAAGGATGTGCGCGCCAAGTTCGTCGATCTCGCGAGTGCGCTCGGCGAACTCGGCATCTGGGTGCGCATGCATTACGTCTATCCGTATCCGCATGTCGACGACGTCATTCCGCTGATGGCCGACCGCAAGATCCTGCCCTATCTCGATATGCCGCTGCAGCACGCCGCGCCCGACGTGCTCAAGCGCATGAAGCGTCCGGCCGCGCAGGAAAAGAGCCTGGCGCGCATCGCGCGCTGGCGCGAAATGTGCCCGGACATCACGTTGCGCTCGACATTCATCGTCGGCTTTCCCGGCGAGACCGAAGCCGATTTCGACTTGCTGCTGCAATGGCTCGATGAGGCTTCGCTCGATCGCGTCGGCTGTTTCAAATACGAGCCGGTGCGCGGCGCGCCCGCCAACCATCTCGGCGCCGATATCGTGCCCGACGAGGTCAAGGAAGAACGCTGGCATCGCTTCATGCAGGCGCAGCAGAAGATTTCGACGCGGCGCCTCAAGCGCAAAGTAGGCACCCGGCAACAAGTCATCATCGACGAAGCCGGCCCGACCGTCGCCAAAGGCCGCTCGATGGCCGACGCGCCGGAAATCGACGGCAATGTCTACGTCGCCAGCCGTCGGCCGATGCGGGTTGGCGAGATCGCGACCGTGAAAATCGAGCGATCCGACGAGTACGACCTGCACGGCACCGCGGTCGGCTACTAGCGGTCGTCTGCGACGCGCTATGGCGCCCATTTGACAAAGATCAACGCTCCGTGACGCAATCGGCCCAACCTGTGCCGACCGGGGCCTCTGTGTGCTGATCGCATTCTTCGCCGATATTCATGCCAACCGGCAGGCCTTCGAAGCCTGCCTGGCGCAGGCGCGCGCCGACGGCGCGGAGCGGTTCGTGCTGCTCGGGGATTACGTCGGTTATGGCGCGGATCCGGACTGGTGCCTGACCGCCGTCATGGATCTGGTCGACAAGGGCGCGACCGCGGTGCTGGGCAATCACGACAGCGCCATCGCCAACCCCGGCGAACAGCTCAATGCCGAAGCCCGCATGGTCATCGAATGGACACGCGGCGAACTCGGCATCCCGCAGCGCCGTTTCCTTGAAGCTTTGCCGCTGACGGTCAAGGATGGCGACCGGCTTTATGTCCACGGCGACGCCAGCGATCCCAAGCACTGGATCTATGTCCAGAGCACCACAGAAGCGGCCACCAGCCTGAGCGCGACCAACGCCGCCGTCACGTTTTGCGGCCACGTCCACAAGCCCGCGCTCTACACGATGTCGGCGACGGCGAAGATGACGTCGTTCACGCCCAAGACCGGCGCCCCCATTCCGCTGACATCCGGCCGGCATTGGCTCGCGGTGCTGGGCTCGGTCGGGCAGCCGCGCGATGGCAACCCAGCCGCCGCTTATCTGATGCTCGATACCAACAAGAACGAAATCACCTACTGCCGCGTGCCTTACGACGCCGAAGCGGCAGCAGCCGCCATCCGGCAAAAAGGTCTGCCGACCTGGCTCGCCGACCGCCTGCTGGTGGGAAAATAGCGTGGCGAGGCCGCTGCATACACCCGGCGTGATCCTCGACGGCTTCCGGCTGGAGGAAATCATCCATCAGGGCGGCATGGCGATGCTGTGGCGCGTCACGCGCGAAAGCGACAGCGCGCCGATGCTCATGAAGGTGCCGCGTATCGGCGAAGGCACGGATCCGGCGGCCATCGTCAGCTTCGAAATGGAGCAGATGATCATGCCGCGCCTGTCGGGCGTACATGTGCCGAAATTCGTCGCGGCTGGAGACTTCGCTGCGCAACCTTACCTCGTGATGGAAGCACTTGCCGGCAAATCGCTGTATGCGCGTTTGCCCGATCTGCCTCTGCCCTACGACGACGTTGCCGCCATCGGCTTCAAAATCGCAGACGCTTTGGACGACCTGCATCGTCAGCATGTCGTTCACCTTGACATCAAGCCGAGCAACATCATGTTCCGGCCGACCGGCGAAGCCGTGCTGCTCGATTATGGGTTGTCGCATCACGACGAATTGCCAGATCTGATGCAGGAAGAATTCCGGCTGCCGTTCGGCACCGCACCCTACATGTCGCCGGAGCAGTTACGCGGCGTTCGCAACGACCCACGCAGCGACGTGTTTGCGCTTGGCGTATTGCTCTACTTCTTCACTACAGGCGAGCGGCCATTCGGCGAAAGTGAAACGCTGCGCGGCATGCGGCGGCGGCTGTGGCGCGATCCGCATCCGCCTCGCAAACTCAAAGCCGATTATCCGCCGTGGCTCCAGGAAATCGTATTGCGATGTCTGGAGATCGAGCCGGCCTGGCGTTATCCCACAGCGGCACAACTGGCTTTCGATCTCAGCCACCCGGCCGACGTGAAACTGACCGCACGCTCGGAACGGCTCAAGCGCGATCCTTTCAGTACGGTGCTGCGGCGGCGGTTCAACAAGGAACTGACAAGTCCCCGGCCGCGCGCGGCACTGTCGGATCAACTGGCGACGGCCCCCATCATTGCCGTGGCGATCGATTTCGACGGGACCGACGAACTCAACGATGAACTTCGCCTTACCACCGAACGCATGCTGGCGGCGCTGCCCTCGGCGCGGCTCGCTTGCGTCAATGTGTTGAAGCAGGCGCGGCTCAGCGTCGACATGACGCTGGACGCCGAAGGCCATAACAAACACATCGATCGCATGGTGCGGCTCAAGGACTGGGCCGAGCCGCTGAAGCTCGCCGACAATCGCCTTACCGTACATGTGATTGAAGCCATCGATCCGGCGTCCGCCATCCTCGAGTTTGCCAGCGTCAGCCGGGTCGATCACATCCTGATCGGCGCACGGCACAACACCTTGATGCGCAAATTGCTCGGCGGCGTGTCGGCCAAAGTCGCGGCCGAGGCGTCGTGTACGGTTACGGTCGTTCGCGCACGACTGTAACGATAATGCGGGTCAGGGCATCCAGATCGGCCGGCGCAATCGTGAAAGCCGGCGTGAGATAAATCACATTGCCGAAGGGCCGCACGAACACGCCCTGCTCGACAAATCTTGCGCGCAAAGCATCGAGATCGCCGATGCGATCCATCTCGACGACACCGATGGCGCCCATGACACGCACGTCTTTCACGCCCGGCATGCCGCGGCATGGCGCAAGGCCCTGCTCCAGAGCCGAAGAGATCGCCGTGACCTGTTGCAAACGAGGCTCGCGTTCGAACAGATCGAGCGAGGCGTTGGCCGCGGCACAGGCCAGCGCATTGGCCATATAGCTCGGCCCGTGCATCAGCGCCTTCTTCGGATCGTCCGACCAGAAAGCCTCAAACACCTTGCGACTGGCGACGGTCGCGGCGAGCCCGAGCGTGCCGCCGGTCAGCGCCTTCGACAGCGTGACGATGTCGGGCACGACCTCCGCCGCGTCGCACGCGAACATGGTGCCGGTGCGGCCGAAGCCGGTGAATATTTCATCGAAAATCAGCAGCACATCATATTTGTCGGCCAGTGTGCGCAGACGCTTCAGCACAACGGCGTCGTGGAATTTCATGCCGCCAGCGCCCTGCACCAGCGGCTCGACGATGATGGCCGCAATGTCACCCGCGCGTTGCGCCAGCAATGCGTCGAGTGACGCTTCGTGTGCGTCGCTGTCCGGCAGATCGACGACGTGATGTTGCGGCAGCAATCCTGCAAACAGCGTGTGCATGCCGTCCTCGGTATCGCTGACGGCCATCGCGCCTGTGGTGTCGCCGTGATAGCCGCCCTTGAAGGCGACGAACTGGTGACGGCCTTTGACGCCGCGATTGATCCAGTACTGCACGGCCATCTTCATCGCGACTTCGACGGCGACCGAGCCGGAGTCCGAGAAAAACACGCGGCTGAGATCGCCCGGCAGCAGCGCGGCGAGCCGCTTCGCCAGCGTCAGCGGTTGCTCATGCGCCAGACCGCCGAACATCACATGCGGCATCGCCGCCAACTGGCGTTCAACGGCCTGCCGGATATGCGGATGGTTGTAGCCGTGGCACGCCGTCCACCAACTCGCCATGCCGTCGATTAATTCGCGGCCGTCGGACAGAACGATGCGGGAACCATGTGTGCCGGTGACCGGCAGCGGCGGGGTCGCGGTCTTCATCTGGGCATAGGGCCGCCAGATGTGCTCGATGCCGCCTGCATACCAGCCGGGCAACTCATTCTTTTTGCTGGTATCGTCCGCCATTTGGGGCTTCCTACACCCAAGACTTCTTGCGATCAAATGAGTTAAAACGATCAGATGTCATCGCTCGACCAATTCGCGCAAAGCAAAATCGACGACCTGAAGGGCCGCAACCTCTACCGGGCGATGGCGGAAACCCTGCGCGAGGACGGCATCTGGGTCGAACGCGGCGGCCGCAGGCTGCTGTCGTTTTCGTGCAACGACTATCTCAATTTCACGCAGCATCCGGCGATCAAGCAGGCCGCGCAACAGGCCATTGAAAAATACGGCGCCGGTTCGGGCGCCTCGCGGCTCGTCACCGGCAATCATCCGCTGTACGCCGAGCTCGAAGCACGGCTGGCGGCGGTGAAACAGACCGAAGCCGCCTGCGTGTTCGGCTCGGGCTATCTGGCCAATGCCGGCATCATCCCGGTGCTGGCCGGACCGAAAGACCTGGTGCTGGCCGACGAGCTGGCGCACGCCTGCCTGTTTGCCGGCGCGCAGTTATCGCGCGGCAAGGTCATGACATTCAGGCACAACGATCTCGATCATCTGCGCCTGCTCATGACCGAGCATCGCGGCTTCTACGAGCATGTCCTGATCGTCACCGACGGCGTGTTCTCGATGGACGGCGATCTCGCGCCTTTGGCTGAACTCAATGAAATCGCAAACGAATTTGACGCCTGGCTGATGTCGGACGACGCCCATGGGCTCGGCGTCATCGGCGGCGGCCGAGGTTCGAGCTTTAACGGCAATAGTCACGTTCCGGTACCGCTGCAGATGGGGACTTTGTCGAAAGCCATCGGCGCCTATGGCGGTTACATTTGCGCCTCGGCCCCGGTGATCGACCTCATCCGCAACCGCGCCCGCACCGTGATCTATTCCACCGGCCTGCCGCCATCCTGCGTCGCGGCCAGCATCGCAGCGCTAGACTTGATCGAACGCGAACCGGCCTATGCGGCGCTGCCGGTGCAAAAGGCTTTAGCCTTCACGCGCCGCGCCCAATTGCCCGACGCGCAAAGCCCGATCGTGCCCGTCATCATCGGTGCGGAAGAAGCAACGCTTGCTGCGTCGCAGATGCTGGCCGACGAAGGCTACCTCGCCGCCGCGATCCGGCCGCCGACCGTGCCCAAGGGCACCGCGCGGCTGCGGCTGACGTTCACCGCGCAGCATCCCGACGACGCCATCGAACGTCTGGCGGACATCGTGCGCGACAAAATCCTGGTGCATTAGGTGGCCGCCTACTTCGTCACCGCGACTGGCACCGATATCGGCAAGACCTTCGTCACCGCCGGGTTGATCCGCTATCTGCGCGGCGCCGGCCAGCCGGTGAATGCCTTGAAGCCCGTGGTCAGCGGCTATGAACCCTCCGTTGTCGAGACCAGCGATCCAGCGGTGCTGCTCAAGGCGCTCGGCCGCCAGGTCAGCGCCGATGAGGTGGCCAGCATCGCGCCGTGGCGTTTCCGGGCGCCGCTGTCGCCCGACATGGCGGCCGCGCGCGAAGGCCGCAGTATCGACTTCGACAAACTGATCGACTTCAGCCGCGCCGCCGTCAAAGCCTCGACCGGTATGCTGTTCATCGAAGGCGTCGGCGGCATCATGGTGCCGCTTCAGGACAAGCGCACCGTGCTGGACTGGATGGCGGCGCTCAATATTCCGCTGATCCTGGTGGTCGGCGGCTATCTCGGCGCCATCAGCCATACGCTGACCGCACTCGATGTCATCGCTCAGCGCAAGCTTAAAGTGGCGGCGATCGTCGTCAGCGAGAGCGAGCGCGGCACCGTCGAGTTGCACGACACGGTCGACAGCATCGCGCGGTTTTCGAACGGCGTTGAGGTTGTCGGCCTGCCACGCCTGCCCGGCGGCATCAACGAACACCCGGCCTTCGCGCAGATCGCCGCGCTTTTATAAATGCGCATGATCTTGTCCGAAAACCGGTACCCACTTTTCGGGATCATGCGCTTACTTTGACAGCAGTTCGCGCAGCGTCGCTTCAATCACTTTCGTTGCCGCCTTCAAATCCGACAGCTTCAGGTGCTCATCCGCGCCGTGGGCATTGGCATCGAGAATGGACCGCGGTCCCGCGCCATACAGCACGGTCGGAATGCCGGCGACGCTGTAGTGCCGCGCGTCGGTATAAAGCGGCACGCCTTTCACATCGATTTTAGTCTTGAGTTCTCGCTTGCCGAAACGCGTCAGCGGTTCGACCAGCTTCTCGATGCCTTTGATGGGCTTGAGCGGATCGGCCAGGATCACGCGCGTGCAGTCAATTCTGATGCCTTTGGCCTTGCCGGCTTTCTTGATCAGCGCCATCAGATCGCGCTCGACCTTTTTGCCGTTTTCCTCCGGGATCAGACGGCGGTCGAGCCGCATGACGATCTTGTCCGGCACCACGTTGGTGTTGATGCCGCCCGAGATCAGCCCGACGGTAATCTGCGGCGAGCCGATGCCTTTGGTCTTCGACTTAATCCTGCGCAGTTTCTTGCGCTCGCTATAGATCGCGGCCAGCACCTTGGTCGCGGCTTCCAGCGCATCGGCGCCGGTATCCGGCATGGCGGCGTGCGCCTGCTTGCCGTTGACGGTTACCTCGATATGCACGACGCCGTTATGCGCGGTGACGACGGCATAGGAGAACCCGGCCGAGATCGCGTAGTTCGGATTGGTGATCTTCTCGTCGAGCAGCCATTTCGGTCCGAGGTAGCCGCCGATTTCCTCGTCATAGGTGATGTGGATTTCGATAGTGCCATTGAGGCCTTCGGGCTTGTCCTTGAGCGCCAGCAGCGCGAAGCCGTAAGTGGCGAAATCCGATTTAGATACCGCCGCGCCGCGGCCGTAGATCGCGCCGCCTTTTTCTTCCGCACCGTAGGGATCGTGCGTCCAGCCCTGCCCCGGCGGCACCACGTCGCCATGCGCGTTGAGCGCGATAACAGGACCCTTGCCGGTGCCGAAGGTCTCGCGGATGACGAGATTGGTGACCGACGTCATGCCGTATTGCTTGACGTAGCTCTCGGGTACCTTGTGCTTCTCGACCTTGAAGCCGAGGCCTTCGTACAATTCGGCCGAGCGGTCACCGTGCCGCGCGGTATCGCCCGGCGGATTGTCCGACGGCACCTTCACCAGTTCCTTGAGGAAGCCGACCTCGCGGGCGAAGTTGTCGTCAATGAAACTCACGGCTCGAATCCTTCGATAAAATGGATCAGCGCGGCGACGGCGAGCCCCATGTCGTCCGGGCTGGCATATTCGGCCGGGTTGTGACTGATGCCGCCGCGGCAGCGCACGAACAGCATGCCGATCGGACAGAGCTTGGCCATCGCGGTGCCGTCGTGACCGGCGCCGGACGACAGCTTCAGTGGCTCGCCGCCGACGGCTTTGACGGCGGCTGCCAGACCGTCCTGGATCGATATATCGCATGGCGTGGTCGGCACATTGCGCGTCGTCGTGATTGAAAGACCGAGATGACGCCGGTCGGCCATCTCGCGGACTTCTTTTTTGAAACCATCGACGAATGCATTGCGCGCCGTATCGGAGCCCGAGCGGATATCGACCGTCAGCGCCACATTGCCGGCGATGACATTCGAGGCCGCGGCCGGCACGTTGATGTGGCCCACCGTCCCGACCACTTCGCCTTTGGTGTCGCGCGCCATGCGCTCCGCCGTCAGAATGGTTTCGGCGGCGCCCGCCAATGCGTCGCGCCGCAGCAGCATCGGCACCGTACCGGCATGTCCCGCTTCGCCGAGGAATTCGACGTTGAGATAGGTCTGTCCGGCAATCGAATTGACGACGCCCAGCGGCTGGTTGCGATATTCCAGCACCGGGCCTTGCTCGATGTGAACCTCGACATAGGCCGCGGCGATGCCGGGCGCATAAGCGGCGGCTGGAATGTCGACAGGATTGTTGCCATAGCGCGTAATAGCTTCGGCCAAGCTGACGCCATCGGCGTCGACCAGTTCCAGTGTCGAGAAATCGAAGTGCCCGGCGCAGGCCGATGACGACGCCAGCGTCGCCGAATAGCGCACGCCCTCTTCGTCTCCGAATGCCAGCACATCGATGCCGAACGGCAGTGGGCGCCCGGCCTTGGCGAAGTGATCGGCCGCCAGAATGCCGGCAACCACGCCGAAAGGCCCGTCGAACATCCCGGCCTCGACCACGGTGTCGATATGCGAACCGATCAGCAGGCGCTTGGCGCCACTGCCTGCCAGAGTCCCGCGCACGGTGCCGAGGGCGTCTTCGGAAACGGTGAGACCCGCATCCACCATCCATTTGGTCACCAGATTGGCGGCGCCGCGATGGGCCGGCGACAGAAACGTGCGCAACAGCCGGTTCGGCTCCGCCGAGACCGAGCCCAGCGTATTGATCATCTGCTCGGCGCGCGCGCCGATGGCGGCCGGGTTCACGTCGGCCATTGCGAGGCCACCACGGTTTCGATCATGCCTTCGAGATTGATCATGGCGTGCAACAGGATTGTCAAAATGGTCGACCCGGTCGCCCAGCGCATCCAGCCGAGCATCAGACCGAATGCAAATATCTGGCCAGTTACGTACCAGTCGTATTGCAAATGGATCAATGCCCACAGCAGCGCGGTAATGGCGATCACGGCCCAGGCGTCGCGCGGCGTCTGCAGCCAGCCGCGGAACAGGAAACCGCGGAACATGATCTCCTCGCCGATCGGCGTTACCACAATAACGGCTAACCAAAGCGTCACCATCGCCAGCGGCCCTGCCGCTCCGGCGGTCCGGAAAATGTCGGTCTGGAACGGCGTAACGATATTCTGCCCGAGCAGCCAGCTCAGCACATTGCCGGCGACGATGAGGGCAGCCGTCACAGCGACGCCGAAAATGACCTCGCTGCGACGCGGCACGATCAGGCCCAGATAGCCCAGCACATCGTGGCCGCGGCGCTGGGCAAAGGTTGCCAGCAACAGAAGCTGGATCGGAGTCGAAATCAGGATGATCAGCGCGACCGCGACGCCGTCGCCGCTGAAGTCGGGCATCTGGCCCAGGCCCAGCCCGAGCCACCAGCTCAGCGCGATCAGCGCTGCGAACTGGCTCGCCATCATGACGACGAAGGCAATGCCGAACGTCGCGAACCTGCCCCAGGGTTGGATGCCGCCGTTCACATCAGCTCCCGCGATAGGTCGAATAGCCGAAGGGCGAGATCAGCAGCGGCAGGTGGTAATTGCGTCCGGCTTCGGCCGAAAATCTCACCGGCACGATGTCGAGAAAAGTCGGCTCGGCATCGCTCGCGCCTTTGCTGCGAAAATAGTCGCCGATGTGAAAGGCGATTTCGTAGGTGCCCGGTTTGAAAGCATCGCCATCCAGCAGCGGCTTGTCGACCCGGCCATCGGCATTGGTCGTCGTCTCGACGATCGCCGCCGCCTCGCCCGCGCGACGCAGCACGACGCGCACGCCCGCCGCCGGTTTTCCGGACGCGGTATCGAGCACGTGAGTCGTCAAATGAGCCATGTCGTGAGCTTAGTTATCATCGTTCTGTTTGTCCCAAAACAATATGCCCGGCGCATGGCCGGGCATATGTCTCGTATCGACGCGGTTGGCGTCAGGGAATCAGGACAACCGAACCGGTCGTCTTGCGGCCTTCCAGATCCGTGTGGGCCTGGGCGGCGTCCTTGAGCGCGTATTTGTGGCTCGCCGGAATCTTCACCGCGCCGGAACCGACCTTGTCGAACAGATCGTTGGCGGTGGCGACGAGATCCTCGCGCTTGGCGGCGTAATGATTGAGCGTCGGCCGCGTCGCGAACAGCGAACCCTTGTGCTGCAGCAGGTTGATGTCGAAGGCCTTGATCGGACCGGAGGCCGAACCGAACGAGACGAACATGCCAAGCGGACGAATGCAGTCGAGCGACTTCGGGAACGTGTCGTTGCCGATACCGTCATAGACCACGTCGCACAGTTTGCCGTTGGTGATTTCCTTCACGCGCGCGGCGAAGTCTTCGTCGCGATAGAGGATGGTGTGATGCGCACCCGCCTTCTTGGCGAGTTCGGCCTTGTCCTTGGAACCGACCGTGCCGATCACGGTAGCGCCGAGGTGATTGGCCCACTGGCAGGCGATCAGGCCGACGCCGCCGGCGGCGGCATGGATCAGCACCGCGTCGCCCGGCTGCACACGATAGGTGCGGCGCAGCAGATAGGCGCTGGTCAGCC
>CAISIV010000128.1 GCA_903885555.1 uncultured Hyphomicrobiales bacterium
GCCCGGGATGACGTAATCGGTGCCTTCCCAGGGCGAGAGGAAATCGAACGAACGGAATTCCTGCGCCAGTCGCACCTTGTCGTAGACCACGCGCTTCTGCTCGTCGTCGTAACGCAGTTCGACAAAGCCGGTGAGCGGGAAATCCTTGCGCAGCGGATGACCGTCGAAGCCGTAATCGGTGAGGATGCGGCGCATGTCGGGGTGGCCCGAGAACAGCACGCCGTAGAGATCGTAGGTCTCGCGCTCGAACCAGTCGGCGCCGCGGAACACGTTGATGATCGACGGCACCGCCGTCGTCTCGTCGGTCGTCACCTTTAGCCGGATGCGCTGGTTCAGCCGCGGCGACATGAAATGATAGACGACGTCGAACCGCTGCTCGCGGCCGGGCCAGTCGATCGCGGTGACGTCGATGATGCAGACGAACTGGCAGGCCGGATCGTCGCGCAGGAAGGTCACGACTTTGACGACGTCGGCGGCCTTGGCGAAGACGGTCAGTTCGCCGTTCGCGACGGCATGGCCGGTCACGCTGGCCGGCAATCCGACCTTGATCGAAGCTCCAAGCCTGTCGAGCGTCTCGTCCATACTAAAAGCCTCGCCTTAACGCTCGATCGTGCCGGTACGACGAATTTTCTTCTGCAGCAGCATTACGCCGTACAGCAGCGCCTCCGCCGTCGGCGGACAGCCGGGGACGTAGATGTCCACCGGCACAATACGGTCGCAACCGCGCACCACCGAATAGGAATAGTGATAGTAGCCGCCGCCATTGGCGCATGACCCCATCGAGATCACGTAGCGCGGCTCGGGCATCTGGTCGTAGACCTTGCGCAGTGCCGGCGCCATTTTGTTGGTGAGTGTGCCGGCGACGATCATCACGTCGGACTGGCGCGGCGACGCGCGCGGCGCAAAGCCGAAACGCTCGGCGTCGTAGCGCGGCATCGACATCTGCATCATTTCGACGGCGCAGCAGGCCAGACCGAAGGTCATCCACATCAGCGAGCCGGTGCGCGCCCAGGTGATCAGGTCGTCGGCGGCCGCGACAATGAAGCCCTTGTCGGACAGCTCGTTGTTGATGCCGGTAAAAAAGGGATCGTCCGCCCCCACCGGTTTGCCGGTGTTGGGATCGATAATGCCCCGCGGCGCCTGTGCGACCATCGTCATTGGCAAAAACCTTTACGCGCGATCAATCCCATTCCAGCGCGCCCTTCTTCCACTCATAGATGAAGCCGACGGTCAGCACGCCCAGGAAGGCCATCATCGACCAGAAGCCGAACTCGCCGATCTGGCGGAACGCGACGGCCCAGGGGAACAGGAAGCTCACCTCGAGGTCGAAGATGATGAAAAGAATCGCGACCAGATAGAATCGCACGTCGAACTTCATGCGCGCGTCGTCGAAGGCGTTGAAGCCGCATTCGTAAGCCGACAGTTTTTCCGGATCGGGCAGCTGGTATGCAACGATGAAGGGCGCAATCAGCAGCGCCAGGCCGATCACCATCGCGACCGCGATAAAGACCACCAGGGGCAGATAACTCATCAGCAGTGCGTTCATTGGCGAACCTCAGCGTACAGTGCCCAAAACGCCCCAAATACTTGCGCACCAAGCCCCGGAGATACGCCCGCCCTGGATCGCCCGGCCGGCGGAACCGGCCGTAGGTCTGTACTAAAAACGCCCTTGCCGCAGTGGGATGTGCCTCTCGGGCGGGAGCATTCGAGGCTTAGCGCAGCGCACAATGCCGTGCAAGCCGACATTAGAAAGCATCCACGGTGCGAAAAGGACGGGAATATTCGGTGCTGCTTCGGCATTTGACGTATGCCACCGCCCGTCGATAGTTATGTGACGCGCCAGCCAAGAAGCGCCGCCGCTGCTTTGGAGGATTCCACGATGACCGCCCTTAGAAGAATACCGTCGCTCCTGCTGATGGCGGCGATCGGCTTTGCCGCCCTGCCCGCCGGTTCGCCGGCTTTGGCGGACGACTATCCCTCACGCCCGGTCAAGCTGATCGTGCCGTTCGGCGCCGGCGGCCCGACCGACATCTATACCCGCGCCGTCGCCGAGGAATTGCAGAAGGCGCTGAAAGAGCCCTTCGTCATGGAGAACCGGCCCGGCGCCGGCACCACTATCGGCACCGAATTCGTCGCCAAGTCGGCGCCCGACGGCTACACGCTGCTGATGATTTCCGGCACCCAGACCGTCAACGAGACGCTGTTTGCCCGCAAGAATTACAAACTGATGACCGATCTCGTGCCGGTTGCGCCGCTGATCAACACCGACCTGGTGCTGGTCGTGCATCCGTCGGTCCCGGCCAAGAATGTCGAGGAACTGCTGGAACTGGCCAAGGCCAAGCCCGGCACCCTCAATTACGGCTCGTCGGGG
Source organism: uncultured Hyphomicrobiales bacterium (assembly GCA_903885555.1). GTDB lineage: Bacteria > Pseudomonadota > Alphaproteobacteria > Rhizobiales > Xanthobacteraceae > Pseudolabrys. The sequence goes on from CAISIV010000128.1 coordinate 2,372, forward strand.
CTCGGCTCGAACTACCACATGGCCGGCGAACTGCTGAAGAACCTCGCCAACGTCGACATCGTTCACGTGCCCTACAAAGGCTCGACCGGCGCCCGAAACGACATTCTTGGCGGCCAGATCCCGATGCTGTTCGACTCGGTGCCCTCGATGGCGCCGATCATCAAATCCGGCATGGTGCGCGCGATCGCCACCACCGGCAAAACTCGCTCTTTGATCCTGCCCGACGTCCCGACGCTCGATGAATCCGGCGTCAAAGGCTTCCAGGCCACGCTCTGGGTCGGCGTCATGGCGCCTGCCGGCACGCCGAAGGAGATCGTCGACAAGCTCAACACCGAGATCAGCAAGATCGTCTCCAGCCCGGCGATCAAGAAAGCCTGGGACGAGCAAGGCGCCAATCCGATCACGATGACGCAGCCCGAGTTCAAGGCTTTCATGGACGCCGAAGTCGCCAAATGGGCCAAGATCATCAAGGCCAATAATATTCAACCGATCAACTAACCGCTTTTCTGATAAATTGCCGTTGCACCGGCCGCCCATAAACCGGCGGCCGGTTTTTATTTATTTCACAAGGGCAAATATGCACGCGCCAGGACGATCGATTTTTGCCGCCTTCGCCGCCTTTATGGTGCTGGCAGGGAATCCAGCGACGGCTGCCGATCTCAAGGTGATGAGCTCGGGCGCTTACCGGGACGCGCTGGATGAAATCGTCGCGGCTTTCGAGAAGACCTCGCCAACCAAAATTGTGGTTCAGTACGACCCGGCCGCGGTCGTCGGACGCAAGATCGACGCAGGCGAAGCCTTCGATCTTGCCATCACCAGCGCGTCGGCCTTGGACGGGCTCGTCAAGAAAGGCATCGTCCTTGCCGATTCAACCGCTGTCGTCGGCGTCAACGCCGTTACCCTTGCTTACAAGCGCAGAACGCCGAAACCGGACGTCTCGACACCCGAGGCAATGAAAGCCGTTCTTCTCGCTGCCAAGGCGATCTCGTTCAGCGATCCGGCCGCCGGCGGCTCATCGTCGAATTATTTCGCCGCCCTCATCGAAAAGCTCGGCATCGCCGACGAGGTGAAGCGCAAGGGCATCCTCACCAAGCCCGGCGCCGGCGCGTTTCCGGTGGGCGAAGGCAAGGCCGACATCGGTATAGCGCAGACCAGCGAAGTCGCGATGGTACCGGGGGTTGAGGGCGTGGCGGTTTTCCCCGACGATCCGAAAAGCAAATCCATCTATTCGGCAGGCGTATCCGCGGCCTCAAAGGAAACCGAGGCCGCCCGCGCCTTGCTCAAATTCATGCAATCGCCGGAGGCCCTGGCGATCCGCAAAGCAAAAGGGCTTGCGGCGGACTGACCGGTCCCGTTTATTGGCGGTCCGCAGACGTATCCCAGACAGGTAGTGACACGATGAATCAAATGACCAAGCCGGCCGCCACCTACAAAGGCACCGATCACTGGACCACCAAGGACAACGGTGCGGCCAAGCTGTTTATGTTCAACAAATGCGATGGCGATCCGGCCAAGGCGGTCGGCACCATTTTGTTTGTGCACGGCTCGTCGATGGCAGGCCAGCCGACCTTCGATCTGCAGGTGCCGGGACGCCCCTTCTCCTCGTCGATGGATTATTTCGCCAGCATCGGCTTCGACGTCTGGACCGTCGACATGGAGGGCTACGGCCGCTCCACCAAGGACCGCGACAACAACGCGCCGATCTCGCAGGGCGCCGACGACTGCTACGCGGCGGCCCAGTACATCCAGAAGCTGCGCGGCAACAAGCAGTTCATGGTCTACGGCATCTCGTCCGGCGCCTTGCGCGCGGCGATGTTTGCCGAACGCCACCCGGAGCTGGTGGCCCGCCTCGCGCTCGACGCTTTTGTATGGACCGGTGAAGGCTCGCCCACTTTGGCCGAGCGCAAGAAGAAGCTGCCCGACTTCATCAAGATCAACCGCCGGCCGATGAGCAAGCCGTTCATCCATTCGGTGTTCGACCGCGACCATCCGGATACGGCCGAGCGCAACGTGATCGAGGCTTTCGCCGACGCCGTGGTGGCGCTGGACGATTCAGTGCCGACCGGCACCTATGTCGACATGTGCTCGCGGCTGCCGGTCGTGAACCCGGACAAGATCACGGTGCCGACGCTGATCATGCGCGGCCAGCACGACGGCATTGCCTCGATGGAGGACCTGATCAAGTTCTTCGAAAAGCTGCCCAACCCGGACAAACAGTTCACAGTGATGTCCGGCATTTCGCACGCCAGCTTCCAGCAGAAGAACTACATGATGGTCTATCACATCCTGGCGAGCTTCTTTACGCAGCCGGAGCCAGTTTATAAAGGATAAATTGATGGTGACTTCAGCTGGATTTCTCCGGGGTGGCGTCTGGGGTGTCATTTTAAGGGGGCGGGATTCTAACCGCTGCGAGATGAGAGGCCGCCTGCTCCCGTGCCGACTGCCATAGTGGCGCGGCCTAATCGCGCGGCAGCATCCCGGCAAGGGCGACCTAGCGAAGCCGTGCACCTCACCTTACCCCTTCCTGCGTACCCGCGATGTCCGAGCTGAGCGGTTTGCATCTAGGCGGACGATGACGCCACTCACGCGGCGAGGATATTCGACGCGAAAGCTAGTCCGGCAAGCTTAGTGCCGCCGTAAGCCGTGGCGGCATACCGCCGGTCGTGTTGAAGTAATTGACCAGCGCGTTGCCGACATTGTTCTGATTGGTGTTAAACGTGTTCGACGCGAGGGCCTGATAGTTTAGCACGAGATTGAGATAGGCGTGTGTGGCGTCATAGCTCAGGCTGCCGTTGATGGCCGCGGGCTTGTTGCTATAGGTCAGCGCGCCGAAGCTGCCGCCGATGCTCACGGCGTTGAGAATTGTGTACTGCCTAACGATAGTGCCGCCGGACGCGAAGATTGCGTTGGCCGTGGCGCCGCCTAGCGTCGCGGCGCCGGACACATTGGCGAACGACGCAGTGGCTCCATTGACATTGACCGCATAGGTCGAAGCCGCGTTGAGCCCGAGCGCGCCATTGATGTTCAATGATGAGCCGGATGTGCCTGAGCCCGGCGCCAATGTGCCGCCGGCGACGGAGGTGTTGCCGACGGTGCCGGCGCTGGCCAGCGTGCCGTCGGCGTTGACGCTGACGCCGGTTGACGACGTGAGATTGCCGTTCACCGTAAGTGTGCCGCCATTGACCGTCGTCGCGCCAGTGTAAGTGTTGGTCCCCGACAAAGTCAGGTTGCCGGTGCCAACTTTCACAAGACTGCCGTTGATGCCCGAAATGACGCCGCTGACGGCGGTCGAGAGGTTGTTACTGCCGACCGCAAGCTCGTTCACGCCGAGAAAGAAATAGCCCGCGCCTGCAAGGGACCCAGCGGTTATCTTATGGTCATTGTTGGGGCCAGAGCTCGCAGAAAAATCGACAATGCCGGTCGTGTTGGTGATGCTGGCGTTACCGGCCGTGCTAGTCTGAAAGAAAGATGTTGTGCCGCCGTTGATAATGGTCGCGTTCGCCGCTGTGCTCTGGTTGTAGAACTGCAGGTTTCCGCTGGAATTGGTGATGCTTGCGCGATCTGCTGTGCTGGTGTCGCGAAAAATTGTGTGGCCACCGGTATCGGTAATGATCGAGTTTCCCGCAGTAGTGTTGTTGTAAAAGGTTGTAATGGCCCCGCTGTTGTTGGTGACGGTCGCGCCACCAGCGGTGGCCGTATCATTGAAATTAGTGTTTCCACCGTTATTCTTGATGATGGCCGAACCGGCGCTCGAACTTCCACTAAAGAATGTCTCAGCCGGAAATGGAGTGATGATCGTCGCCGCTCCTGCGGTGGCAGTGCCGGTGAACGAAATGCTACCCCCACTCGCTGGCGTCCCGACTGTGATCGTCGCTACCGAAGACAGCCCGGTGATGCCAGCTCCGTTGAAATTTTGGCCCGCCAAAGCAAAGTCGTAGCTCGGAGCTCCGGCGAGAAAATGCAGCTCGCCGATATTTGTTTGGGCAAACAATTTGGCGTCTATTGAGGTAATGCTTGAGGAGCCGAACGTTGCGGCTCCAGTTGGAACCGTGGATGGTGTCCAATTGGCAGCTGAAAACCAATTATTTGAGCCGGGACTAGAGAGCCACGTAGCGTCCTGCGCCCACGCCTGTGCCGGCACGAGCAACACGCCGGCCAACAGAAATGCAAATAGTCGCATTTAACGCCCCGGCGTGCGGGCTAACCCCGGCATGTGGCGAGTTTACAGAGAAATGCCGCGGCATCTGTTTGTCAGCCGGGCATTATCCACCGAAGCTTTAGCGGCATCTCCGGGTACGCCACGCGGCCCTCCGCTTAGTGCCAGAAGCAGACAGCAATTTATGTTGAGTCCCGTCGCCGCCGGCACCTACGTCGCCGGATTGCCGGAGCGCTGAGAGCAACACTAGACCGCAAGCCTGTCGGCCAACGCCGCTAGATCCTTCGCGGCGAAATCAACGGGCACGGTCGGCGCGCTCTCGCCTTTGCCCGGCCCATGTTCGTTGGGCCGCGCAATATGCGCGGTGCGCAGGCCGCTCGCCGCGGCGGCTTGCAGATCATTCGAGTGCGCGGCCACCATCATGCATTGCGCGGGCGCGAGATCGAACGCCGCGCAGGCCGCCTCATAGACCCTTGGCTTGGGCTTGTAGTCGCCGGCAATCTCGGCGCCGAGGATGGCATCCCACGGCAAGGCGTTGCGGCGCGCGAGATCGGCCATCAGCGAGATGTTGCCGTTCGAGACCGGCGCGATCAGGAATTTGGTTTTCAGCCGCGCCAACGCCGCCGGCACTTCCGGCCAGGCGTCGAGCCGGTGCCAGGAGAGCGTCAGGTCGCGCAGCGTCGCCTCTGAGAGGCCCGTGACGCCAAGGCGCGGCAGGAGGCGCTCCAGATTGCGCCGGTGCAGGACGTCGAGCTTGCTGAAGGGAATCGTCCCGGAACGGACTTCCTCCATGCCGGGCTGGTACTCGGCCCGCCATGCATCGGCGAATTGCGCCCAGTCGAGGTCAATTCCCTGTGGACGCAAAATGGCGGCGGCCTCACGGGCAACCGATGTTCGCCAGTCCACGAGGGTTCCGAATACGTCGAAAAACAGCGCTCGAAGGCCGAGGTTTGGGGCTTCTACGAGCATGAACCGGCCATCCGGACGCTGCGAGAGGCCGCCCAAAATATGGGCTAAGTCTTTGATAAAATGGCGGGAGCGACGGGACTCGAACCCGCGACCTCTGCCGTGACAGGGCAGCGCTCTAACCAACTGAGCTACGCCCCCGCGGGCGATGGCTGGGAGTTAAAGGGGCCCCTATCCCAAGTCAAGGCAAACCCGCGCGTTCGATCGAAAATGCGAAAAAGCCTTATTTACCGATAGAATCGATGGTCAGAGTGCCCCCGAATCGTCTATGCGGGCATGGTGTTTGGCGCTTCGCCAAACTTCTCGGATTCATTGAGGAGGGTCCACTGATGGCTACGGCTCCTGGAAAAGCACCGACACCCACGACTGTCACGTTGAAGCATCTCGCCGCCGCGCTCGCGGAAACGCACGAGATGTCGAAAAAGCAGGCGGAAGCCTTGCTCGGCGACTTCGTCGGTAATATCGTAAAGCACTTGAAGAAGGGCGAGCGGATCCGCATCGGCGGTCTCGGCATCCTTCAGGTGCGCAAGCGTGCCGCGCGCATGGGCCGCAACCCGGCGACGGGCGAAGCGATCCAGATCAAGGCGTCCAAGAAGGTCGCCTTCCGCGCTTCGAAGGAACTCAAAGAGGCGGTCTGATCTAACTCAGACCGGACCCTCCGGAATAAGGCGGCAGGCTCTGGGCGCATATGCCCTCGCCTGCCGCTTTATTTTGAGTGTTGCATCGCCAGGCAATCAGGCGATAGACCAACCGGCATTAAGGGCGATTAGCTCAGTTGGTAGAGCGCCTCCTTTACACGGAGGATGTCGGCGGTTCGAGTCCGTCATCGCCTACCACTTTCCCGATCCGCAAAAGAAAACGGCGCCCTTACGGGGCGCCGTTTCTGTTTGGTCTTGACCGTGTTTGCTTAGTGCGCGGTCAGGCCGCCTTCGTCCTCGATGACGGGTTCGCCCGTGGTGGCGGCAGCGGCCGCCATCTTCGCGCTCTCCTCGTCCCAGACGATCGGCTCCGGCTTGCGCACCAGAGCCCGGGCGATGACTTCGTCCATGCGGCTCACCGGGATGATCTCCAGGTGCTTTTTGATGTTCTCGGAGATGTCGACCAAGTCCTTGGCGTTCTCCTCCGGGATCAGCACCGTCTTCATCCCGCCGCGGGCAGCGGCAAGCAGCTTTTCCTTCAAGCCGCCGATCGGCAGCACACGGCCGCGCAGCGTGATCTCACCGGTCATGGCCACATCGCGGCGCACCGCAATGCCGGTCATGATCGAGACGATCGCCGTGACCATGGCGACGCCCGCCGACGGTCCATCCTTGGGCGTCGCACCTTCCGGCACGTGCACGTGGATGTCGCGTCTGTCGAACATCGGCGGCTCGATGCCGAAGGCAACCGCGCGCGAGCGGACATACGACGCCGCCGCCGAGATTGACTCCTTCATCACGTCACGCAGATTGCCCGTGACGGTCATCTTGCCCTTGCCGGGCATCATGACGCCTTCGATGGTCAGCAACTCGCCGCCCACATCGGTCCAGGCAAGGCCCGTGACCATGCCGATCAGGTCCTCGGCCTCGATCTCGCCGTAGCGGTACTTCGCCACGCCCAGATAGTCGGACAAGTTCGCCGCGGTGACGGCAATCGACTTCTTCTTCGAGGTCATGATCTCCTTCACCGCCTTGCGGATCAGGGTCGACAGTTCGCGCTCAAGACTGCGAACGCCGGCCTCCCGCGTATAGCGGCGGACCATGAGCAACAGCGCCTCGTCGTCGATCGACCATTCCTTGACCTCAAGGCCATGCTTGGCGATCGCGTGCGGGATCAGATGCTTGCGCGCGATCTCGACCTTCTCATCTTCCGTGTAACCGGCGATGCGAATGATCTCCATGCGGTCCATCAAGGGCCCGGGGATATTCAACGTGTTGGCCGTGGTGATGAACATCACGTTGGACAGATCGTAGTCGACCTCAAGATAGTGGTCGGCGAACGTCGAGTTCTGTTCCGGATCGAGCACCTCGAGCAAAGCCGAGGACGGATCGCCGCGGAAATCGGCGCCCATCTTGTCGACTTCGTCCAGCAGGAACAGCGGGTTCGAGGTCTTGGCCTTCCTCATCGACTGGATGATCTTGCCGGGCATCGAACCGATGTAGGTCCGGCGATGTCCGCGGATCTCCGCCTCGTCACGCACGCCGCCAAGCGACACGCGCACGAACTCACGGCCGGTCGCCTTCGCGATCGACTTGCCGAGCGACGTCTTGCCGACGCCCGGAGGGCCGACCAGGCACAGGATCGGTCCGGTCAGCTTGTTGGCGCGCTGCTGCACGGCGAGATACTCGACGATGCGCTCCTTGACCTTCTCGAGGCCATAGTGATCGGCATCGAGAACCATCTCGGCGGCGTCGATGTCCTTCTTGACCTTGCTCTTCTTGCCCCAGGGCAGCGACAGCAGCCAGTCGAGATAATTGCGCACGACCGTGGCTTCGGCGCTCATCGGCGACATCGAGCGCAGCTTCTTGACC
>CAISIV010000129.1 GCA_903885555.1 uncultured Hyphomicrobiales bacterium
CGCCGCATCGTCGGGAAACAGCCGCTGAAGCTCGGGGAGCGATTGGGGGAAAGCCAGGTCGTCACGCTGGTGGATGTCCATCGCGCCCATCATGGGCAGACACTAGCCCTAGTGGGTGTATGCGTCAACCGGATAGGCAAGCTCGGTTCTTCTTCCATCGTAACTTTCCGCTTTAGCGAATGAACTTTCATTCAACTTTAACGTGAGTGTTCGCAACTTCCACATTTAATCTTTGTTCTGCCAACTCTTTTTTCATAACAGCACGACAAGCCGCTTGACTAAATTCCTACTAATATATATTCCTACACTGTCCCCCCATCGAGGGGCGTCTTCTAGGGACGTCTTGAAGGCGGAGCAGGATGCGGCGCCGGCAGGCAAGGCTCGTAACCTTGCCCCCGGGAGGCCTCGGGCAACCGTCCGCCGGCACGACGACCGGCTGCCTTTGATGGCTGGACGCGGTGCGGACGAAGGCGGGCGGAAGCCCGCGAGGAGAAATCCTCCGTCGCGCGCCCGGAAGATACGGTCCCGGGGACAGAAAAGCCGCCTGTGGCGCGCCGAACGGCGCCGCACCTTCGCAAGAAGGTGCGCACATAAGGATGGTTGCGCCGGTCGGCGCGCCACTCCCTCGCTCGTTTGCGAGCGAGGACAAGAAGGCGGCCTACCCGGGGCCGGTCAAAGAATACGGGCGATGAATCACGCCCGCGATCTCTTCACCCTCCCCTGGAGGGGGAGGTGAAGAAAAAAGACAGGGCTGTTTGAAAATCGAATCTGTTTTATTGCGTGAAGCGTATCGCTTCAGCCGCAACGCCGCGGCCTCAAATTTTCAATGGCTATCGCCGCCGCCATCGCCACCACCGCTATCGCCGCTGTGATGTCCGCCGCCCGATGAATAATCGCCGCCATCGCCGACGCCGTAGCCGCGCTTCGCGTTGCGCTTTGTCCACCAGTAGGTGAGCGCCGACAGTGGAATTCCGATCGCCAGTCCGAGCCAGATCGACGTCCAGTGCATAGCCCTGCCCCCTCGATTCTCGGAGGAGCATAACCCAAAATCGCAAACTGATTGCCCCAAAGGCCACTATCAACTTGGCGCGAGGGGCAAAGACACCGTCACACCGGTCTGCTAAAAACCGGACATGAACACACGCCTCGTCGTCGCCCTGCTCGCCACACTCGCCTTCGCGCCGCTGCCCGCCGCCGCGCAATTCCGCCAGATCCCGGCGCCGACGATGCAGGAGCCGGATCCCGGCGTCGACCACACCGCCAAGGATGCCGATCTCGACCCCGCGCTGCGCCGCCAGCCTGTGTTCTACCGCTCGGATTATCCGGCCGGCACCATCATCGTGAACACCTCCGACCGCTTCCTTTATCTGATCACCAGCGACACCACGGCGCTGCGCTACGGCATCGGCGTCGGCCGCGACGGCTTCCAGTGGGGCGGCATTCACAAGATCAGCCGCAAGGCGGAGTGGCCGGACTGGACGCCGCCGCCGGAAATGATCGAGCGCCAGCCTTATCTGCCGCGCTTCATGGCCGGCGGTCCGGGCAATCCGATGGGCGCCGCCGCGCTCTATATCGGCGCCACGGTCTATCGCATCCACGGTACCAACGCGCCGGAGACCATTGGCCAGGCGGTGTCGTCGGGCTGCTTCCGGCTGGTGAACGAAGACGTCGCCGACCTTTATTCGCGCGTGCCGGTCGGCACCAAGGTCATCGTCCAACATCAATAATGTGCAGCACCAATAGGCGCTGCTCTTTGCGCTAATAATTGTAGTCGAGGAAATCGTCGCCGCCGACCAGAGTCCAGCGGTCGTCGGCCAGATCGTCGATCACTTCGGTCGCCGGCGAGATGCCGGAAGCCATCACGGCGTCGGGCTGCGTCGGCTTGCGCAGATCGCGGAACGTCTTGAGCGCGTCGGCCGAGCCGACGAACACACATTTGCAAAGCTCGGGATCGGCGTAGAGATAATAACGTTTGCCGTCCTTGACGCGGGCGACGAATTTGTGCGGCGGCAGCAGCTGGGTACGGCGCAATTTATCCGGCGTGTCGGCGCGCCGCATGACGAAGCCGGCATCCTCCAGCTTCATGTCGGTGACAAGCTGCGCCTGCGCGTATGCCGCATTGGCGGAAGCGGCGCACAGCAGCGCCGCGACAACGATCTGAAAACGATTGGACATTTGCGCCCCCTCAATCGGCGGACAATTTCATTCTTGCCGCATCAAGACAAGCCACCTCAAGCAAAGGTGATTGCGCAAAAAGAAAAGACCGGGCTTTCGCCCGGTCTCTGATTGGTAAGCGCGGTCGCTAAAGTTTGGCGCCAATTTTTAGCGCATCGACAAAGCAAGACCGCTGAGGTCCGCACTGACGATGGCGCCGACCTGGCGTCCCGACAGCGTCAACACGGCGCCGTTCTGGTTGGTCAACACCACGCCCTGAGCGCCGACGCCAAGCGCAGCGCCCGCACCGGCCTGGCCGTAGACACCGGCGACGTCCGACGGACGGCGGATGTTGGTCACCCGGCCGTAAAAATTCGTCTCGGAAGCGCCGAAGGTGAAGCCGTAGCTGATGCCGCCGACCGAGAGCGGATATTTCCGGCCGTTGAACGTCAGCGTGCCGCTGCCGCCCGAACCGCCGATCACAAAACCGGCTTTGACGATCCTGATGTGGATCTGGCCGCTATCGGCAAAGGCCGCAACGCTGGTGGCGACGAGCGCGGCAAGAGCGATGGCAGCAGTACGAAATCCCGACGAAATACGCATGATTGTTGTCCTCAATGGGCCTGACGGCCGGAAACAGCGCGAACGCCGCCATTGCGGCGTCCCGGTGAACGCGAGTGAACAATACCCAGGAACCGAAAAAGTTCCATCCTCCGGTCGTTAAAACTAAGTCCTTGTCCCGAATAGCGTACCGCCGGCCGGCGGGCGTTTTGTGGTGGTGTTGTCACAATGATTCGCGTCGGCCGGAGCGTGCAGTCGGCTGCTGTCCCCCAAACATTTGTCGGTATTTCCGTAGCGTAGCCGTGGCCCCGCCGGGTGCCACCGGCCGTTCCGCAACATGCAAACAAAGAGACACGCACCATGCACACCATCGCTTTAGTCACGCAAAAAGGCGGCAGCGGCAAAAGCACGCTCGCTATCGGTCTCGCGATCGCGGCCATGCAGGACGGCCACGTCGTCCGCCTGCTCGAGACCGATCCGCTGGGGACCGTGTCGAACTGGAGCCACCGGCGTACCCAGGCCGAGCCCGCGGTCGAGGCGGCCGTGAGCGGCGACGACATCGAGCAGAAGCTGCAGGCCTTCGAACGCGACGGCGTTACGCTCGCCATCATCGACACCGCCGGTGGCGACCGGGTGACCATGCAGGCCGCCATCAGCGCCGCCGATCTGTGCCTGATCCCGGCGCGGCCGAGCCCGGCCGACATCGAAGCCGCGGGTCCGACGCTGCGCATCATCCGCGATAACGACAAGCCGTTTGCCTTCGTGCTCAACCAGACGCCGGCGCGCGGCAATCGCATCGCCGAGGCGGCAACTTCGCTCAGCGACGCGGCCACCGAACTCAACGTCATGGGCGTGCTGGCGCTGCCTTACATCGCATTGCGCAACGATCAGCAGGATGCGCTCGGTGCTGGACTCTCGGTCACCGAGTACGCCCGCAGCGGCAAGTCGGCCGATGAGATCAACAATCTGTGGCAGTGGGTCTGGCGCAAGATGTCGCCGGTCGCATTCGAGCAGCCCGCCGTCGCCTACGAGCCCGCCGAACTGCGCGTGGCGAGCTGACCTTCACGGAAAGACCGTTCGAGAAAATCGGGTGGGCCCGCATCAAGCGCGCCCACCCTTTTTGTTAGCGCTTGAACAGACCCATGATCGCGGCTTTCGCCAGCGTGTTGAAATGCAGGTTGAAGCCGATCTGCGCCGCCGGCGTATCGGCTTTGACCGGCAGGCTGTCGACGCCGACCGCGAACACCGTGAACAGATAGCGGTGCGGATGATCGCCTTCCGGCGGGCACGGTCCGCCGTAACCGGCAAAGCCGTAGTCGGTGCGCGTCTGCAAACTGCCAGCCGGCATCGTGCCGCCTTTGCTGCCGGCGCCAAGCGCAAGCTCCGTGACGTTCGCCGGTATGTTGACCACCAGCCAGTGCCAAAAGCCGGAGCCGGTCGGTGCGTCGGGATCATAGCAGGTGACCGCAAAGCTCTTGGTGCCTTCCGGCGCGCCGGACCATTTCAGATGCGGCGATTTGTTCTCGCCCGCACAGCCGAAGCCGTGATCGGCCGATCCGGCATGAGTCATGGCGAGGTAGTCGCCATCCTTGAAGCTGTTGCTGGTGACCTTGAATGCCATGAACCGTCTCCCGTCGCATGATCGTTTAAGTGCATAGCGTAACGCGTGAACAGCCTTTTGGTTGTGATCTGGCGCAAGGTTACGCTAAGGCTCTGCTATACTCTTTCGCGCGCGCATGATTCATCCGTAACGCCGTGAGCGCAAGCTAGTTTGCAAGATAGATAGAAAGCCGGGCTGAACCCTTTGAACGATCTGCCCATCAATCCATTCGACGGCGCGGTTTACGCCTTTCTGCTGGTCGCCGTGATCGTCGGCCTGCGCGCCGGGCTGCTGCGCAGCCTCGCCACCATCTTCGGTTATCTCGCCGCGGCCCCGGTCGCGGTCATGGCGGCGCCCTATGTGACACCCTTCGTCATGGCGCAATTCAAGCTGCAGCCATCGCAAACCTGGCTGGTCTTTGCCGGTCTGTTTCTGGTGATCGGATTTGCCATCGGCACTTTGCTGAAGCTGGCGATCGGCGAAATCATCGGCCCGACGATCAGCCTGCCCGACCGGCTGGGGGGCGCCCTGCTCGGCGCCGTGCGCGTCGGTCTTCTGGCAGTGCTGATGGTGGTGATCTTCGAGCGCATCATTCCGGCCGGCCGCGAACCAGCCTTCCTCACCGGCTCGACACTGCGCCCGATGCTGTCGCAAGCCGGACAGGCCGGCCTGAAAACGCTGCCGTCCGATATCGAGGAATACATCGACCGGCTGAAGAAGCAGCGCGGGCTTTAGCCCGCGCCCGCGGTTATCTTCAATTCTTTCACCAGCCGCGCGTATTTTTCCGAATCCGCCTGCGCCAGCGTGCCGAGCGCTTCCGGCGCACCACCCATCGCTTCCAGCGAATTCTTGGTGAAGTTCTCGCGCAAGCTTGCATCGGCCAGCGCGGTCTCGATCGCGGCGTTGAGCGCCTTGATGATGGCGGCCGGCGTGCCTTGCGGCGCGAATACGCCGAACCAAGATTCCAGCACCATGCCTTTGTAGCCGGCTTCCAGCAAAGTCGGGACATTGGCCAAAGCCTTGGCGCGTTGTTCACCCGTTTGAGCAATAAGCGTCAGCGTGCCGGCATTGGCATGCGGCGTTACCGCGGACGGCCCGAGAATGCCGAGCTTCACATGGCCGGCAAGCAGATCGGTCACCGCCTGCCCGGCGCCGCGATACGGCACGTGCTCGAGGTCGATGCCGGCTTCGCGCGCAAACCACGCGCCGATAACGTGCTGGTTGGAGCCGACGCCCGACGACGCGAAACCGAGTTTCGGATTCTTTTTCACGTAGGCCACCAGTTCGGCAATCGATTTGACGCCGAGCGAGGGATGTACCGCGAAGGCAATCGGCTGCCGCGTGATCAGGCTGACCGGCGGCAATTCCTTGGTGTAGTCGTAGGCGAGATTGAGAATGTGCGGCGCGATCGCGGCGTTATCGTTGGTGAAGAGAAACGTATAGCCGTCCGGCGCGGCTTTCATCGCCATATCCATGCCGATGGTGCCGCCGGCGCCGGTGCGGTTTTCGATAAAGACCTGCTGGCCGAGCACGCGCGACAGCACAGTGCTGCATTGCCGCGCGGCGAAATCCATCGCGCCGCCGGGCGCCAGCGGCACGACGAAACGCACCGGCCGGTTTGGCCACGCGGCTTGCGCCGACGCGGGCAGCAGTCCGGCCGCCAAAGCCAGACTGCCCACGCCTGCGATAAAGCCGCGCCGTTCGATTGTTCCCACGGTCAGCCGGCGCCGGCGGTGATGTTGAGCTCTTTCACCAGCCGCGCGTATTTTTCTGAATCCGCCTGCGCCAGTTTACCGAGCGCCTCGGGCGTACCGCCGATCGCTTCCAGCGAACCTTTGGTGAAGTTCTCCAGCAGCTTCGGATCGGCCAGTGCCTGCTGCACCGCGGCGTTCATCTGCTTGATGATGTCCGGCGGCGTGCCGGCCGGTGCGAAAGCCGCGTACCAGGCTTCCAGCACCAGACCTTTGTAGCCGGACTCTTCCAGAGTTGGTATGTCGGTCAAGGTCGGCGCGCGTTTGCCCGAGGTCTGCGCGATGATCTTGATGGCGCCCGCGCGATGATGATTGATCAGCGCGGTCGGTCCGAGGAAGGCCGACTTAACATGTCCGGCAAGCAGATCGGTCACAGCCTGACCGGCGCCGCGATAGGGCACGTGCTCCATCTTGATGCCGGCCTCCTTGGCGAACCATTCGCCGATCACGTGCTGGTTCGAGCCGACGCCCGAGGAGGCGAAGCCGACGCCCGGATGTGCCTTGGCGTTCTCGACATATTCCTTGACCGAGTTGACGCCGAGCGTCGGATGCACCGCAAACACCTGCGGCTGATGCCCGATGTCGATCACCGGCATCAGCACCTTGGTGTAATCGTAGCTGAGCTTGAGAATATGCGGCGCGCTGGCCGCGTTGTCGTTGGTGATGAGAAAGGTATAGCCGTCCGGCGCGCTGCGCATCGCCGAGTCCATGCCAAGCGTGCCGCCCGCGCCGGTGCGATTTTCGACGACGATCTGCTGGCCGAGGTTGTTGGAAAGAATCTGGCCGCATTGCCGCGCCACGAAATCAATGGCGCCACCCGGGGCCAAAGGCACGATGAAACGGATCGGCTTGTTGGGCCATTTTTCCTGCGCGATGGCCGGAGCCGCCAGACCCACACCGCTGGCCAGCGCAAAACCGCCCGCACCCTTGATAAAGCTACGCCGTCCAATGGTCATATGAATCCTCCCTCGGGTCATTAAGACTGCCCTTGGGCTCATTCTTGCACAGCCCCCGGAAAATCATAGGGCTTTCGGCCTTGCCGGTTTTTGCTGTGCAACCATTCCGCAGCGCAGTACGTTGATGGCCGGAACCGAAGGCAAACCGAAGGTATTCCCAAAGGTCTCAACATGACCGAAGTCACCTATGAAATCGTCGAGCACGATGGCGGATGGGCCTACAAGGTCGACGGCGTATTTTCGGAACCCTTCCCGACCCACGCGGCGGCGCTGAAGGCCGCCAAGCATGCCGCCGCCGAGCAGCGCGTGCCGGGCGAGACCGCGCAGATCCAGTTCGAAGACGCCAAGGGTAAGTGGCACACTGAGACCGCCAGCGGCAGCGATCGCCCAAACACCACGATCAAGGACAAGAGCTGATCCACGGTCGGCCACATGGTGAGGAGCGTCTGCAAATGACGCGCCTCATCATGCGCTGGCTGCTGGCGGCATTCTTCGCCGCCGCCAGCTACGCGCACCTCACCGTGCCGGAAAAGCTGCTGTCGATCACGCCGGACTGGGTGCCCTTCGCGCCGCAGATCATCTTCATCACCGGATTGCTGGAATTCGCCGGCGCACTGGCGTTGTTGTCACGGCCGCTGCGCACGCCCGCGGCGATCGCGCTGGCGCTCTATACGGTCTGCGTCTGGCCGGCCAACATCAGGCACGCCATCGATGGCGTCGACCTTGCAGGACTGCCGTCGAGTTGGTGGTATCATGGCCCAAGACTGGCGCTGTAGCCGGTGATCGTCTGGGCCGTGTTGTTCGCCGGACAAGTGATCGACTGGCCGTTCCGCAAACGCTGACGATGCATAGGGAGGATTCGATGCTCAAATTCTATTATTCACCCGGCAGTTGCGCGCTGGCATCGCACATCGCCTTGATCGACGCCGGCGCTGAGTTCGAAGCGGTGCGGATTGACTTCACCAAGCAGGATCAGTTCAAACCCGAATACCTCGCCATCAATCCGAAAGGCCGCGTCCCCGCGCTCGTCACCGCACAGGGCGTGATCACCGAGACGCCCGCCATTCTCGCCTATATCGCGCAGACTTTTCCGGCCGCCAAGCTCGCGCCGGTCAACGACCCCTTCGCCTTCGCGCGCGTGCAGGAATTCAACAGCTATCTGTGTTCGACCTGCCACGTCGCGCATGCCCATCTGCGGCGCGGCGCGCGCTGGGTCGATGCCTCCGAGACGGCGGCGATCGAAGCGATGCAGCGCCGCGTGCCCTCCTCGGTCACGCAATGTTTCGAGTTGATCGAACACGGCATGCTGAAGGGCCCGTGGGTGATGGGCGCCGATTACACCGTCGGCGACCCTTATCTCTACACGCTGTCGACCTGGCTGGACGGCGACAAGGCCGATCTGGCGAAGCTGCCGCGCGTTGTCGAACACCGCCAGCGCATGTCGGAACGCGCCTCCGTCAAGCAGGCGCTCGCCGAACAGACCAAGCAATTGGCGCCAGCCGCATGAAAAAGTTCGGCGGCCCAGCGGCGATCGCGGCGCTGTTGTCGTTCAACGGCGGCTTTGTCGATACAGCGGGCTTCCTCGGCCTTGCCGGTCTGTTCACCGCACACGTCACCGGCAACTTCGTCACGCTCGGCGCGGCGCTGGTGATGGGCACGCACGGCATCATCGGCAAAGTGCTGGCGCTGCCGGTGTTCATTATCGCCATCGCGCTGGGCCGCCTCGCCGGCGCCGCGTTGCGCGCGCGCAAGCTGCCGGTGCTGCGCATCCTGCTCGCCGTCGAAGTCGGATTGTTGATTGCGTTCTTTGCGCTGGCGGTGATCTTCGGCCCGTTCCCGAACCCCGACAGCGCGGCGGCGCTGGCCACCGGTTTTGCCGGCATATCCGCGATGGCGTTGCAGAATGCCGTGCAGCGCGTGCATCTGTCGAATTTGCCGCCGACCACGCTGATGACCGGCTCGACCACGCAGGCCACCATCGATGCGGTCGATCTGATCAGCGGCGCCGACCCGGACAATGCCGCTGCGATCCGCACCCGCTTCGGACGGCTGTCGCTGAGTATTTTATATTTCGCCGCCGGCTGCGCGATGTCGGCGGCGCTCTACTGGCTGATCGGCTTCTGGTGTCTGGCCGTCGCCGTGATCGTCGGCGCGACGGCCGCGATGATGCAGGCCGAAGCCGCGCCGAAAATGACGAGCTAGCCCTCGGCGGGTTCTTCTTTTTTCTTCGCCGTTTTCTTTTTCTTCGGCGGCGGCGGATTGGCTGCAAGCTCGGCAGCTTCCTGCGCGTCCCGCGCCAGGCGCAGCGCGCGGAGACGCGCGGTCTTGGCGCGGTTGGCGATCGCGCTGTTTTCGTATTCGGTCATCGCGCGCTTGCCTTCCTCGGCCTGGCGCAGCTTCTTGAATTGATTATTCGCAGCGTTCTTCTTGTTGTCGTCGGCCAATGTAATCTCCATTGGTACAAATGATTGAAAATCAGGTAGCGCCGCGGAAACGTCCGCGTTATTTGCCGGCAGCAACACGAAGCGCGTCGTTGATACGCTCTTGCCAGCCCGGGCCGCCGTCTTGGAAGTAATCGAGCACGTCGCGATCGATCCGAAGCGACACAAGTTCCTTGGCGCCGGGAATCGACGGTGCTTTCGGTATAATTTCCGCGGGCTTGGCGGTGGCCTTCTTGAAGGCCATTTCGGCCAGTTGCCGCGAATCGGTGGTACGCCGGGTCATCCACCGTCTTTTAGCACGGACGGTCGCGGTTTACCGGATTGATTTGGGGTGTTTTCGGGCGTTTTCAAGCCTGAAATGGCTCAAACTCAATCCCAAAGGCCGTAACCGGCCCATTTGGTGACCGGGATCTCGTCGCCGATGGCATATTTGAACTCGACCACCTTCATGTGATCGGGCGTGGCGGTGCACGTATAGGTCATTGTGTACCACTTCTTGCGGCTGCGGAACGCGCCGGCCTTGGCCTCGACGGTATCCTGCTTGACCAAGGGTTCCGCCATGGCGCTGGCAACCGCACGATCGGGGCGGAAATCCTTGTGGTCGGCGCGGATCTGCTTGAGCGCGGTGTAATCGCACAGCTGCTCAAGCCGGACGGACGGATCGAGCTTGAGCAAAGCCTTCTCGAACTTCTCGTCGGGGCCGGATGCCTGTGCCGCCATGATACCGGCCGCACCGAACGCAACACCAGCAACAAGCTTCGCAAACCGCATGCAACGTCCTTGAACTGCCCCGTCGGGAACCATCTAGGCAGGCCCGCAGGCCAAGACAACCTTACACCGTTCTTGTCCCAAGGAAATGATGATGGAAATGCGCCGCGGTCAGATGCCGCGAGCGCATGTTTGGAACTCGCCCGCCCCTACTTGGCGCGCAATTCTTATTTCGCCCGCTTGTAGTAGTTCGACGCCTTGCCGCGGCCGCCCGCGACGTTCGGGTTGGTGTTGACGAATTCATCGGCGGTCAGCTTGTCGATGGTGCGCTCCTGCGCCTCGCCCTCCCAGTTCGGGAAGCTTGCCGAGACGATATTGAAGGTGACGGTCTTCTTTTCTTCGTTGACCGAATATTTTCCGAAGACGGAAATGCTGCGCTTCATGATCGCGGCATATTCTTCCGCGGTGCCGGTCAGGCGATTGTTGCTGGCGATCTTCGGCACGTCGCTCGCCACGTGCACCTGCGAGAAGTAGCCGTCGGGTGTGAAGATCAACATGCCCTTGGGTGTCTCGCCGAACGGAAACGATTTCTTGCCGTCGGGCGCCAGCACTTCGGCAACGCCGAAGATCCAGGTGCCGACGATCATCTCGCGCAGCGTCTTGGTCTGCGCGTTTGCAGGCCCGATGATTTGCCCAACCATCAACACAGCCGCGATCGCGGCCGCGAGGTAAATTTTTTTCACGGTAGTCTCCCTGGATTTTTTTCGGCGCCGGCTTGATGCCGGCGCCGTATCGCGAACGTCGGAACTCAGGTGTATTTCGGATTGCGGTCGAGCAATTCGATCGAGACGTCCTGCGGACCGCGGATGAAGCAGATCTTGACGCCGGGACGCGGGCTATGCGGCTCCTTGGTGAACTGCACGCCTTTCTTCTTCAGGTCGGCGGCGATCTCGTCGATGTCCGACACCAGCAGACCGAAATGATCGAGGCCCTGGTACGGCACCTGCGGCGCCGGATTGACCTTGTCGCCCGCCGCCACCGGCGCGATGAAGATGTTGGCGCCACCGAGCTTCATGTCGATGCGCGGCTTGCCGTTCTGGTTGCTGCGGATGATCTCCGCGCCCAGCATTTTTTCGAACCACGTCACGGTCGCTTCCGGATCGGCGGTGCGCAGGTGAATGTGATCCCAGGTAATGGTCGCCATTTCGTTTCCTTTTTACTTGTCTACTCGTTCACTTGCCGGTCCAGGAATTCGGCCCGGACCGTTGGTTTTCAGCAGGTCATAATCGCCGTCTGAACTGCTTGGAAACCTATCATGGATTGGCGGGAAAGGTCCCCGGCAATATCAGAAAACAGAGGCATCGCCCGCAAGGCCATGGCATGATGGGCAACGCACAAGCCAACAAGTTGCGCCGCACCACAAAGAGCGCACGAATTATTCGGGAGGATTCACATGATGACCGGCAACCGCCGCCGCTTTCTCACTTTGTCTGCCGCCACTTTGGCCGCACCCGCGCTACCGCGCTTTGCCTTCGCCGCCGAGCCCTGGCCGAAGGAAAAGGCCATCCGCGCCATGGTGCCTTTCACCCCCGGCTCGACCATCGATATCATCGGCCGCATCGTGATGGACCCGCTGTCGCGCCAGCTCGGCCAGACCATCGTGATCGAAAATCGCGGCGGCGCCGGCGGCAGCCTGGGCACCGCGGTGATCGCCAAGGGCGACGCCGATGGCTACAACCTGCTGATCAACGCCGCCGCGCATTCCGGCGCGCCTGCGGCCTACCCCAATTTGTCTTATGACGCCGCCAAGGATTTTTCCTGCGTCGCCAGTTTCGGCACCGTGCCGAACGTGCTGATGGTCAATCCATCGAAGGGCTACAAGTCGCTGGCCGACTTCGTCGCCAAGGCCAAGGAAGGCAACCTCACCTACGGCTCCGCCGGTGTCGGCAGCGCCACGCACTGGGCCGCCGAACGCTTCCGCGTCAGCGCCGGATTCAAGGGCACGCACGTGCCGTTCCGCGGCGGACCGGAGACGCTCACCGAAGTCATGACCGGGCGCCTCGATTTCGTTTTCATCGGCATTTCATCCGGGCTGCCTTTCGTCCAGAACAAACAGTTGCAGGCACTGGCGGTGAGTTCGGCAAAGCGCTCGCCATCGCTGCCGGATATTCCGACCACGGTCGAAGCCGGCTACGCCAATTCCGACTACAACTACTGGACCGGCCTGCTGGTGCCGGTGAAGACGCCAAAGGAAATCGTCAACCGGCTCAATGCCGAAGTGACCAAGGCGATCAACCTTCCGGACGTGCAGGCCAAGCTCGCGTTGCAAGGCGTCGAGCCGCAGCCAATGACGCCTTCGGAAATGGATGCGATGAACCAGCGCGAGATCGATCTCAATTTGAAGATCGCCAAGGAAGCCGGGCTGAAGTTCAACTAAACCTGTTGATCCATATCAACGTGCATATCGCACGTTGCGCGCAGCATGGGGTATCCATAGGAGGCTGCCATGATGTGGTGGAACGACTACGGGCCTGGACCCTGGATGTTCTGGGGGCCGATCTTCATGATCCTGATGATGGCCGCATGCTTCGGCATGATGTTCTTCATGATGCGCCGTCACGGCGGTGACCGTGGCGATTCCGCGGCGCGAATTCTGAAAGAGCGCTTCGCCCGCGGTGAAATCGACGGACGCGAATACGAAGAGCGCCGGCGCACGCTTGAGGCATGAGGCCGACGCCATGAGCACGCCAACAGCGGCAAGCGGACGGGTCTACATCTGTCCTATGCACAAGAACGTCCGCCAATCGGGCCCGGGCAAATGCCCTGAATGCGGCATGGCGCTTATGCCGGAAGGCACCCGCTTCGCCATACTGCGCCAGATGATCTCAAGCCCGATGCACATGGCTGTCATGGGCGTGGTGATGGTGGCGCTGATGGTCACGGCCATGATGCTGATGCGGTAAGGGCCGATATCCGCACCCTCCACTCGCCGTCCCCGCAAAGGCAGGGGAGAGGCCCCCCCCCGAAGCCTTAAGGAATCCGGGCGATGACGCCCGTCCCGACTTATCCCCGGCTCCGCTTGGGTGGCGCGTCGCATCAGTGACATGGTTTTGCTAGACGATTCTCCTAAGGGCGGATGAGTCTTGGCAGGTAAAATCATTCAGGCAGCGGGCGGCATCGTGGTGCGCAAGGGAGCGCGGCCGCTGATTGCTATCGTGCAGCGCAGCAAAGACGATCGCTGGGTCTTGCCGCGCGGCAAGCTCAAGCGCACCGAACGCGCCGTGGTCGGCGCCCGCCGCGAAGTGGTCGAGGAAACCGGCCATCGCGTGAAGGTCCGCGAATTCCTTGGCGCCATCACCTATCGGGCGCAGGGCCGGCCGAAGGTCGTGCAGTTCTGGCGCATGCAGGCGGCGGTGCGGCCAAGCCACGACCTGATGAAGGACATCGCCGCGGTCGAATGGCTGCCGCTCAAAGCCGCGGTGCGGCGGCTGTTCTATCCGCTGGAAAAACTGTTTCTCAAAAGCGTCGGACGCAGTGCCATCCCGCGCCGCAAGAGCAAGACCAAAGCGAAAAAGAAAAAGCAGAACAAGAAAAACAAAAAGCGGCGGCTGTAAAACGCGCAATGCCGGCGCCGCAATGCCGCCACAAACGCCGCCCGATTTACCGTATTCATTGCCAAAATTTAACCCGCACGAAGCGTCAAAAAGCCTGCAATAGCAGGCTATTCATCGTGCATTCACCGCCGAAAGCGGAACCTGATCTGCAAGCAAGACGTTATCTCTGCGGACGTTAAGCGCAGGAAATGCACCGACCGGCCGTTCAATGCTTACGACCTGTCATTGGAGAAAGGCTCCACCATGATCACCAAGACACTCACTGCTCTTGCCGTTGCCGGCACGCTTGCCGTCGCGGCTGTTGCCGCCCCGCAGCCTGCCGAAGCGCGTGGCGGACGCATCGCCGCCGGCATCATCGGCGGTCTCGCCGCCGGCGCGATCATCGGCGGCATCGCTTCGAACGGCTACGGCTATTACGGCGGCCCGGCTTACGCCTACGGCCCGGGACCGGCGTACTACGGTTCGCCTTGCTACTGGACCCGCCAGCGAGTCTGGGATGGCTACGGCTGGCGCCTGCAGCGCGTCCGCGTCTGCAGCTAAGCCGGCTAACGGTCTAAACGAACGAAACCCGGGTTCTACAAAGAACCCGGGTTTTTTCGTCAAAAGCTTTGAACCTAATCCATCAAATTTCCGACATATTACCACTGCCTCTTTCGTAATACTGGGGATTGGCGGTAAACTATCGTCGTAAACCCTGCGGTCGGCCCCGGCCGACCTGACCTGGAGAGCTATCCAATGAAGAAGGCCATACTTGCGATCGCAGCGGCTGCGACACTTGCCGTCGGCATGATCGGTACGCCGAATACGGCCGAAGCCCGCTGCCACGGCTGTGGCGTCGGTGCCGGCATCATCGGCGGCCTCGCCGCCGGCGCGATTATCGGCGGCGCAATCGCCAACAGCGGTCCGCGCTACTACGGCCCGGAGCCGGGTTACGTCGTCTATGACGGCTACCGCGCCCGCTATCCCACCGACTGCCCCGGCGGCTACTGGGCCCGCCGCCCGGTGCGTGACGGTTACGGCAACGTGGTCGGCTGGAGCCGCCCGCGTTTCGTCTGCCCGTAGTCTGATCTGAATTTTGTGCGCGCCGCGGCCGGTGGCCGCGGCGTTTGCGTTTTGAGCGGCGCAATTCTTTAGCGTCTCATATGCTCCAGCACCGCTGCGGTCGGCCAGCAGTCGACCTTGAGGCCGTTCTTCTTTTGGTAGGCCCCCAGCGCCGCCCGGGTCAGCATCCCGGCCTTGCCGTCGATCTTGTCCTTGTACAGCCCGAGCGACGTCAGCCGCTGCTGCATGGTCTCGACCTCTGTCGTCTTGAGCTGCGCGTTCTTGCTCCACGGCGTCTCGAACGCTTTCGCGCCGGCGATGCGGTCGCTCAGATGGCCGACGAACAGCACATAGAGATCCGAGAAATTGTAGTCCTTGATGACGTAGTAGTTCTTCGGCGTCAGGAACGACGGGCCGTAGCTGCCTTCAGGCTGTAGCAGAGACGCAGGGATCGCCTGCTCCGCGGTGCTGATGGCGCGACCGCCAGCCGGCACGAATCCGCGTTTGAGCCACTCGCCGATCGGCATCGTCACTTCCGGCACGCCGATCGAGCAATCCGCAGTCTGCGGTGCGCGGACTTCGTAGGCCCAGCGTTCACCTCTCTGCCAGCCTTTACCGGCAAGCTGCTTGGCCGCCGACGCCAGCGCGTCGGGTACCGAACGGAAATTATCGGCACGGCCATCGCCGTCGAAATCGGTGCCGTATTTATAGAACTCCGACGGCAGGAACTGCGTCAGCCCCAGCGCCCCGCCCCAGGACGAGCGCATATCGGCGCGCGGCGCGCCGTCCTGGATCATCTTGAGCGCGTAGAGAAATTCGTTCTGGAAGAAATCCTTGCGCTTGCCGGTATAGCCCTGCGTCGCCAATGTGCGGATCGCATCGAGCGGCAACTGATAGCCGCCGTAGTCGGTTTCGCGCGCCCAGATCGCCAGCACGACATTGCCGGGCACGCCGATCTCTTTCTCGATGCGAGCCAGCGTATCGCGATATTGCACAGCCAACTGTTTGCCGCGCGTGGCCAATCTGTCGAACGTGCTCTCGCGCAAATATTGCGCCGGCGTCTGCACGAATTCCGGCTGACCGGGCGGCGCCTTCTCCGGCTGGCCCGAAATGACGAGATCGGGCAGCGACAGATCCGGCTCGAGCCCGCGAATCGCTGCCTCGAACACGTTGCGCGAAATGCCGAGCTGCTGCGCCGCGGGCCACTGGCTTTGCAGCCATCTGTCGAACGCAACATCGGCGCGCGCATGCGCCGGCATCAGCAGCGCAAACGCACAAGCGATGGCGAGCCTTCGCAAAGCCCTAATGGTGCTTCGGCTTGTCGTAGCCCGACTGGCCCATGCGTTCGACCAGCGCAACGCCAATGGCGGACAGAATAAAGAGGCCATGGATGATCGCCTGCCACATGACACCGGTTTCGGTATAGATGCCGCCGTCTTTTCCAAGCGATCCGGCATAGATGAAGGTCCGCAACAGGTGGATCGACGAGATGCCGATGATGGCCATCGCCAGCTTGATCTTCAAGACGCTGGCATTGACGTGGGACAGCCATTCCGGCTGGTCGGGATGCTTTTCCAGCTCCAGCCGCGACACGAAGGTCTCATAGCCGCCGACGATGACCATGATCAGCAGGTTCGAGATCATCACCACGTCGATCAGGCCGAGCACGACCAGCATGATCTCCTGCTCGGTGAACTTCATGGCGCCGAGCACGAGGTGCCACAGCTCCTTGAGAAACAGCACCACGTAGACGCATTGCGCCACGATCAGGCCGAGATAGAGCGGCAATTGCAGCCAGCGCGCGCTGAAGATGAGTTGCGGCAGCGGCCGGAGTCCTTTGAAGCCCGGGGGCGGGACCGGATCGTCGGCACCCATCGACATGGCAATTATCCTTTTGTGCGGCGCGGCAGTGACGTGCCCGCGAATCGCAATGCGCGATTTATAGGTGATTCGCCATGGCGAATGATGGCGCGTGCCGCTACATCTGGTCGCGCATCGCAACGGCAACACACCATCAGCGAAAAACACGAACGTTCGGGCAACATCCGCGAATCAGAGAACGGACAGTGGACGGTAAATTGGAGATTAAGAGACGAGGACCGCGCGACATTAATGCGCAGCAATTTCATCATGCGAACACGATCTGTCGCGCATCAATCGTTGCACAGGCGAAGAGAATCGCCGGCGTCAAGAATTGACCGAATCACCCGGCGCTGCATTCCTGCGACAATGATTTCGCGCGTGAGACGTTACTTCAGGGATGCCCAGCTGGCCCGCATGAGCGACGGTACATTGTGCCTCGTCCGCGACCTCGGCCTGGTCAAAGGCGGCAAAGGCATGAAGCACCACGAAACGCTGATGATGTTCAGTGTGCGCGGGCTGCTCGGCGGCTTGCGTCTGCCGCGATCCGGCGCCGAGTGGTCGGCGCTGGAGCCTGAGCTGCGTGCGAATTCGCCCAGCGGGCTGTAGCAGCAGACGCCGCATCATCCTTCTTCATCACAGACGAAAACTGATTCGCACACGTGATGGCGTTTTACCCGCCAGATATGGTGACGCGTCTCATGCGCGGCACACCATCGGCGAAAAACACGAACGTTCGGGCAACATCCGCGAATCAGAGAACGGATAGAGGACGGTAAATTGGAGATGAAGATTTAGAGGAAACGAGACCTTAATGCGCGATCGCTGCGCGCAAAACGAAACATCCCCGCTTTTGGCGAGGATGTCTGAATGCGATTGAATCGTCGCCTAAGCTACCGGCTGAACTTCTTATACTTCAGCCGGTGCGGGATGATGCTGTCCTGGCCGAGCCGGCGCATCTTGTCCTTCTCGTAGTCCTGGAAGTTGCCCTCGAACCACTCGACATGGCTGTCGCCTTCGAACGCCAGAATATGGGTGGCGATACGGTCGAGGAACCAGCGGTCATGGCTGATGATGACGGCGCAGCCGGCAAAATCCTCGAGCGCCTCTTCGAGCGCACGCAGCGTATCGACGTCGAGATCATTGGTCGGTTCGTCGAGCAGCAGCAGATTGGCGCCCTTGCGCAGCATTTTGGCGAGATGCACGCGGTTGCGCTCGCCACCTGAGAGTGTGCCGACCTTCTTCTGCTGGTCCGCGCCCTTGAAGTTGAACAGCGAAACGTAAGCGCGCGAGTTCACTTCCTTCTTGCCGACCAGCATGATGTCGTTGCCTTCGGAGATTTCCTCCCAGACGTTCTTCTTGCCGTCGAGCGCGTCGCGCGACTGATCGACGTAGCCGAGAGCGACCGACTCCCCGATCTTGATGGTGCCTTTGTCCGGCTTGTCCTGGCCGGTGATCATGCGGAACAGCGTGGTCTTGCCGGCGCCGTTCGGGCCGATGACGCCGACAATGCCGCCGGGCGGCAGCTTGAA
>CAISIV010000130.1 GCA_903885555.1 uncultured Hyphomicrobiales bacterium
AGGGCCGCAAGGCAGGCTAGAAAAAACGTTGCCGGGAACGTCCCGCGTGCAAGCTTATTTGTGATGCTGGCTTCTGTTTCGGCTTTAAACCCGTGCTTTTTGAGACGTTTTGCTAACTCGGCATAGGTGACTTCGCCCTCCCGCAGCTTGTGCTTCAGGAATGCGGCAGCGCGTTCGGCCCATTCTGCTTCGGAGGCGACCATCAATGCTCCTAAAAATCGCTATCGAGGATTTTGGGACGGCTATTTGGGACCGCGCGATCAGACGCCGCCTTAAAGGCTGCTGCCCATTGCTCCTGACTAGCATTCACGCGCGTAGTTAAAGCCGTGTCAGAGATGCCAAAATCCCCGTGGTTCGGACACCGCAGAGATATTCCGTCAAAAAAACCGGGTTCGATTTCAACGCTCCCCGCCTTGCAGATGGGACAAGCTCGCATTGTGTTCTCCTCTCGACTCTGGGAGCTATCATATCTGATAGTTTGGTGTTGACAAGCCCGCGACCTATCACATATGATAGCTATCAGAAACGATAGGTACCCAGATGGCCCAGCACTTCCTCCTTTCCAAAGCCGCCAAGACCCTCTCTCTGGCGTCGATCTTCACGATGAAGGACGCGGACGCCGAAATGGCCTTCCGCCGGGTTCGTTGGGCCGATACCGATGGCGAGCCGGTTTGCCCGCATTGTGGCGGCGTTGACGCCTACGATTGCCGCCGCCTGAAAGGTGCGCCGCGCTTCCGCTGCCGGGCCTGCGTGAAGGATTTCACCATCACCTCCGGCACCCTATTTGCCAGCCACAAACTGCCTCTGCGGGCCTACCTCGCGGCCATTGCGATCTTTTGCAATGAGGTGAAGGGCAAGTCCGCGCTCGCGCTCAGCCGCGATCTGAACGTTTCCTACAAGTGCGCCTTCGTCCTCCTGCACAAGCTGCGGGAAGCGATGGCAGCCGAATTGAAAGGCCGGACGGTCGGCGGCGAAGGCAAGGTCGCGGAAGTCGATGGCGGCTATTTCGGCGGCTACGTGAAGCCAGCCAACCGGAAGGAATATCGCCGAGACCGCCGCTTGCACGAGAACCAGAACGGCAAGCGCAAAGCGGTCGTTATCATCCGCGAGCGCAACGGCAATTCAATCCCGGCGGTGTTCAAGACTGAGGCTCAGGCAATCGAGTTCATTAAGGCGCATGTCGCCAAGGGCACGGTCGTCAATGCCGACTCCGCCGCCGGTTGGGACCCGCTGCACGCCAAGTTTGAAATGAAGCGCGTGAACCACGAAGAAGCCTATTCGATGGACGGCGCTTGCACGAATTGGGCGGAAGAATTTTTCAGCCGCATGCGCCGCGCCGAAATCGGTCACCATCATCATATCGCTGGCCAGTATCTGCTCCGCTACGCGCAAGAAGCTTCATGGCGCGAGGATTGCCGTCGTGTCAGCAACGGCGAACAGGCCAGCCGTCTGGCTGGCTTGGCCGTGAAAAGCGGCAAGTCGAAAGAGTTCACCGGCTACTGGCAACGCCATGACGCATAGCCCGTTGATGTATGGCCTTATCAAGCTGCATCGCCAGCTTGACGGCGAATTGAAGCGGACCAAAAAGAACGTCGCCCATGTTCGGGCGGTCATCGAAATCGTATCGCCCGGTTTCGATATATCGACGATACGGCCCAAGAAACCCTACAAGCCAAATCCTTGGTTTCATCGCGGCGAGATATTTCTGGCAGCCTTGGGCGTTTTACGCGAGGCCGAGACGCCGCTATCGCAGACCGAAATCGTGAAGCGGATGCTGGCGAAGCGTGGCGTAGCCAGTCCGACCCCGGCGGATTTGAAGGACATGCGGAACGCCGTTCACGTCACGCTGGGGCGCTATGATGGGAAAGCGATTAAATCGACGGGCAAGCGCGAGGCTCGCCGTTGGTCGGCCCTGATTTGAGTGGAACGAACGGTCTTCGGTCTAGACTCATTCATAGGTTGAACTATCATCAAACCACAATGAGCGGACGGCACTTATGCATCCGCTGTCGGGGAGCGCCATGTCACAGAAAATCATTCTCATTATGCTTGGGCTGCTACTTCCAATGGGAGCGGCTAGCGAAGCCTTCGCCGCAAGGTCATGTCCCAACGGCGGGTATTGCCAATCAGGAACATGCCCAAACAAGCCCAATAAGGCGAACTACGCATGTGACGTTAAAAACTGCTCGGCAAATGCCTGCGCTAAGAAGCCTAAATAGCTAATCCAGAGGCCGCCTTAGTTGGCGGCCTCTCTCATTTTTTCTAGCCTTGTGGCGTTTGCGCCATAATACCGGGCCGGTCGAGCATGACGCCGGTCAGCACGATCGCGATCATGATGAAGGAGCGTTGTGTCGCGACTTCGGCGCCGGACAGCAGCAGATAGAACGCGGCGGCGATCAGCGCGCCGAACGCCGCCCACTTCTTGATCGGATATTGGATCGCCAGCGACGGCACCAACGCAAGACCGGCCCGAATGAAGAAGAACACGATGCCGGCCACCACCGCCATGTGATAGCCGGAGATCGACAGCACATGCGCCAGACTTGAGATGTACATCGCGTCATTGACCGGCGTCGAAATCGCATCGCGTTTTCCCGTGATCAGCGCCGACGCGATCGAGCCGTGATCGCCCGGCACCACGGCGCGAATACGCTTGTCGATGCCTTCGCGCATGCCGTCGATCACAGCGGCGTAGCGCAGCCAGAAGCCGGCCGCGACCGGCGGCGTCACGACCTGGATTTTGCCGAGCGCGTAACCCGATGCGCCGATGCGCTGGAAATACATGTCGCGGGCGAAGTCGTAACCGCCGGACCGCAGCGGCGGCAATGGCGGCGACAGATGCGCTTTCAGTTCGACGAAGCTGCCGACCGCCGGCGCGGTTCCTTTACGCACCGCGACGCGCACACGCTCGGGAATTTCCGCGACGCGCTGCGCGGCGTTGAACTTATGCACTTGCACGACGATGCGGTCGCTGCGCTCGCGCTCTTCGCGGATTTCGACGAAGCCGCTGAGCGTCGCGCTCGCGATCGTCGTTTGCAGCACCGGATGTGCGATGCGCGCGGTCTGCACGGTCGCGATCGCAAAGCCGGTCGCCGTTGCGGCGATGCCCAGCGCCACGGGAAATCCAACCGGCCGCATCCGCGCGGTGTAGGCAACAACAATTGAAATTGCGGCTGCGAGCACCACTGCCCAAACCGCCGGCTCGCGATCTGCCGTGAAGTAACCGACGATGCCGAAACCGAAAGCCACCGCGATCCACGGCACCAGCCGTCCGGGTGCGACCTCGGCCACCGCCCATTGCCCCAGCAGCGCGCGCAGCGGCCCTAACCGGTCGGCGAGCACTGCTGGCGCAACGAGCCCTGCATGCCGCCGCGCGGCGTCCCAATCCCAGGTTTTGGCTTGCGGTTTCTGGTTGAGGGCCATCACGCGGCGCCCCCTGACGCCAACGCAACCTGCCCTCACGTTATCGCAGCCACAGGTTGTGGCTAGGAGAACAGTTGTGAACGCGCACAATCCGTCACCCTGAGGTGCGCGCACTTGCGCGCCTCGAAGGGCGACGGCCCGGCCGTGGCCGTTCATCCGTCGAGGCTCGGCCATATGGCCTCGCACCTCAGGATGACGGATTATAAGAGCGGCGTTCTGTGCAGGACGACGGGTTAGCGAGCCGCCTTCGCGCCGGCGGCTTCTTTCGCCACGTCCTTGGCAAAGGTATCGCGCAGGCCGGTGGTGCGGGTGAACACCAGCTTTTCCGGCGTCGCGTCCTTATCCAATGTGAAATAACCTTGGCGCTCGAACTGCACCGGCGTTTCGATTTTGGCGTCACGCAGGGCCGGCTCGAGCCGCGCGCCGGACAGGACTTCGAGCGACTCCGGATTGAGCTCGGACGCAAAATTCTCCGCGCCGCTCGGATCTGGCGCGGCGAACAGCGGATTGTAGATCCGCACCTCGGCAGGCAGCGAATGCTCAGCCGACACCCAGTGCATGGTCGCCTTGACCTTGCGGCCGTCCGGCGCATTGCCGCCTTTGGTTGCGGGATCGTAGGTGCAGCGCAGTTCGGTGACTTCGCCGGCGGCGTTCTTGATCACCTGCGTGCACTTGATGAAGTAGGCGTAGCGCAGCCGCACTTCAGTGCCGGGCGACAGACGGAAGAATTTCTTCGCCGGGACTTCCATGAAGTCTTCCTGCTCGATGTAGAGCTCGCGGCCGAACTTGATCTTGCGCGAACCCGCCGCCTCATCGTCCGGATGATTGACGGCATCGAGTTCTTCCGACTGGCCTTCGGGATAATTATCCAGCACGACCTTGATCGGGCGGAGCACCGCCATGCGGCGCAACGCGATCTTGTTCAGCGTTTCGCGGATAATGAACTCGAACATGCCGGCGTCGACGACGCTGTTGGCCTTCGCCACGCCGATACGCTTGATGAAATCGCGGATCGCTTCCGGCGGCACGCCACGGCGGCGAAACCCGGCGATGGTCGGCATGCGCGGATCGTCCCAGCCCGCGACGTGCTTGCCGCGCACCAGTTCGGTCAGCACGCGCTTGGACAACACCGTGTGCGTGATGTTGAGCCGCGCCATCTCGTATTGATGAGGCTTCGACGGCACGCTGAGATTGGCGATGAACCAGTCATAAAGCGGCCGGTGGTCCTCGAACTCCAGCGTGCAGATCGAATGCGTAATGCCCTCGATCGCGTCGGACTGGCCGTGGGCGAAGTCATAGCTCGGGTAGATTTTCCAGGTGGTGCCGGTGCGAGGATGCGGCGCGTCGACGATACGGTAGAGAACCGGGTCGCGCAGGTTGATGTTGCCCGACGTCATGTCGATCTTGGCCCGCAGCACGCGTGCGCCGTTGGGGAATTCACCGGCTTTCATGCGGCCGAACAGGTCGAGATTTTCGTCGACCGAGCGCTCGCGGAACGGCGAGTTTTTGCCGGGCTCGGTCAGCGTGCCGCGGGCGAGCCGCATCTGCTCCTGACTCTGGTCGTCGACATAGGCCTTGCCGGCCTTAATCAGGTCCTCGGCCCAGCCGTAAAGCCGGTCGAAATAGTCCGAGGCGTAAAACAGGTTCTTGCCCCAATCGAAACCGAGCCAGCGCACGTCGCGCTGGATGGAGTCGATGTATTCCTGCTCTTCCTTGGCCGGATTGGTATCGTCGAAGCGCAAATGGCAGCGGCCGCCGAACTCCTCGGCGATGCCGAAATTCAGGCAAATCGACTTGGCGTGGCCGATATGCAGGTAGCCGTTCGGCTCGGGCGGAAAGCGGGTGACGACCTGCGCGGCGCGCCCGGCGTCGAGGTCGGACTTGACGATGTCGCGAATGAAGTCGAGGCCGGGCTCGTTCGCATTGCCGCTTGCCTTATCGTCGCTCGTCATGCTTCTAAAACCTCAAATCGAACCCGCCCGCCGCACCTAGCGGGCTATGCCATGATGTGCCGCTAGGCTCAATGCCAATCACGCTAACTCCAATCCCCGCAACTGTGGTACAGGCCGCGCCATGAGCGAGCCTGTCGTCACCCGTTTTGCACCTTCCCCTACCGGCTTCCTCCATATCGGCGGCGCCCGCACGGCGCTGTTCAATTGGCTCTATGCCAAACGATTCGGCGGCAAGATGCTGCTGCGAATCGAGGACACCGACCGCGAACGTTCGACCTCGGCCGCCATCGCCGCCATCATCGAGGGCCTGACCTGGCTGGACCTGTCCTGGGACGGCGAGATCGTGTTCCAGTTCTCGCGCGCAGAGCGCCACCGCCAGATCGCCGAACAGCTGCTGGCCGAGGGCAAGGCCTACCGCTGCTACGCCTCGCCAGAGGAACTCACGACGATGCGCGAGGCCGCCCGCAAGGAAGGCCGCGCCAAGCTTTATGATGGCCGCTGGCGCGACCGCGACGCCGCCGACGCGCCGGAAGGCGTCAAATCCGTTATCCGCCTCAAGGCGCCGCAGATCGGCGAAACCGTGGTTGAGGATCAGGTCCAGGGCCGCGTCGTCTGGCAGAACGAGAACCTCGACGATTTCGTGCTGCTGCGCTCCGACGGCAATCCGACCTATATGCTGGCCGTCGTGGTCGACGACCACGACATGGGCGTCACCCACATCATCCGCGGCGACGATCACCTCAATAATGCCGCCCGCCAGACGCAGATCTATGAGGCGCTGGGCTGGCGGGTGCCGAGCATGTCGCACATCCCCCTGATTCACGGTCCGGACGGATCGAAACTGTCTAAACGGCACGGCGCGCTCGGCGTCGATGCCTATCGCGCCATGGGCTATTTGCCGGCCGCGATGCGTAACTATCTCGTCCGTCTCGGTTGGGCCCATGGCGATCAGGAGATGTTCTCGACCGAGGAGATGATCGCGGCATTCGATCTGCCGGCGATTGGACGGTCGCCGGCGCGCTTCGACTTCGCCAAGCTGGAAAACCTCAACGGCCATTATATTCGCAGCACCGACGACGCGATGCTGATCGCCGACCTCGAAAAGCTGCTGCCGCATATCGCCGGCGGCGACGAACTGGCCGGCAAGATGACGCCGGCGCTGCGCGAGAAGATGCGCATCGCCATGCCGGGGCTCAAGGAGCGAGCTAAGACTTTGGTCGAGTTGTTCGAGGCCACCCGCTTCCTGTGGGCCAGCCGTCCCCTGGACATCAGCGACCAGGCCAAGGCCCTGCTCACCGCCGACGCCAAGGCCTTGCTAGGCGCCCTGCTGCCTGAACTGGAAAAAGTTGCAGACTGGACCGCCACCGGCGTCGAGGCCGTGGTGCGACCCTATGCCGAACGCGCCGGCCAGAAGCTTGGCGCCGTGGCGCAGCCGTTGCGGGCAGCACTGACAGGGCGGACCACCTCGCCTCCCATATTCGATGTTTTGGCGGTCCTCGGCCGCGACGAGAGTCTGGCGCGGTTGCGCGATCAGGCCGTTACCGCGCCATAAATTTCCACATAGTGGAAAAGCCTAGTTATGCCTATTTAGCGGGCTGCCGTGCATCTTGCTCGATCTTGCAGCGCACTATCTTGCGGTGCACACTTGGCTGGGCTACCCAAAAGTGCCCGGGAATCTTGCACGCCTTAACCGGCGTCACACTGACCGGCTAGAGACTGATCCCACTACAAGCCGAACATTCGAGGGCTCGACCCATGGACGCCAAAACCCCTACTGAGAAAAAAACCGGCACGATTACCGTCGGCAACAAGAACTGGGATTTCCCGATCTACGACGGCTCGGTCGGTCCGCAAGTGATGGATATCTCCAAGCTCTACGGCGAGAGCGGGATGTTCACCTACGACCCCGGCTTTACCTCGACGGCAAGCTGCGAATCCAAGATCACCTACATCGATGGCGACGAGGGCATCCTGCTCTATCGCGGGTATCCGATTGAACAGCTCGCCGAACACGGCGACTTCCTCGAGACCTGTTACCTGCTGCTGTACGGCGAACTTCCGACGCCGTCGCAGAAGGCCGACTTCGATTACCGCGTCACGCGCCACACGATGGTGCATGAGCAGATGAGCCGCTTCTTCCAGGGCTTCCGCCGCGACGCGCATCCGATGGCGGTGATGACCGGATCGATCGGTGCGCTGTCGGCGTTCTATCACGACTCCACCGACATCTCGGATCCGACGCAGCGCATGATCGCGTCGCTGCGCATGATCGCCAAGGTGCCGACGCTCGCCGCCATGGCCTACAAGTATTCGGTCGGTCAGCCCTTCGTGTATCCGAAGAACGACCTCGACTACTCCACCAACTTCCTGCGCATGTGCTACGCGGTGCCGACCGAGGACTACAAGCCGAACCCGGTGCTGGCGCGTGCGATGGACCGCATCTTCATCCTGCATGCGGACCACGAGCAGAACGCTTCGACCTCGACGGTGCGTCTGGCCGGCTCGTCCGGCGCCAATCCGTTTGCGTGTATCGCTGCCGGTTGCGCCTGTTTGTGGGGCCCGGCTCATGGCGGCGCCAACGAAGCGGCGCTCAACATGCTGCGCGAAATCGGCTCGGTCGATCGCATTCCGGAGTTCGTGCGGCGTGCGAAGGACAAGAACGACAGCTACCGCCTGATGGGCTTTGGCCACCGCGTCTACAAGAACTACGATCCGCGCGCCAAGATCATGCAGAAGACCTGCCACGAAGTGTTGGCGGAGCTTGGCATCAAGGACGATCCGCTGCTCGACGTCGCGATGGAACTGGAAAAGATCGCGCTGCACGACGAGTACTTCATCGAGAAGAAGCTGTATCCGAACATCGACTTCTATTCGGGCATCACGCTGAAGGCGATGGGCTTCCCGACCACGATGTTCACCGTGCTGTTTGCCGTCGCCCGCACCGTCGGCTGGATCGCGCAGTGGAAGGAAATGATCGAGGATCCGAAGCAGAAAATCGGCCGTCCGCGCCAGCTCTACACCGGCGCCACCACCCGCGACTACGTGCCGATCTCGCGGCGCAAGTAATTCGGATCAAGCATCAATAATTGCGAAGGGCGGCTGTTTCAGCCGCCCTTTTCGTTTTCAGATGTGTCGCTCTCAGGATTTGCCGTTCGCGCTGTGGCCGTTGAGCTTCGGCGCTTTCGAGCCGTCATAGGCCCAGGTCACGTAGGCGCCGGCCCAGGTGAAACCGCCGCCGAAGGCCGCGAGCAGCAGACGGTTGCCGGCTTTGAGCTGCGGCTCGTAATCCCACAAGCACAAGGGGATCGTGGCGTTGGTGACATTGCCGTATTTCTGGATGGTGACCATCACCTTATCCATCGGCATGCCCATGCGCTCGGCAGTCGACTCGATGATACGCTTGTTGGCCTGATGCGGCACCAGCCAGTCGATCATGTCGCCGCGCAGATTGTTGCGCGCCATGATCTGCGTCGCGACCTCGGCCATACGCGCGATGGCGTGCTTGTAAACGGCCGCGCCTTCCTGATGGACGTAGTGCAGACGCTGGTCGATGGTCTTGGCGCTCGCCGGCATGCGGCTGCCGCCCGCCTTCTGGTGGAGATGGATCCACCCGGCGCCGTCAGACTTGATCATCGAATCCATGATGCCATAGCCGCTGTCGCTCGGTTCAAGCAGCACACAACCCGCACCATCGCCGAACAAGACGCAGGTGGCGCGATCGGTGTAGTCGATGATCGAGGACATCTTGTCGGCACCGACCACGATCACCTTGCGTGCAGTGCCATTAGCAATGAATTGCGACGCGATGCTGAGCGAATAAAGAAAGCCCGAGCAGGCCGCCTGCACGTCGAAGGAGCCGATGTCGCGGATGCCGACCATGTCGCAGATCAGATTGGCCGTCGACGGAAACTGCATGTCCGGCGTCGTGGTGGCGCAGATCAACAGGTCGATCTCTTCCGGCTTGGTCCCGGTCTTTTCCAGCAAACCGCGCACGGCTTCCGCCGCCATGTGCGAGGTGCCGAGTCCTTCGCCTTTGAGAATGTGACGTTCGCGAATACCGGTGCGCTCGGTAATCCAGGCATCGCTGGTGTCGACCATCTTCGCCAGTTCTGCATTGGTCAGCAGATCCGGCGGCACGTAGCCGTGGACGGCAGTGATGGCGGCGAGAGAAGGAATGGTCAAAGCGAGGTTTTCCGAACGAGTGACGGGTGCGACAGAAACATGACAGTCAAACTACGCCCAAACTGGGCCCAAAACTACGCCATTGGGTGCAAGGCTGCCACCCTCGCCGTCCGGTTGGTTAAGGCCGGACACATTCAAGAATCACCTCGGCGGCCCGATCGCTCGGGACGGCGCTACCAATGGCCATAATCCCGTCTAGCCGGGCAAAGGCCTCGACCTGCCGCCGCCGTTCCGGCGTGTCGGACAGGAGCGGCACCAGCGCCGCGGCGAGGTTCTCCGGGTTACAGAAGTGCTGGAGAAATTCAGGCACCACGTTCTCGTCGAGCACCAGATTGGCGAGGATATAGCTCTTCACCCGGATGAAGGCCCGGCCGATCATTTCTTCCAGAAACGATACTTGATAGGCCGCAGCCATCGGCACACCGGCCAGGGCCAACTCCAATGTGGAGGTCCCGGATTTGCTTAAAGCAGCCCGCGCGATGCGGAACGCTGCGTCCTTGTCGTCCGGAGACGTCACGATACGCACCGGGACCGGCCAGGTACTTGTTGCCGCTTTGACGGCGTCGGCAAGCCGCGGAATGGAGGGCACCACCACCTTAAGCGCGCCGACGCGCTGCGCCACCAGGGCCACGGCTTGACCGAATACACCGGCCATACGGCGAATTTCGCCGGAGCGGCTGCCCGGCAGGACCAGCAGCACCGGCGGATCGCTAAGCCTGCGGCGCGCCTCTTCCGCATTGGGACGCAAAGCGCCGATACGCTCGCTCAACGGATGGCCGACAAACGTCGTCGGCGGCCCGCCGAGACGCTTCATCGCCGCGGGTTCGAACGGCAGTAAGGCCAGCACGTGGTCGACATAAGAGCGCATGGCACGCGCGCGGCCCGGCCGCCACGCCCACACCGAAGGACAGACATAGTCGACGATAGGAATGTGCGGTGCAATTTTCCGAACCCGCCGCGCCACGCGATGAGTGAATTCCGGACTGTCGATGATCACCAGCACGTCCGGCTTGGCGGCGACCACAGCATCGGCGGCCTCGCGAATACGCCTGAGGATTTTCGGCAAGCTGCCGAGGATAGCGCTAAAGCCGATGATCGCCAGATCGCCGAGCGGAAAAGGACTGACGACACCCTCGCCTGCCATATGCGAACCACCGACACCGGAAAAACGCGCGCCTGGAGCACGCTGCTTGATCGCCGCGATCAGCGAGGCACCGAGCCGGTCGCCCGACTCTTCGCCCGCCACCAAAAATACATGTGGGCTCATGGATCGTTACCGGCCGGCGTGCCGATGACGAAAATATTGGCGCGGTCGGCCGCGGCAATCAGTTGCGACGGCTCCGCGACGATGGTCGAACCGGCAACGACCGCGATGCCGGCCAGACCGGCGTGGACGATGCCTTCAACCGTGCGCGGCCCGATCGACGGCATATCGAAGCGAAGATCCTGACCTCGCTTGGGGGCTTTCACCAGCACGCCGCTGCCGACCGGCGTCCGTATCCGGCCGCTGGCCCGCAATTCGGCGATGCGCTTGAGCATCTCGTCGGTGCCTTCCGCCGCTTCCACCGCTTGCACATGCTTGCCGGTGACCACCACCGCTTGACCGACATCGAACGGCCCGGTGGCGCGCAAATAATCGAGACCGAGCGCAATGTCGGCGCGGTCGCCTTCCGACGGCTGCGCGCGTGTGAGCGGGCCCTCTGGCACCAGAATTTCCGGCGCAACTTCGTGCGCGCCGAGAACGCGGAAGCCCTGCTCCTCGATCAATTTCACGCCGCTGCTGAGAATGTGATCGTCGCCACCCCGAAAGGCCGCGGCGATGCGCGGCAGCAACATCAGCGTGGTGAGATCAAAACGGACTTGCCAGAACGACGGACGAACCAGCGATCCGATCATCACCAACTCGCGGCATCCGGCGGCGCGGGCCACACGGGCAAATGCGCCGAACTCGACGAGGCGAACCCAGGTGTGCGGCCGGTTCGCGTAGTCCTCGGGCCTGGCGATGCCTTGTAATGGGAACAGCAGAACCGGTCTGCCGCGCGCGGCGACGTAATCCGCGACGGCCAAAGGCAAAGAGCCGGCGCCACAAATCAACGCCAACGGACTTTGCCCTGCGGCAGTCCCGGTATTCATATGTCCCCGTCGGTCTCGGAACGCTTGACCGCCATGGTGAACGGGCGTTTGCCCTCACGAATAAAGGCGATGATCTTGGCGACTTGGCTGTTGTCGGTGAACTCCGCTGCGACCTTTTCGACGCGGTCGCGGAATTCGCCTTCGCCAAAGAACAGCGCGCGATAGGCATCGCGCACGCCATGAATATCCGCTTTCGACAGACCGCGCCGGCGCATGCCGACCACATTAAGGCCGACCAGATTGGCTAGCGGTCCCTGCGCCATACCACCGGGGATGACGTCGGCACGAATGCCGCTCATGCCGACGAGCATCGCGCCTTCGCCGATGCGGGTGAACTGGCGCACCGCAACGCCGCCACCGAACACGACATTATCGCCGACGGTACAGTGCCCGGCGAGCATCGCGTTATTGGCAAAGACGATGCTGTTGCCGACATGACAATCGTGACCGACATGAGTACCGACCATGAAGAAACACTTGTCGCCGACCGTGGTGGCGCCG
The DNA here is from genome assembly GCA_903885555.1 of uncultured Hyphomicrobiales bacterium. Taxonomy (GTDB): domain Bacteria; phylum Pseudomonadota; class Alphaproteobacteria; order Rhizobiales; family Xanthobacteraceae; genus Pseudolabrys. Next base: position 12,192 of record CAISIV010000130.1, read on the forward strand.
CCGCCTTCCTCCGTGCCGGTATTCATCGTCACGTGCTCGCGGATATCGCAATCGGCGCCGACCGTCAGCGTGGTCGGACCGCCTTTATAGCTGAACGACTGCGGCGGCGAACCAAGCGACGCAAACGGATGGATGACGGTGCGCAGGCCGATCGTGGTGTGGCCCGTAATATTGACGTGCCCGACCAGACGGCAACCGTCGCCGATTTTCACATGCGGCCCAATGGTACAAAACGGACCGATGCTGACACCGGATCCGATGACGGCGCCGGCCTCGATCCGCGCCGAAGAATCGATCATGGCACCGCTCATGAGTCGAAAATCATTGCGCCGACGTCGGCTTCGGCGACGACCTGACCGCGCACCTTGGCTTCGCCGTGATACCACCACATGGTCTTGCGCTTGTTGATCTTGTTCATGTGATATTCAAGCACGTCGCCCGGCAGCACCGGTTTGCGGAATTTGGCCTTGTCGATGGTCATGAAGAACACCGACTTCGGCTGTTTCGATGTGCTTTGCGCGATGCACATAACGCCGGCGGTCTGTGCCATGCCTTCGATGATCAGCACGCCGGGGAAAACCGGATTGCCGGGGAAATGTCCCTGGAAGCATGGTTCGTTGAACGTCACGTTCTTGATGCCGATGCCGTGATCATCGCCGCGGATGTCGATGACGCGGTCGACCATCAGGAACGGATACCGATGCGGCAGCAGCCGGAGCACGTCCGAAATTTCGGCGGTCTCAAGGGTCTTGACGGTTTCGTCCATATTTATCGTCTCACTCATCCGCCGCAGTTTCCGCGCTGCCTTCGCGCGCAAGGCGCTGTAACGCCGTTATCTCGCGGAACCACTGCTTCACGGGCTTCGCCGGTGTACCGCCCCAGCGCGAGCCCGGCGGTACATCACCGTTGACGTTACTGGTCGCGGCAATTTGCGAACCTTCGCCCACGGTGACGTGATCTTTTACGCCGGCCCGCGCGCCGAGCACAACAAAGTCTTCCAGAGTCGAACTGCCGGCAATGCCTACCTGCGACACCAGAATGCAATGCCGGCCGATGCTGACATTGTGGCCAATCTGGACCATGTTGTCGATCTTGGTGCCCTCGCCGATCACGGTATCGCGCACCGCGCCACGGTCGATGGTGGTGCCGGCCCCGATCTCGACGTCGTCCTGAATAATGACACGGCCGACCTGAGGTACCTTCAGGTGGCCCTGAGCGCTCATCACAAAGCCGAAACCGTCCTGGCCGACATTGCAGCCCGGATGCACGATGACGCGGTCGCCGATCAGCGCATTGGCGATCACCGTGTTGGCGCCAATTGCGCTGTCCCGTCCGATCCGCACTTCCGGCCCGATCACGGCATTGGCACCGATCACAGTACCAGCACCGATTTCAGCGCCCGCCCCGATGACCGCGCCCGGATCGACCGTGACGCCATTTTCAAGCCGCGCCGCCGGATCGATATGCGCGCCGGTTACGGTGCCGGCCTTAGCGAACGACGACGGCCGCAGCGACTGCGGGAACAGCTCACGCGACACCATAACGAAGGCACGATAAGGATCGCGAACGATCAGGGCCGCGACTTGCGGCGGAAGATGCTTGACGAGCAGCGCCGTCGTCATGCAGGCACCGGCATGCGTCGCCGCGGCCGCATCGGCATAGCGACGGTGTTCGAAAAATGTGAGGTCGGAGGGGCCCGCGCGATCGAGCGGCGCGATGTTGACGATACGCCGCGCATGCGGTGGCGCCGCTAGTTCGGCGCCACACAACTTGGCCGTCTCATCGAGCGTGAGACCGCTGGTGTGTTTTAGGAATACCGGCTCGGTCATGCCGCCTCGGCTGTGCCGCCGATCGCGGCTAAAATCACAACCTCGATCAGAACCTCGTGCCACCGCTGAAGCGGAATATCTGCGTCGAGTCGCAAATCTGGTTGAGACCATTGCTTGCAGTCGCGCAGTACTTCTTCAACGGATAGGCCAGATCGAAGCGCAGCGGACCGAGCGGCGAATCCCAGATGAAACCGACACCGACCGAGGAGCGAACTTTGGTAGGGCCGTCGAGGCCGACCAAAAGATTTTCACCCGTCACATTCCATGACGTTGGACCTTTGTATCCCCAGAGCGAACCCGCGTCGGCAAACACAGCAACCTTGATGCCGATTTCCTTCGGCAAGAAGTACAGCGGCGTCTGCGCTTCGAGGCTCGCGCCCCAGTACATCGAGCCACCGAGAGCGTCGTTGGTCGTGCCGGTGGTCAGATCGCGCGGACCGATACCGGATGGCGAAAAGCCGCGAACCAGATTGGGGCCCATCTGGAAATGATCCAGCATGCGCAAGTCTTTGCTACCCCAACTGCCGATATGACCGCCTTGCAGATGGAGGACGCCAACAACGTCGGGGAACACTTCGTAGTAGTTGCGTGTATCGATCGACGAGCGAATAAAATTAACATCGCCGCCGACGCCAGCGAAATCCTGCTTGAACTCGGCGAACATGCCGCTGGTCGGCAGCTTGTTGTTGTCGACGGTGTTGTAGGCCAGCGAGTAGCCAACCAGCGAGGTCGTAACCGGACCGGCTGCCAGTTCCTTGCGAACGGCGAGCGAAGCTTCGCCGTCGGCGTAACAGCTTGCCTGCGTGCCGGTCTGCGTATTGACATTCCCACCAGGGAAAAGAGTGGCGATGTTGTTTTCGCTGGTCGGACTGACGCCGGCGCCGCCATTGATCAACGCGTTGGGCGAGTAGCGGCAGTTATTGTAGACGTCGGGCAGTGTGATTTCCTGCCGGTAGATCGAATAGCGCGGCGCGAACGTCAATTCCTCGGTCAGGGCAAAGCCGAGACGCAAATTGGTGCCGTAGGTCTTGGTGTCATACGACACGTAGTTCGACGCGAAGTTATGGCGCGCGAACAGATCGATGCCGCCCGCCATCCGGTAGCCCAGCAGATACGGCTCGACGAAGGACAGGTCGAGACCACGGGTGCGCTGACCGTAAGTGATCGACGCCTTGGCGTACTGGCCGCGGCCCATCAGGTTACGGTCGGCGACGCTGAGTTCGGCGATGAAGCCGTCCGAAGTCGAGTAGCCGCCGGCAATCGAGAATTCACCGGTGGGCTGTTCCTCGACCTCGACGTTGAGAACGACGCGATCGGGCGCGGAGCCCGGCTCGTTCGTGATCTTGACGGTCTTGAAGAAGTTCAAGTTCTTCAGGCGGCGCTCGGCGCGGTCGATCAGCGCGCGGTTATAGGCGTCGCCCTCGCCGACATCGAATTCACGAAGGATGACGTAGTCGCGGGTACGGGTATTGCCGCGAATATTGATGCGCTCGATATAGGCGCGCACGCCTTCTTCAAGCACGAACACCAGATTGATGGTGTGAGCTTCGTAATTACGGTCGCCGCGCGGCCGCACGTTGGCGAAGGCATAACCGCGCTTGGCGGCTTCGATCGTCATGACCTCGACGGATTTTTCAACCAGATCAGCGTTGTAGACGCTGCCAGCACTGAGCTTCAGCGAGCCGCGCAGCGAAGCCGGATCGATGGCACGCACGTTCGACACGACGTCGAGAGTGCCAACCCTGTACTGGGGACCTTCGTCGATGGTGAAGGTGACGTTGAAGCCCTTCTTGGCCGGATCGTACTCGCCCACGGCCGAGATAATGCGCACGTCCGCGTAGCCGTTCTTGAGATAGAAGCGGCGCAGCAGGTCACGGTCGGCCTCGACGCGATCTGCGTCGTAAATGTCGGTGGTCTGCAGGAAGCTCAGCCAGTTGCTTTCCGACGTCTTGACGATGTCGCGCAGGCGGCCTGACGAGAAACGGTTGTTGCCGACGAAGTTGATGTTTTTGACGCCGGTCTTCTCGCCTTCGGAGATTTCGAACACCAGATCGACGCGGTTGTTCGGCAGCTCAATGAATTTCGGCTCGACGCGCACGTCGAAGCGGCCGGTGCGGCGATAGATTTCAATGATGCGCTGGACGTCGGCCTGCACGGTCGGCTTGGAGAGCGTACCGCGCGGCTTGGACTGCACCTCGCCCTTGAGCTGCTCGTCCTTGGCCTTCTTGTTGCCTTCGAAGGCGACCCGGTTAATGACCGGGTTCTCGACCACGGTGACGACTAAACGGCCGGCGGAATGATTAATGCGGACGTCGGAGAACAGGCCGGTCGCATAGAGCGACTTCAGCGCCTCGTCGATGTCCTGCGGGCTGCTGCCTCGGAAATAGGTACGAATGGTATCCGCTTCGACACGGCGGTTGCCTTCGACAGAAATGGCCAGGCGGGTCTGCGCGAACGCGACGCCGCTGGACATGACGGTGCCACCAACGGTACCCGCAAGGATACCGCCGAGGACGACGCAACTAAGGGCAAGTCCCCGAATCAACCGCACACTAAGTCCCATTCTTAAACGCGCCTTCTTGATCCCTGGCGGCCGCCCCGCTTCAGGACTCGCACCCGACAGGCTAGCTTTCCGTCGCTTTGTACAGCGTTTTAGCCGCACTGCAAACGAAACAGCCAAGCCAAATCTCCCTTTCCCCTCAAAAAGTTGCCCCCAAGCAACGGTTTCAAGACGACCCCGGAAAGAAGATCCCCTTTATGTCATTAAAGGTTGCAAAAATCATCAACATGACGACCACGGCCAGGCCAATTCGGAACCCGAACTCCTGGGCTCGCTCGGACAGAGGCTTGCCCCGCGCCGCTTCGATTCCATAGAACAAAAGGTGACCGCCATCGAGCAGCGGGATCGGAAACAGGTTCAGCAGCCCGATCGAAACCGACAGTACGGCGGTCAGATGGATCAGGGCGACGAAGCCGGCCGTCGCGACCTGGCCCGAGACCTGAGCGATACGGATCGGACCGCCAAGCTGATCGGCCGCCTCACGACCGGTAAAGATCCCGCCGATATACGTTAACGTGCGGTCGACGACGAACCATGTCTCCTGGGCGCCCATGCCGATGGCCTGCAGCGGCCCGGCCTTCTCGGTCTTGATGTCGCCCGGCTGCATCGAACGGCTGATGCCAAGCACACCGATGCGGTGGACGTTGCCGAAATTGTCCTTGAGCTCTTTGCGCTCGGGCGTCGCCTTGAGCGTGACGCGCACGCCGCCGCGCTCGATGTCGACATTGAGCGGCTCGCCGGCGCTGACGCTGACGATGCGCTGCATCTCGGCGAAATTAGCAATCGTGCTGCCGTTAATGGAAAGCACCAGATCGCCGGGCTGGAAGCCGGCCGCCTGCGCCGCGCTGTTTGGCGCAATCGCATCGACGCGTGCGGTGGTGGTCTGCTTGCCGACGGTCATGAACACGCCGGCGAAAATCGCGATGGCCAGAATGAAATTGGCGATGGGACCGGCTGCCACGACGGCGGCGCGCGAGCCGACCGGTTTGTGGATGAAGCTGTCCTTCTTCTCCTCTTCGGACATCCCCGCGGCCGCTTCGTGATCGGGCACGCTGGCGGCGTTATCGTCGCCGAAGAATTTCACATAGCCGCCGAGCGGGATCGCGGAGAGTTTCCAGCGCGTGCCGTAGCGGTCGTTGAAGCCGACGATCTCGGGGCCGAAGCCGATCGAGAAAACCACCACTTTGATGCCGCACCAGCGGGCCACCAGGAAGTGGCCAAGCTCATGAAAGAACACGACAATCGTGAGTACAAACAGGAAGGGCACCAGATAGCCCACGACCCCGCCGCCGAACGCGCTCATACCGCCCAGAAAATCCATACTCACACACCCTTATCCCATCACCGGTATGGCGACTTATCGTTAGCGGAAGTTTACTAGGATGACTTTAAGGCAATTTCAGGCAAGAGGGCCAAGGCCATACTTCTTGCAATATGGTCAACGCCGAGCGCCGCATCGAGGCTGCCCGGCTCGGTCAGAAGCCCTCGTCCGGACGCCGCCTCCAGTGTCGCCTCTACCAGAGCGGCAATTCCCTGAAAACCGATGCGGCCGGCAATGAATTCGGCCACGGCTATCTCATCGGCGGCGTTAAGTACCGTCGGCGCGGCGCCGCCCGCCGCCATCGCCTGACGCGCCAGAGCCAGCGCCGGAAAGCGGACCGTATCGGCTTCCTCGAAGGTCAGTTCGCGCACCTGTGCCAAATCGAGGCGAGGCGCCGGAGCGTCGATCCGCCGCGGCCAAGCCAGGCAATGCGCGATCGGGGTTCGCATGTCGGGCGAGCCCATCTGCGCCACGACCGAACCATCGCGAAATTCCACCATGCCGTGGATCACAGACTGCGGATGCACCAGCACGTCGATCTCGTCCGGCTTGAGTGCGAACAGATGATGCGCCTCGATCAATTCGAGACCCTTGTTCATCATGGTCGCGGAATCGATGGTGATCTTGGGGCCCATCACCCAGTTCGGATGGCGCAAAGCCTGCTCCGGCGTCGCGGCTTTGATCTGCTCCAGCGTCCAGGTGCGGAACGGTCCGCCGGATGCGGTGAGGATCACGCGCTTGACGTCTTCGCGGCGGCCGGCGCCGAGCGCCTGAAACACTGCGTTGTGCTCGCTGTCGACCGGCAGCACCGTGGCGCCGGCACTTGCCGCGCAGCGCATGAACAGTGCGCCGGCGCAGACAAGGCATTCCTTGTTGGCCAAAGCGACAGTCGCGCCACGCTCGATGGCTGCGAGCGCCGATTTCAAACCGGCAGCGCCGCTGATCGCCGCCATCACCCAGTCGGCCGGACGCTGAGCGGCCTCGACCAGAGCGCCCTCGCCCGCCGCGGCTTCGATGCCACTGCCGGACAACGCCGCTTTGAGTTCGTTATAGCAATCGGGATCGGCAACGACCGCAACCTGCGCGCCGATGTCTCGCGCGATCTGCGCCAGAGCGGCGGCGTTACGGCGTGCGCTGACGGCTTCAACGCGATAGCGGTCCGGTTCACGTTTGATGAGATCGACGGTGCTGACGCCGACCGAACCGGTGGCGCCGAGAATCGTAATGCTGCGCGGCGTTGTTGCCGGCTGCGGCGTCGAACGTGCGAGCTGGGCGGGCGTCATACGCTCACCATACCAGCAGGCCGCGCGCTGGGGCATCGAAGCCGCCGCGCGCCAGACCGATGATGCAGCCGACCACGGCTGCCGCCCAGAAACCATCGAGCCGGTCCATCACGCCGCCATGACCGGGGATGAGCTGACTGGAATCCTTCACGCCGAACTTTCGCTTCACGAAGGACTCGAACAGGTCGCCCATCTGACCGCAGATCGACAGCAGCAGCGCAATTGCCGCGATTGCCACGGCGTTGAACGAACCGAAAAGTTTCGCGACCAGCACAGCGACAATCATCGAACCAATCGTTCCGGCAATCGCGCCGGACCAGGTTTTCTTCGGGCTGACCGCTGGCATCAGTTTCGGCCCGCCGATGGAGCGGCCGGCGAAGTAACCGAAGATATCGGTCGACCACACGATCGCAAACAACAAGACGATAGCCAGCAGCCCGTAAGCCGCATCGTCTCGTAACAACACCGGCGCGACAAACATCGCCGCCGCGTAGACGACACCGCTGAATATCCAGGCTGGGCCGGTGACCATCCGCGTCCATTCCCACGCGACCGCTATCGCGGCCGCCGCCCAGAACAGCGCGAAGGACCAGCTACCGAAATAGGCCGCGGCAATCGCCACCGGCCCCAGCACCGCCGCGGAGGCAATGCGAAGTGCCAGATTGCTTTGGAGCAAGGCCACGCGGCTTACGATCCGGTCTTGGCGACAAGGCCGCCGAAGCGGCGCTCGCGCTGCCGGAATTCCGCAATCGCGGCTTCAAGCGTGGCGCGGTCGAAATCGGGCCAGAATGTCGGCACGAAGACCAGTTCGCTATAGGCCGACTGCCACAACAGAAAGTTCGACAGCCGCTGCTCGCCGCTGGTGCGGATGATCAGATCGGGGTCCGGCAGATCCGGCGCATCGAGCAATCCGCCAATCGTGTCCATCGTCACGTCGGCGGGTTTCAATTTGCCGCTCGCGACCTGTTCGGCAATAGCGCGCGCGGCCCGCGCGATTTCCTGACGGGCGCCATAGTTAAACGCGACGACCAGCGTCAGCGCCGTGTTGTTGCGCGTCAGTTCCTCGGCCTCGGTGAGAAGCCGGCCGATGTCGGGATCAAGCCCTTCGCGCTCGCCGATGATACGCACACGCACATTGCTCTTGTGCAGTTCGGCAAGATCGTTGCGGATGAAGCGCCGCAGCAGGCCCATGAGTTCGGTAATTTCGGTCGCGGGCCGCGACCAGTTTTCCGCGCTGAAGGAAAAGATCGTGATGACCTTGATGCCAAGCTCACCTGCAGCACGAATGGTCCGTCGAATAGCCTCGACGCCGCGGCGATGTCCTTCGGCGCGCGGCAGCCCCCGCGCCGACGCCCAGCGGCCGTTGCCATCCATGATGATCGCAACATGATGCGGCACTTCGAATGCCGTGTTGCCGCCTGACGAGACTTCTGGCTCGGACATCGGGGTAGACCTCAGACGGTGAGGATCTCCTTTTCCTTCAACGACAGCATGTGGTCGACTTCCGCGATGCCGGCATCGGTCGCCTTCTGAATCTCGGCGGTGAAGCGCTCGATGTCGTCCTTGCTGTGATCCTTCTCGAGCTTCTTGAGCACGTCGATCGCATCGCGCCGCACATGACGGACCGCAACGCGCGCGGCTTCGGCATATTTATGCGCAAGCTTGACCAGTTCCTTGCGCCGTTCGGTGTTGAGTTCGGGAATGCGCAAACGGATGGTCTGGCCTTCGGTGGCCGGCGACAGGCCGAGATTGGAATCGACGATGGCCTTTTCCACGGCTTTGACTAGCGAGCGGTCCCAGACGTTGACCGAGATCATGCGCGGCTCGGGGATAGTGACGCTGGCGCATTGTACGAGCGGCATCTGCGAGCCATAGGCATCGACCATCACCGGATCGAGCAGCGCCGTTGAAGCACGTCCCGTGCGCAGGCCCGACAATTCGCCTTTCAGCGCCGTGCTGGCGCCGGCCATGCGGCGTTTGATGTCGTTGATATCGTGAGCTGCGTTCGCCATGGCGATCCCCCCGAAGTGCGCGCCGCGCAACGATTGCGAACGCGCGACGCTTAAACTAGCCGACGATTGTCGAGCGGCCCTTGCCGGTCAAAACGGCTTCGATCGCGCCCGGCTCGGCGGCCGAGAATACAATGATAGGCAAGCGATTTTCCCGGGCAAGCGCGAAGGCGGCGCCATCCATCACCCGGAGGTCCTTTTCGATCGCTTCCTGGTGACTAAGCCGGTCGTAACGCGTGGCTTTCGGGTCTTTCTTGGGATCCGCGGTATAGACGCCATCGACGTTGGTGGCCTTGAGCACGGCCTGGCATTCGAGTTCCGCGGCGCGCAGCACGGCGGTGGTATCCGTCGTGAAGAACGGATTGCCGGTGCCGGCGCCGAGCACGACGATGCGGCCCTTACCGAGGTTCTTGAGCGCGCGCTTGCGGTTATAGGTTTCGCAGACCGACGGCATCGCCAGCGCCGACAAGGTGCGGGCTTCGGCCCCAGCCCGCTCGATCGCCGCTTCCAGCACCAGGCAATTCATCACCGTGGCCAGCATGCCCATGGTGTCGCCGACCGGACGCGGCACGCCGCGCGCGGATACTTCGACACCGCGAAAAATATTGCCGCCGCCGATCACGACGCCGAGTTCGATACCGAGCTTGAGCGTTGCGACCAGATCAGCCGCCAGACGCTCGACGATGCCCTGATCGATGCCAAAGCCGGCGGCGCCCGCAAGCGCTTCGCCGGACAGTTTGACTATAACGCGCCGGTAGACCGGATCACTCATGCTGCGCGATCCTCTTTTAGTTGCCGCATGATCTTATCCGAAAACCGCTTCACACTTTTCGGGATCATGCGGTCGCGTCAGTTCGGCAATTAATTGGGTTTGCCCGAAGCCGCGGCGACTTCCGCCGCGAAATCGCTCTCAGCCTTCTCGATGCCTTCGCCAAGGCCGTAACGAATATAGCCGGTGATCTTGATTGGGCCGCCGACCTTGCCTTCGGCTTCCTTGACCGCCTGCGCCACCGACTTCTTGCCGGAGTCATCGAAGATGAAAGGCTGCTCGAGGAAGGTCTGTTCCTTGTAGAAAGTCTTGAGACCGTTCTCGACGATCTTCTCGATCATCGCTTCGGGCTTGCCCTGCTGACGGAACTTGTCGGCGAGCACGTCCTTCTCGCGCTTGACGATATCGGCGGAGACGCCGGTGGAATCGAGCGCGATCGGATTGGCCGAGGCAACGTGCATCGCCAACTGGCGGCCGAGCGCCACCAGTTCATCCGTCTTGCCGGTCGACTCGAGACCGACCAGCACGCCGATCTTGCCGAGGCCGTCGCTGACTGCGTTGTGCACGTACACGCCAATCGCGCCTTTGCTCACTTCGATCGAAGCAGCGCGACGCAGCGTCATGTTCTCGCCAATCTTGGCGATGGTGTCGGTGATCGATTCCGCGATCGTGATGGAGCCTGCCTTGGCGGCATTGATCTTGTCGACGTCGGTGCCGACGTCGAGCGCGACGTCCGCAATCATCTTGACGAGACCCTGGAACAG
>CAISIV010000131.1 GCA_903885555.1 uncultured Hyphomicrobiales bacterium
CCTACCCAACCAAAGACCGAATTCTCTCGTTGTACGCATCGATCGCGCTCTTGGGGTACCAAGTTGCGTGGTTGTCGCTGAGTCTCGTGGCGTTCGGTTTGATTTACGTTGCGTCGGGCGCACGCACGTTCGCGGGCGCCTTCAACGTCGAGATTTTCCGCTCAGGCATCGAAGCCGTTCCTAGATCGACGACCGAGGCTGCGGAATCGCTTGGGTACACGCGTACCAAAGCCTATCTCTACATCATCCTGCCGCTCGCCTTCCGCGTTTGCTTGCCGGCGCTCGGCAACAATCTGGTCAACCTGGTCAAGACGACAACGCTCGCTTATGCCATCGGCGTACCGGAACTGCTCTATGCCGCTGCTCAGATCTGGTCTGAGGTTCTCAATGTCCGGGAGATGATGTGGGTCCTGCTGTTCACTTACATTATCATCGTCGCAGCTCTGGTCTTTGTCATGCACCGCTGGGAACGCGCGCTCCGCATACCGGGGTACAGCGCATGAGGACGTTGCGCGGAACCACCGATCTGCCCGTCTTGTTGCCGAGCAAGATGTCGTCGGCGACCGAATGGGGCGCAGCCGACGCCGCGCGGTTTTTCGGCTCAAGAACCTGGCTGATCACCCTGCTTGCGATGTCCGCTTTGTCCATGGCGGCGCAAGCCGCCGATGCACCGGCGCGCCCCGGCATTCTCGAAACCGTCTGGAAGTGGATGCCGCTGATCAGCTCCGGTTTTCTGTTCAATCTGCTCGTAAGCGTGGCATCGATGGCGCTCGGCACCACTCTCGGCGTCATCCTCGGACTAGGCCAGATTTCCCTTCATCCTTCCGTCCGCAAGGTATCGTGGGCTTTGACGCAATTCTGCCGCAACTCGCCCTGGCTGGTGTTGCTTTTCTTCGCCATGTTCCTTTTGCCGTTTGAACTGAACATCGGCGGATTGGTCATTCCCCTGCCGGCGTGGCTCAAAGCGACGATCGGCCTATCGATGCCGGTGATGGGGAATGTCGCCGAACTCGTACGTGGCGGTATCCGTTCGATCCCCACTGGTCAATGGGAGTCGGCTGAAAGCCTTGCATTTTCGCGCATGCAAATCCTCTGGCAAATCATCATTCCGCAGGCGATCAAACGGATGATCCCGCCTTGGATGAATCTCTACGCGATCCTTACAATGGCAACGACGCTGATCTCGGTTGTGGGAATTCAGGATGCGATGACGCTCACACGCGGCGCACTGGTTGCAGAAGCACGCACCGATCTCTATCTGCCGCTCTACTTCATGCTGCTTCTGATGTTCTTTGCCTATTGCTACCCGATCGCGCGTCTCACCCTGATGCTTGAGCGCCGATTCGCGGTGAATGCATGACGACCACTCAACCCATCGTCGTCATTGAGAATGTGGAGAAGCGCTTCGGTGCGCTTGTCGTGCTCAAGGACGTCTCGCTTACGGTCAAACGCGGCGAAACGATCTGCATCATCGGGCCGTCCGGGTCCGGCAAGTCCACGCTGCTACGATGCATCAACGCCTTGGCGCCGATCGACAAAGGGCAAATCACCGTTGATGGCATCGCAGTCAATGATCCCGCGCTCGACAAACTGGCGCTGCGCCGCCGCGTCGGCGTGGTGTTTCAGCAATATAACCTGTTTCCGCACAAGACGGCGCTTCAGAACATCATGATGGCGCCGGTACAAGTGCTCAAAGAAGACAAAGTCGAGGTGGAGGTGCGTGCCCGTCGGCTTCTTGCCAAGGTGAAATTGTCGGAAAAGGCCGATGTCTATCCGGGCGAGCTGTCC
>CAISIV010000132.1 GCA_903885555.1 uncultured Hyphomicrobiales bacterium
CCGCATCACCAAGGTGCTGGCGTTCCGCGGCCTCGAGCGCGTGCCGCTCGAAGAAGCCGAAGCCGGCGACATCGTCGCTTTGGCCGGCCTGCCGAATGCCACCGTCGCCCACACCATTTGCGATCCGTCGATCACCGAGCCGATCGCTGCACAGCCGATTGATCCGCCGACTCTGGCCATGACCTTCCGCGTCAACGATTCGCCGCTCGCCGGCACCGAAGGCTCCAAGGTTACCGGCCGCATGATCCGCGACCGCCTGCTGCGTGAAGCCGAAGGCAACGTCGCGCTGCGCGTCCGTGAATCGGACGACAAGGACGCAATGGAAGTCGCCGGCCGCGGCGAATTGCAGCTCGGCATTCTGATCGAGACCATGCGCCGCGAAGGCTTCGAACTGTCGGTGTCACGCCCCAAGGTGCTGTTGCGCCGTAACGACGCCGGCGAACTCGAAGAGCCGATCGAGGAAGTCACCATCGACGTCGATGAAATTCACTCCGGCGTCGTCGTGCAGAAGATGTCCGAGCGCAAAGGCGAAATGATTGAGCTCAAGCCCTCGGGCGGCGGACGCGTCCGCATGGTGTTCTACGCACCGACCCGCGGACTGATCGGCTACCAGGGCGAACTGCTCACCGACACGCGCGGCACCGCGATCATGAACCGCATCTTCCACTCCTACGAAGGCCACAAAGGCGCGATCCAGGGCCGCCGCAACGGCGTCTTGATCTCGAACGACAAGGGCGAAGCCGTCGCCTACGCGCTGTGGAACCTCGAAGACCGCGGCCCGATGATGATCGAGCCGGGCTGGAAAGTTTACAACGGCATGATCGTCGGCGAGCACACCCGCGAGAACGATCTCGTCATCAACGTGCTCAAGGGCAAGCAGCTCACCAACATCCGCACCACGTCGAAGGATGAAGCGGTACGCCTGACGCCGCCGATCCGCATGACCCTGGAAAAGGCTTTGGCCTATATCCAGGACGACGAACTGGTCGAGGTCACGCCGTCGTCGATCCGGCTGCGCAAGAAGCTGCTGGACGAGACAGACCGCAAGCGCGAAGACCGTTCCAAGGCCGCCCAGTCCGAAACGGTCTGACGCTTCTTTCGAGCTTTTCGAATTCGAATCACAGGTCCGGCCAAAAGCCGGACCTGCTTCGTTTCGGCACAGGTCGAATCACTTTCACGCTTTGCCGAGGCGACAGCCTGTAAAGTACGGTGCGTAACTTGTGCCGAAGTGGTCAAAAACTGCGCTTCGGACTAGGCACGGCGCTCATTTTCCCAGCGAAAGCGCTGGCGTTTCCGCAATCTGTGACCGGTAATCCACACCGTTAACCCATCATTAACGATAGGGCTTGAAGGCCGCGAAGTTCGTTGCTTGTATTCTGACATGTCCACGACCCTCATCGAGATTCGCCGCGCTAAGACATCCGACTCGTTGGAGGTCGCCAGCACGCATGACGAAGCCTGGCGCGCGGCATACCAGGGCATCATCCCCGGCAACGAACTCGACAAGCTGATCAATCGCCGCGGACCGGATTGGTGGGATAGCGCCATCCGCAAAGGCAGCCGCATCACCATCCTGCAGTTCGGCGACAAGATCGCTGGCTATGCCAACTATGGCCGCAACCGCGCGCGCAGCCTGTTCTATGACGGCGAAGTCTACGAGCTGTATCTGCGTCCGGAATTCCAGGGTCTCGGCTTTGGCCGCCGCCTGTTCACCGCCGCCCGCAAGGATCTGGTGCAGAGCGGGCTAAAGAGCCTCGTGGTCTGGGCTCTGTCCGACAACGAACCGGCGATGGAATTCTATCGTGCGCTCGGTGGCCGCGCCGTGGCGCGCTCGTCGGAGAAGTTCGGCGCCAAGACGCTCGATAAGGTCGCCTACGCCTGGCACCAGTCGTAACTACTCGCCGTAAGGTCCGCTAAATCCCGGGCCTTTGTTTCCCAGCACAATCGGTTTGTCGGCATCGCATTTAAACGCACGCGCGTTCTCGTCGGCGATTTTCTGCGCCAGCGCATTGGCATCGGGATTGGCGCGGGCGTCAACGTATCCGACATGGCAAACGCCGCCGGGTCCGAGCCGCGTCACCACCAGCACCTGACCTTTGACCGCCTCGTCAGCGTCGCCCAACACCGCGGTGCTCCAGCGCATGATAGTCGCGTATGGTTTCAGCGCGCCGTTAGCAGCGCGTTCGCCGCGCCATTCGATATTCTTGCCTTCGCCGTTGAACGACGCCAGCGTTTGCGTCGCGGCGAGCTGCTTCCGGGCGCCCGAGCCGTAGCTCACGTAGCTGCGCTGATCGCCGGCGGCGACATAGACTCCGATGCCGCCGTAACCGGCGCATGACCACGTGCCGTAGTCTTCGACATCCTTGCCCGCTGTGTGCCGGCATTTCTTGAGATCGAGCGGCGTGTAGACGCTGGCCACGGTCTGCGCCAACGCAGACTCGGCGGCAAAGGCGAGGAGACACAGAGCGACGGCGGCTTTCAGTACGGTGCGCATGTCCGAGCCTCCCTTGGAACTGGTGCACTACACCCTATGTCGCGCCGCCGGCCCGAAAAGTTCAATCCTAGAGGAGAGGCACCGGCAGTCCGTTCTGGGCGCAGGCCGCGCGCAGCGTGTTGAGCAGCAAACAAGCGATGGTCATCGGCCCGACGCCGCCGGGCACCGGCGTGATGGCGCCAGCCACTGTCTCGGCTTCGGCGAAGGCGACATCGCCGACGATACGGGACTTGCCACCTTCGCCGGGCACGCGATTGATGCCGACGTCGATCACAGTCGCGCCAGGCTTGATCCAGTCACCGCGCACCATTTCGGGCCGTCCGATCGCCGCGATCAGCAGATCGGCGCGGCGGCAAACGCCCGGCAGATCGCGCGTTTTGGAATGCGCCACTGTCACCGTGGCATTTTCGGCGAGCAGCAACTGCAGCAGCGGTTTGCCGACGATGTTGGAGCGGCCGATCACGACAGCTTCGAGCCCGGCGAGCGACGGCAGCACGGATTTGGCCAGCAGCACGCAGCCGAGCGGCGTGCAGGGAACCAGCCCCGGCAGTCCGGTGGCGTGGCGCCCGGCATTGAGCGGGTGAAAGCCGTCGACATCCTTGTCGGCTTCGATAGACGCAATGATCCTTTGCGCATCGATGTGCGGCGGCAGCGGCAATTGCACCAGGATGCCGTTGACCTTCGGGTCGGCATTCAAGGTGCCGATCAACGTCAGCAGTTCGGCCTCGCTGACATCGTCCGGCAATTTGTGGTCAAAAGCCCGCATGCCGGCTTCGGCCACCGCTTTGGACTTGCTGCGCACGTAGACGCTGCTAGCCGGATTGTCGCCGACCTGCACCACGGCAATGCCGGGAACGAGTTTATGCGTGGACAGCACGCGCGCGACTTCGGCCGCGATCCTTCCGCGCAACTCCACAGCGATGGTTTTGCCGTCGATAATCCGCGCGGTCATGCCACTACCCGTCGTCCCCGCGAAAGCGGGGACCCAGTAACCACTACCGTCAGAAATTTGAATTGCAAAGGCGGCGATTACTGGATGCCCGCTTTCGCGGGCATGACGGCCTCAGGTCGTGATTTTCTCCAGCACCGACATCAGCGCCGGCGCGTCGCCCACAATGTTCAGCCGTTTGATGCGGGCCGTGGCCCCGGCGACCAGCGTCACGTCGCGCGGTGGGACGCCGACCGACTTCCCAATCAGGCGGCACAGCGCCTCATTGGCCTCGCCCTCGCTTGGCGCAGCCCGGACGCGGACTTTGAGGACAACGGAGCCGTCCGCCAGCGTGGAAACCCCATCTATGCCGTCGCTACCGCCCTTCGGGGTCAGCCGGACGACAAGCGCAACCCCTCCGGCCGCCGCCGACCAAGGCAGCGCGGCCATGGGCTAAAAGACGTTGGGGTAGATGTACCGGACGATGACGTTTTCCAGCAGCAGAATGAGCAGGATCAGGATCACCGGCGACAGGTCGATGCCGCCGAGATTGGGCATCATCTGGCGGATCGGGCGAAGCGCCGGCTCCGTGATGCGATAGAGGAAATCGGCCGCCATCGCGACAAACTGGTTGCGGGTGTTGACCACGTTGAAGGCGATCAGCCAGGACAAAACCGCCGAAGCGATCAGCAGCCAGATGTACATCTGCAGAACTAGCAGGACGATATCGAGAATAGCTTTCATAGCGGCCGCCCGTTTGAAGGTGGCGGGAACCTAGCCGGTCAAATGGCTCCAAACAAGGCGGCGAGCGTTCCAGGGCCGATATCCTTGACAGGCCAGACACCTGGTCCTAAATGGCGCCCTCTCGCTAATGAATACGCGTATCGGCCGGTTTGCCGGTGCGCTTGGCGGGGCCATAGCTCAGCTGGGAGAGCGCGTCGTTCGCAATGACGAGGTCGGCGGTTCGATCCCGCCTGGCTCCACCATCCACCTTCCCTAAGCCGACCAATCCACCCCCGGCGGCGCGTGCTCGGTATCGGCCGTGACCGCATCCAGCGGCACGGCGATCGCGCAGCGCAGTCCGGCGGGATCGTAGACCAGCGTGGCAATACCGCTGAGGTCGGAAGGGATGCTCCCCTCGATCAGCTTGGAACCGAAGCCGCGCCGGGTGGGCTCCACCACAGCCGGACCGCCCTGCTCGATCCACTCGATCCTGAGCATCGGTCGCCCGCCGTCCTCGGCTAGCACCGGCTGCCAGACAATTTCAACCGAGCCACCGGGCGCCGATAGCGCGCCGTACTTTGCTGCATTGGTGGCGAGTTCGTGGAACACCATCGCCAGCGTCAGCACCGCGCGCGGCCGCAGCACAATGTCCTCGCCGCGCAGAACGATGCGCTCGGGTCCAGTGCCGGTGTAAGGCGCCAGACTGCCCGACAGCAGCTCGCGCAGATCAACGCTTTCCCAGTGATGCACGGTGAGTTGATCGTGCGCCTTGGACAAAGCGATCAACCGGCCCTCGAACGCCTCGCGAAACTCCGCCGGCGACGGCGCACCACGCGCGGTCTGCGACGCCAGCGACTGCACCGTGGCGAGTGTATTCTTGACCCGATGATTGAGCTCGTCGATCAGCAGCTTCTGCCGCCGCTCCGACGCCTTGCGTTCGGTGATGTCCTGCACCACACGCACGACATAAAGCAGTTGATTGTTATCGCTGCGCACCGGCGTCGAACGAACCGACAGCCAGATCACACGTCCGTCCGGCCGCTTGAGACGTTTCTCGACCGAATAGAATTCAAGCTCGCCATTGACCTGCTTGCGGAAGGCTTCGCGATCGGGATCGGCGTCGTCCGGATGCGTGCGATCGAACAGCGTGGCCGACATATGCTGCTCGCGGCTCATGCCGACGATGGCGCATATCGCCTCGTTGACGCGCAGAAAGCGGCCGTCCGGCCCGACTTCCGAAATGCCGATCGCCGCGTGCTCATAAGTCGCCGCTAGCAATTGCTCCTGCTCACGCGCCCGCAAGCGCGACTGTTCGAGCGCGACGTCCATGCGCTTGCGGTCGGTGATGTCGGTGAAGCAATGCACCGCGCCAATCAGTTCGCCCTTGGCGCTGCGCAGCGGATCGATGCTGATCGCGGCGATCACCCGCGTGCCGTCGCTACGTTCGACAATGCGCTCGACATCGCGCACCGGCTCGCCGGTCGCCAGCACTTCGGCCAGCAGCGAGCGCTCGGTCAGCGTTCCGTCGAGTTCGTAATAGAGCGCACCCTTGTTGAATTCTTCGTGCGTCTGGCCGGGCCGGGGGGCGCTACCCCAGATGGCGACGGCATGGCTGTTGTACTGCAGGATGGTGCCGCGGGAGTCGCAGATGAAAGTCGCGATCGGCAGCATGTCGAGAATGCCGTCGGACGCGCGCAGCATCGCGCTCAAGGCCGCCGGAATCGTCGTCTGCGGACGCGTCTTATTATTCACATCTGACATTCACACGCCTCCGAGCGTGGCCGGCGATCTCCCCCCTACCCGGGCACAACGATGCGGCCGGGAGCATATTTGTCAATGGTGGGGCGTGGAACTGCGCCGGTTGCGCCTCAAACCGCGGCTCGTAGCGAGATTTGCGCCGGTTTTTTGCCGCCAATCCAATGATCGACGAATGCGGCGAGCCAGTTGCGCGAGGCGTGGTCATGCACGGCGCGGCCGGCGATATGCTCGTGGCGCGGCAGGGCGCCAGGCAATTCCAGGCGATGCGCGCCGCGCACCAGCCAGCGATACATCATGGCGTGCGTCACCTCGGGGTGAAACTGCAGCGCGTAGCCGCTGCCGTAGCGGAACGCCTGGATCGAGAAGGCATCGCCCTCGGCCAGCAGTTCGCCACCATCCGGCAGGCCGAAGCCTTCGCGGTGCCACTGATACACGTGGTCCGGCCAATCGGCACATACGTTACGGCCCGCCGCGGTCGGACGGATCGGGTAATAGCCGCATTCCGCATGTCCTTGCGGATGCGGATCGACACGAGCACCTAAGTGCATGGCCATCATCTGCGCGCCAAGGCAGATGCCGAGATACGGCTTGTTGTCGCGCAACGGCACACCGATCCAGTCGATCTCGCGCTTGATGAAATCTTCGTTGTCGTTGGCGCTCTGCGGGCCGCCGAAAATCACCGCGCCGGCGTGGCCGTCCATCGTCTCTGGCAGCGGGTCGCCGAACCTTGGCCGGCGGATGTCGAGCGGAAAACCGAGTTGCGCCAAAGCATGTCCGACGCGACCGGGCGACGAATTTTCCTGATGGAGAATGAGGAGGACCGGCTTCAACATATCCGCGTGAGTTCAGCCATGCTTTAATTCAGCCTTGCTTTGCAGCCTCGTTGGCCCGGCGGCGGCTTTGCCGCGAATCAACCGCTCGCAACAGGATACGCCTTGGCACGATCCGGATCATTAACGTGACCAGCTTGTTCGCCAGGCCCGGCACCACG
>CAISIV010000133.1 GCA_903885555.1 uncultured Hyphomicrobiales bacterium
ACCAGCGCGATGCTGGTTGGCGCAAAAGCGAGCGGCAAACTCCTGAAGGACGCGGGCGAGTGCGCGGTCACGGAGCTGGAATTGATCGGCGATGCGCAAGGCTCGGTGCCCTACAAGCGTCAGCTGGTTCGCGTCTACGTGGAACGCGCATTGCGGCAGGCGTTCGACATCAAGGGAGACATGGTGCAGTGAACCAGATCACGCCAGTCCCAAGCGGCCAGGTCGGCCGGTCCGTTCCGCGGCTTGAAGCCACCGGCAAAGTCACCGGCCGCATCGAGTACACCCATAACATTCGTTTGCCCGGCATGCTCACGGCCAAGCTCGTGCGCAGCACGGTGGCGCATGGCCGCATCAAGAGCATCGACTTGTCCGAAGCGCTCAAGGTCCCCGGCATCGACCGGATCGTGACCAGCGAAGACATCCTCAAGATTATCCCGGTGCCCTATTACGGCCCGGCGTTCCACGACCAGCCGATCCTGGCGATCGGCAAAGTGGTTTACGTCGGCGAGCCCGTTGCTGCGGTGCTGGCCCGCGATCCGCACGCCGCCGAGGAGGCCGCGCGTCTTGTCGTCGTTGAGTATGAAGAGCTGCCAGCGGTGTTCGACGAGGTCGAGGCCCGCAAGAATAAAGTGGTGGTGCACGACCAGCTCAAGCCGGCGGGTACTTTCCCGGATCTGAAACATCTGCACGGCGTGCGCGATACCAACGTTGCGCTCGATTTCCAGCTGGTGCGCGGCGATACCAAGAAGGCCTTCGCGGAGGCCGCGCACGTCTTCGAACACACCTTCAAGACCCAGCAGGTCTTGCACCTTCCGCTCGAGCCCTACGTGTCGGCGGCCGAGACGGATGGCAAGACGATGACGATCCATACGGCGTCGCAAAGCCCGTCATTCGTTCGTCTTGAGATCGCTCGCCTGTTGGGCTGGGCGGAAAACCGCGTGCGGGTGAAGGCACCGTTCCTCGGCGGCGGTTTCGGCGGCAAGCTTTACATCAAGCTCGAGGCGCTGGTCGCGGCGCTGGCTCTGCTGACCGGGCGCCCGGTCAAGATTTCGCTGACGATGGAAGAGCAGTTCTACACGCTGACCAAACACGCCAGCACCTTCCGCATTAAAAGCGGCGTCAACAAGGACGGCAAGGTCATCGCCCGCGAGTGCGAGGTGTGGTGGAACGGCGGCGCCTATGCCGACATCGGTCCGCGTATTACCCAGAAATCCGGCTTCACCGCGGCCGGGCCTTACGACATCGACAACGTCACCATCGATTCCTATGCGCTCTATACTAATCTCACTCCCGCGGGCGCCTTGCGCGGTTTCGGCATTCCGCAACTGGTCTGGGCTTACGAGAGTCACACCGACCTGATTGCGCGTGCACTTAAAATCGATCCGGTCGAATTCCGCCGCAAGAACCTGCTGCGCGACGGCCGCCCGCAGGCGACCGGAACGATCGTCAAGGACATGGGCGCCGAGGTTTGTCTCGAACGGGCCGCGGAATTGCTCAACTGGAATAAGCCGTTTGATCGCGGCCAGGGCAAACTGCGGCGCGGCCGGGCCATTGCCGTCGGCTTCAAGGCGTCGATCTCGCCAACGACTTCGGTCGCCGTCGTCAACGTCGCCGCCGACGGCAGCTGCACGCTGTTCTGCGGCACGGTCGATATGGGGCAGGGCTCGGACACCGCGATGGCCCAGCTTGTCGCCGAGGTTCTCAACATCCCGACCGAGTCGGTGCGTGTCGTACACTCCGACACCGATGTGACGCCTTACGACATGGGCACTTTGGGCTCACGCTCGACCTTCCATATGGGTCTTGCCGTCAAGCTCGCCGCCGAAGACGCCAAGAACAAACTGGCGGCGCTGGCCGCCGAAGTCGGCGTGCCGCCCGGCAGCAATTTGCCGATCGGCGAATTGTTCTTGCGCAAGTACAAGATGCAGGCGGGCACGATCGTCGGCTCGGGTAGCTATATTCCCTCATACACGCCGCCCGACCACGCCAACGGCCAGACCGACAATGCGACGCCCTTCTGGATGGTCGGAGCCACCGGTGTCGAACTCGAAGTCGATACCGAGACCGGCCACGTGCGCATCGAGCGGATGATCAACGTCGCGGACGTCGGCCGCTCGATCAATCCACGCATCGTCGAATCGCAGCTGTCCGGCGCGGCCATCATGCAACTGGGCTTTACGACGACCGAGAAGATGGATTTCGAGGCCGGCCAGGTCACCAACGCTTCTCTGGCGGACTACAAAATCCCCGGGATCCTCGATCTGCCCGAGATCATGAGCAACGTCGTGATCGATGCCAGCCAGCACAATGGCCCGTTCGGCGCCAAGGGCGTCGGCGAGTCCGGCACCTTCGGCGTATCGCCGGCCATCGCCAGCGCCATCGAAGATGCCGTCGGCGTGCGGCTGACCTCGCTGCCGATCACGCCTGAAAAAGTCTATCGCGCCATCCGCGCCGCGAATAACGATCCTCTGGAGGACTGACATGAGCCCCGCCAGGAAGACGATCAATTTCGAACTCAACGGCCGCAAGGTCAGTGCGGAGGTGTCGCCACATCACACGCTGGTTGAGTTGCTGCAGAACGAATTCAACTTGTTCGGGGCGCGGGAAAGCTGCGCGCAGGGCATGTGCGGCTGCTGCACTGCCGTCGTGAACGGTAACGCCGTGTCCGGCTGCCTTTATCTCGCGGCCTTCGTGGACGGCGCCGTGGTGAAGACGGTCGAAGGTCTGGCCGACGGGGTGAAACTCAATCCGGTCCAGGAAGCCTTTATCGAGGCCGGCGCCTTTCAGTGCGGTTTCTGCACGTCAGGCTTCATCCTCATGACGGAAAAGCTGCTGGACCTGCATCCGTCGCCGGATGACGACCAGATCCGCCACTACCTTGCCGGCAATCTGTGCCGCTGCGCGGCCTATCCGGAAATCATCAAGGCCGTGAAACTTGCCGCGTCAAAACGCAAGGCTATCGCCGCCTAGCGTCAAAACTACATCAGAAAACTGGGGGGAGACGATGACTGCAACAACCGATACGCCTTGGTACCGATCGCTCACGCGTTCGCAGTGGAACACGTTGACCGCCTCCAATCTGGGATGGCTGTTCGACGGTTTCGAAACCTATGCCCTGATCCTCACCGTCGGTCCGGCGCTGCGCACGCTGCTCGAGAAGTCGCAGTACGCGCAGATTCCCGCTTATGCCGGCACCGTTATCGCCATCACTTTGCTGGGCTGGGGCATCGGCGGCATGATCGGCGGCGTTCTCGCCGATTATATCGGCCGCAAGAAGATGATGGTCATCGCGATCATCGCCTATTCGATTGCCACGGGCATGAGCGCGTTCTCGTATGACTGGTTGTCCTTTGCCATCCTGCGGTTCCTGGTCGGCATCGCGATCGGATCCGAGTGGGCGACCGGTTCGTCGATGATGGCCGAGCTGTGGCCCGACAATGCGCGCGGCAAAGGCGCCGGGCTCATGCAATGCGGCCTCGGCATCGGCTTTTTCCTCGCCTCGCTCGCCTGGCTTTTCATCAGCCCGCTGGGTCCGGACTCCTGGCGCTACATGTACGCGCTCGGCGTTCTGCCGGCTTTGCTGACGCTGTGGATTCGCCGTTCGATTCGGGAATCGCATCTGTGGGAAGCGTCCGACAAGAAGCGGCGCGAAGCGCTCAGGGACAAGAGCGCCGGCAAGACCCTTGCCGCATCCGAACAGAAACTGACGCGGTTCACCCTCGTCGACATGTTCAGCGAACCGGGCATCAGACGCCAGACGATCGTCG
>CAISIV010000134.1 GCA_903885555.1 uncultured Hyphomicrobiales bacterium
CCGGCATTCGCAACCACACGGCCAAGCTGAACTTGATGAAGATGAAGAAGGGCGAGCGCGGGTTTTTCTATCACTCCAATATCGGCAAAGAGATCGTCGGCATATGCGAGATCGTCCGCGCCGCCTATCCCGACCCAACCGCGAAAGCCGGCGAACCTTGGGTCTGCGTCGACATCAAAGCCGTCGAACCGGTACCGAAGCCGGTGACCCTGGCCGCCATCAAGGCTGAGCCGAAGCTCGCCGAGATGGCGCTGCTCAAACAATCGCGGTTGTCGGTGCCGCCGGTGACCGACGCCGAATGGAAATTCGTGTGTAAGATGGGCGGACTGAAATAAGGAGCGAGTAATGTTTGGTCATATCAATCTTCCCAGCATCTTCGTTGCCGCAATCGCGGCCTGGGTTTTCGGCGCCATTTATTACACCGCCCTCGGCAAGGTCTGGATGGCAGCCCAGGGCAAGACCGCTGAATCCTGCAAGGCCGAATTCGCCGCCAAATCGGGCTTGGCAAAATTCGCGCCTTTCGTTCTGTCGTTCGTCGGCGCGCTGATCACGGGCGCGGTCATCTACGGCATCTTGACGCATAGCGGCCTGTGGAGCCTGCGCGCCGGCGTCATCACCGGCGCATTCTGCTGGCTCGGCTTTGTGGTGACCACGGTGACGATCAATAACGCCTATAGCGGCCGCAAAGTCATGCTGACGGTGATCGACAGCGCCCACTGGCTGGGCGTTTTGGCCATCATTGGCGGCATTATCGGCGCCTGGGGGCCCTAGGGCTGCCCCCCCGCCCGGGCCTTGATATTCCTCAACGAGCGCCCACGACCAAAGTGGAATGCTGGCGGCTTGTCGCTTGTCGGGCGCCCGTCGCATAATGCCCCAAGCACTAAATCATAAGCCCCCGGGGCAGCCGGACGGGCGGGGAGGAAGTTCCATGTCCGACAAGATCTATGACGTTCCGGCCGACTGGACAAAACGCGCCTACGTGGACGACGCCAAGTACAACGAGATGTATGCGGCCTCCGTCGCCAACCCGGACAAGTTCTGGGGCGAGCACGCCAAGCGCATCACCTGGTCGAAGCCCTTCACCAAGGTGAAGAACACCTCCTACGCGCCCGGCAATGTTTCGATCAAATGGTTCGAGGACGGCAAGCTCAACGCCTGCTTCAACTGCGTCGACCGCCATCTCGACAAGCGCGGCGATCAGGTCGCGCTGATCTGGGAAGGCGACGATCCCAAGAACGACAAGACCGTCACCTACAAGCAGTTGCACGCCGAAGTGCAGAAGTTCGCCAACGTGCTCAAGAAGCAGGGCGTCAAGAAGGGCGACCGCGTCACCATCTATCTGCCGATGATCCTGGAAGCGGCCTACGCCATCCTCGCCTGCGCGCGCATCGGCGCGGTGCATTCGGTGATCTTCGGCGGCTTCTCGCCGGATTCGATCGCCGGCCGCGTCGAGGATTGCAAGTCGGACATCATCGTCACCGCCGATGAAGGCCTGCGCGGCGGCCGCAAGGTTCCGCACAAAGCCAACGTCGACACCGCTTGCGAAAAGGCGCCGGTCAAGAGCGTGATCGTCGTCAAGCACACCGGCGGCGCCGTGAACATGAAAGCCGGCCGCGACGTCTATTACCACGACATCGCCAAGGACGTGGCTGCCGACTGCCCGTGTGAAGAGATGAACGCGGAAGATCCGCTGTTCATCCTTTATACGTCGGGTTCAACGGGCAAGCCGAAAGGCGTGCTGCACACCACCGGCGGCTATCTGGTCTATACGTCGATCACGCATCAATATGTGTTCGACTATCACGACGGCGATATCTACTGGTGCACCGCCGACGTCGGCTGGGTCACCGGCCACAGCTACATCCTGTACGGGCCGCTTTCGAACGGCGCGATTTCGCTGATGTTCGAAGGCGTGCCGAACTACCCGACCAATTCCCGCTTCTGGGAAGTGATCGACAAGCACAAGGTCAACACCTTCTACACGGCGCCGACTGCCATTCGCGCGCTGATGCAGGCCGGCAACGATCCTGTGACCAAGACGTCGCGCAAGAGCCTGCGCCTGCTCGGTTCGGTCGGCGAGCCGATCAATCCGGAAGCGTGGGAGTGGTACTATCACGTCGTCGGCGACGGCCGTTGCCCGATCGTCGATACCTGGTGGCAGACCGAGACCGGCGGCATTCTCATCACGCCGCTGCCGGGTGCGACCAAGCTCAAGCCGGGTTCGGCGACGCGGCCGTTCTTCGGCATCAAGCCGGAAATCGTCGACGCCGACGGCAAGCCGCTTGAAGGCGCGACATCGGGCAATCTGTGCATCCTCGACTCGTGGCCCGGCCAGATGCGCACGGTCTACGGCGACCACGAGCGCTTCGAGCAGACGTACTTCTCGACCTACAAGGGCAAGTATTTCACCGGCGACGGCTGTCGCCGCGACGAAGACGGCTACTACTGGATCACCGGCCGCGTCGATGACGTCATCAACGTGTCCGGCCATCGTCTCGGCACCGCCGAAGTCGAAAGCGCGCTGGTGGCGCACGGCAAAGTGTCGGAAGCCGCGGTCGTCGGTTATCCGCACGACATCAAGGGTCAGGGCATCTACGCCTACGTCACGCTGATGGCCGGCGAAAAGCCGAGCGAAGAACTGCGCAAGGAATTGATCACCTGGGTGCGCAAGGAGATCGGGCCGTTCGCTTCGCCCGACCTGATCCAGTTCTCGCCCGGCCTGCCGAAGACGCGCTCCGGCAAGATCATGCGCCGCATCCTGCGCAAGATCGCCGAAGACGAATACGGCAGCCTCGGCGATACCTCAACGCTGGCCGATCCCGCCGTCGTCGACGATCTGGTCAACAACCGCCAGAACAAGAAGGCGGAGAAGGTCTGAGTTCTATCCCTCCCCTTCGGGGGAGGGATAATTCCATCGACACGCTCTCTCATTAAACCCATGATCTGTTGAACCTCGGCGCCGGGCCGGGCGACGAAGTCTTATGTTGCTCGCCAGCTTTTGCTCGTAATGGGGCCGGGCCTGTCCGGTTTGGGAATCATGCATTTTTTGACTCGCCGCGGCTTCGCGCTCGCCGGCGTCGTTGTGCTCGCGCTCTCCGCGGCCGCTTGCGGCGACAAGGAGCCCGAACAGCGCAAGGCTTTCATCACATTTCTACAGACGCGTATCGTCGACAAGCCGGGCGTGCACGTTCCCAAGCTGACCGACGACGAGACGTCCGCCTTCGGGCCCTATGCCGCGCACTTCAACGTCATCAGCGGCTTCGCCAATAATCCGGAACTGGAGGGCATCGGCAAGCAGATGCAGCTTGCGACGCAGCGCGTCAGCATCTCGTCCATCGAGGAACTCGTCGCCAACCGTGCCACCTTGCGATCGGTCAAGCAGGACCTCGGCAAGATGACGGTCGCCATGAACGGCGCGCTGGCCAACACCCTCAAGGAGCGCGATGCGCTCAAGCAACCGGACGATCTTAAAGCCGTCTACGACAAGGCTTTCGACAAGGATGTGCTGGCGCCGGCGCGCGGCTTCAATGAAACCGTGCCACTGGTCATCGACATCGCGGAAGCCGCGCTCAAACTCGCCGACTATATCGATGCCAACCGCAGCAAGGTGACGATCCAGGGCAGGAACGTCGGCGGCAAGGACCCCAAGACCGCGCGGGACATCGATATCTTGGTTAAAAATCTCGCGGGTCAGGCGCCAAAGTTCCAGGACGCGCAGCGCCGTCTGCGCATTGTTTTGCAGGGAAGCTGACAAAACCGTGCTGTCGCAGGCCTTTGCGGCATCGCGCCAGCGCTCGAACGGCCCGCCGGATATTTACGCTAACCGGAGCTTTCGGCTGAGCTTTCGCCGCGCCGCATTATGATCCCGCCCGTTAGTAGTGCGGGCGGGTGTCATGAGTGTTCTCTTCAAACGGGCGGTGTTCTTCGTCGCCTTTGTGCTGGCCTTCGCGCTGGTCGCGGCATCGATGGCGCACTCGGCCACCAACGAGCGCGGCATGGTCGCGTTCTCCGGCTTCCGCCCCGGCACCATCGTGGTGCGCACCAGCGAACGCAGCCTGTATTTCGTGATCGACGAGCAGCGCGCATTGCGCTTCCCGGTCGGCGTCGGCCGTACCGGCAAGACCTGGACCGGCATGGCGCAGGTCGAAGGCAAATTCGTACGTCCCGCATGGCAGGCGCCGGCGGAACTCGGCGGCGGTCCGGTTATTCCAGGTGGCGCGTCCAACAATCCGATGGGCGAAGCAGCGCTCACGCTGCGCGGCGGCGAGTACGCCATTCACGGCACCAACCGTCCGGAGTCGATCGGTCACTTCGTCTCCCACGGCTGCATCCGCATGCACAACCGCGATATCGTCGAACTCTATCTGCTGGTTCCTGTCGGTACGCCGGTGATCGTCGAACGATAAGCATTTTTGGAATGAAATTTTCCCGCCGCCATTTTCTGACCTTCGCGGCCGCCGCGTTGACGTCGCTGGCGATGAAGCCGGCCGGCGCGCGCGAGATCGTGCCGCTGACCGGCTACCGCTACGATGCGGGCAGCATCGTCATCTATACCAGCACGCGCCAACTTTATTACGTGCTCGGCAACGGCCAGGCGATCCGCTATCCGGTCGGCGTCGGCAGAGCCGGCATGGCGTGGCACGGCAACGGCTTCATCGCCCGCAAACATCTGCGGCCAGCGTGGTCCGACGAAAACGGCGGCCCACTGATCCCCGGTGGTTCGCCGCGCAATCCGATGGGCGCTGCAGCGCTCGGCCTCGATCGCGGCAATTACGCCATTCACGGCACCAACGATCCGTCATCGATCGGCGGCTATGTCTCGCATGGCTGCATTCGCATGCACAACGAAGACGTGCTCGACCTGTACCGGCGCGTGTCGATCGGCACCAACGTTTACGTTCTTCAGTAAATCAACTGCACCAGCTTTCGCGTCGCCCACCCGCGTAACGCCGCGCCAAACCGCGTTCGAACAACGCCGCCGCAACATCCGGCGTGCGTGACGTCGAGACGTCGGCATCGACCCGCCCGCCATATTTGTCCTGACCGATCCGCGACACACCGACCGTGCCTTCGGCGAGGATTTTCGTCAGCGCATCGCGCGCGGCGATCGCCTTGATGCGCTCGTCATCGCACCGCGCGCTCATCTCCGGTGCATCGATGCCGCGCAGACGCACGCGGGTCGTCACCTCCATGCCGGGCCAGATCCGCACTTTCGCTTCGAAGGTATCGCCATCGAGCACGCGCAGCACTTCGGCCGGATGTCCGCTGCGCAATGCCGCCGCCACCGGCTCACGCGGGACCGGATCCGGCATCTCGAACCGGCCGGCACCGAAGGGCAGGACCGTCGCGCCCGCGGCCAGCCCGGCGGCGAAACAAACAGCCGCCAGCACCAGCGCGGATCCACGCTGCGGCGAGACGAAGGTCTTGAGCGTGAGATGCATCCTGGCGGTCCGGGCCGATTCGGGTTCAGGCCCGCCCAGCTAAGCGGGCGAGCGTTACCAAATCACGCAACCTGAGGATGTATATCGTCCGTTCGGCTGCTTTGGCGCGGCCCGGCTTTGGCCGCTAAAGCTGTGCGGGGCCAATGATTTTCGCTCACCGCTCGCGACCTCGACACAATTTATCGTAATGATGAGCTATGCCCCGCCCGCGTACCTCCCCCCAGCCCGAAGTCCCCGGCCTTGCCGCCCGCCGGATCGCCGTTGACATCGTCGACGGCGTTCTGCGCAAGAAGATCGCGCTCGATGAGCAGTTGTCCGGCCGCGCCGCCCATCCCGGCCTCGCTACCTTGCCCGACCGCGACCGCGCGCTGATGCGCCGTCTGGTCGCGACGATTCTGCGGCGGCTCGGCACCTTGCGGCATCTGCTCGGCGACCTGATGGCCAAGGGGTTTCCCGCCGACGCGCCGCGCACCGAATCCATTCTGCTGATCGGCGCCGCGCAAATCCTCTGGCTCGATGTGCCCGATCATGCCGCGGTCGATCTATCGGTGCGTCTGGCGCAGGCCGACCGCCGCGCCGCGCGCTACGCCGGTCTCGTCAACGCCGTGCTGCGCCGTGTCGCACAGAACCGCACCGCGTTGCTCGCCGACACCACGCATCGCGACACGCCGGACTGGCTGCTCAAGCGCTGGACCAAAGCCTACGGCAAAGAGACCGCGCAGGCGATTGCCGAAGCCAATGGCCACGAGCCGGCGCTCGATGTGACGGTCAAGCAGGATCCGGAAAAGTGGGCCGACCATCTGCACGGCCGCGTTGTCGCGACCGGCACGGTGCGCACCATTGCGCATGGCGCGATTGCATTGCTGCCCGGATTTAACGAAGGCGCGTGGTGGGTGCAGGACGCCGCGGCGTCGATCCCTGCGCGGCTGCTCGGCGACGTCAACGGTCTCGATGTGCTCGATCTCTGCGCGGCGCCGGGCGGCAAGACCGCGCAACTGGCCAATGCCGGTGCGCGTGTCGTCGCGCTCGACCGTTCGGCGGCGCGGCTCACGCGCCTGACGGAAAATCTAAACCGTCTTTCGCTGCAAGCCGAGACCATCGCCGCCGATGCACTGGAGTGGCGGCCGGAAGGAAAATTGTTCGACGCCATCCTGCTCGATGCGCCGTGTTCATCGACCGGGACCATACGTCGTCATCCCGATGTGCCCTGGCTCAAGGCCGAGGCCGATCTCGCCCAGTTGATGTCGCTGCAGCAACGGCTGCTCGATCACGCGGTCACCTTGCTCAAACCCGGCGCGACGATGGTCTACTGCGTCTGCTCGCTGGAACCGGAAGAAGGCGCCGCACAGATCGATGCCTTGCTGGCGCGAAACACCACTGTCGCCCGCAAGCCGATTGCGGCCGCCGAAGTGTTCGGCCGGGCGGAATTCGTCACCCCGGACGGCGATTTGCGCACTTTGCCGCAATATCTGCCCGACCCGGAACCGCAGTGGGGCGGCCTCGACGGCTTCTTTGCCGCCAGGCTCACGCGAATTGCCTAGCATTTGCGGCTTTAAATCACTGTCCGGCAAAGCGTATTGGCCCTCCGGCCACCCTTCGCTATCGTGTGACACGCGCGCGAGAATCGGGCCGCGTTGCAGGGGACGGACAGCTTCATGAGGGGTGTTTCGATCGCGGAGCGATTAAGGCTCTCCGTGCTCATCGGGCGCCGCGCATACCGCAGCCTCGCCGGCGGATTCAACACGCATCCGCTGCTGCGCTGGCGCTTCGGCTCGACCAAAACCGACCGGCTGGTGATCGCGCCGCAGGATCTGCGCACCGCCGACGCCACCCGCGCCAGTGAAATCTACGCCGGACGTTTTGCCTTCGCCGGCAAGGTGGTGATCTGCGACCGCCGCTCGCCGTTTGAAATGACGCCGCCGTCCGACGAATGGGCGGTGCAACTCCTGAGTTTCAACTGGCTGCGCCATCTGCGCGCCGCCGATTCCGCCATTACCCGCGCCAATGCGCGGTCGTTGATCGACGAATGGATCGGCCTGCAGGGCGGCTGGCATCCGGTCGGCTGGCGTTCCGACATTCTGTCGCGCCGCATCATCTGCTGGCTCAGCCAGGCGCCCTTCGTGTTGCAGGATGCCGACGCACGATTTTATCGCCGCTTCATCCGCAGCCTGTCGCGGCAGGTGCGCTACCTGCGCAAGACGTTGAGCGAATCGCGCGATGGACTGCCGCGCTTGCAGGCGCTGATCGCGCTGACTTTCGCCACGCTGTGCCTGCAAGGCCAGTCCGGCGCCTTGCGCACCAATGCGCGCCGCCTGATCGAAGAGCTGCGCGCGCAGATCCTGCCGGACGGCGGCCACATCAGCCGCAATCCCGGCGCGTTGATTGAGTTGCTCGCTGATCTATTGCCATTGCGCCAGTTGTTTTCCGCGCGCGATCTGCAGCCGCCCGCCGCGCTCAACAACGCCATCGATCGCATGATGCCGATGCTGCGTTTCTTCCGCCATGCCGACGGCAATTTCGCGCAGTTCAACGGCATGGGACCGACCGCGGTCGATCTGCTCGCCACCGTGCTGGCCTACGACGACGCCCGCGGCACGCCGGTGTCGAACGCGCCGCACTCCGGCTATCAGCGCGTCGACGCCGGCCAAACCGCGCTGCTGATGGATACCGGCCGGCCGCCGCCGATCGCGCTCAGCCAGGAAGCCCACGCCGGCTGTCTGTCGTTCGAACTGTCGTGGAAACAGCACCGGCTGGTGATCAATTGCGGCCTGCCCTCGGTCAACCGCGAAACCTGGCGTCAGGTGGCGCGCGCCACCGCGGCGCATTCCACCGCGACCTTCAACGACAGATCGTCGTGCCATTTTCTCGAATCCGGCTCGTTCCGCCGGCTGCTGTTCGGCACGCCGATCGTCGCCGGCCCGCACCAGGTAACGCTCGAGCGTGAGGATACGGCCAACGGCGCGCAGCTGCGCACGTCGCATGACGGCTACGCGGGCGATTTCGGCATCATTCATAACCGCACCATCGCGCTGAACGCCGACGGCAGCATTCTCGACGGCGAGGATAATTTCACGCCGTCCGATGCGCGTGGATTTCCGCCCAACGCCGGCGACGAATACGCCATCCGGTTCCACCTACACCCGGCGATCAAGGCCAGCCGCCTGTCCGACAGCCGCGGCGTCATTCTGCTGCTGCCGGACCGCGAAGTCTGGACCTTCGCCACGCTCGCCGAGAAGGTCGAGATCGAGGAAAGCGTCTTCCTGGCCGGCACCGACGGCCCGCGCCGTGCCGTGCAGATCGTCATTTACGGCCACGCCCGCGAACATCCCAAGATAAAATGGAGCTTCGGCCATACCCGTCCGGCGGCCCCCGGCACCAAGGCCGCCCGCGCCGACGAGCCTGAATTGCCGCTGTGATTTGCCTCCCCTTTCCCCTTGCAGGGAAAGGCTGCGGGCGACATTAAGGGCGCAAGGGATTAAATATGACATCACATCCGCGCCGTATCACCCGCGCCCTGTTGTCGGTTTCCGACAAGACGGGGTTGATCGATTTCGCCAAGGCCCTGTCCGGCTACGGCGTCGAACTGGTCTCCACCGGCGGCACCGCCAAGGCGATCAAGGACGCAGGGCTGAAGGTCATCGATGTCGCCGAACTGACCGGCTTTCCCGAAATGATGGATGGCCGCGTCAAGACGCTGCACCCGAAAGTGCACGGCGGCCTGCTGGCGATCCGCGACAACAAGGAACACGCCGCGTCGATGCAGACGCACGGCATCAAACAAATCGATTTGCTTGTCGTAAATCTCTATCCGTTCGAGGAAACCGTCGCCAAGGGCGCGGCCTATGACAACTGCATCGAGAACATCGATATCGGCGGACCAGCAATGATCCGCGCCGCCGCCAAGAACCACGACGACGTTACCGTCGTGGTCGATGCCTCGGACTACGACAAGGTGCTCGGCGAACTGGCGCAGCACAGCGGCATGACGACACTCGAACTGCGGCGCAGACTGGCGGCGAAAGCCTATGCCCGCACCGCCGCCTATGACGCCGCGATTTCCAACTGGTTCGCCGAAACGCTGAAGGACGACGCGCCCGATTATCGCGCCTTCGGCGGCAAATTGATCCAGGCTTTGCGCTACGGCGAGAACCCGCATCAGAGCGCAGCATTCTACAAGGCGCCGGGCGCGCGCTTCGGCGTGACGACGGCGCGGCAGCTGCAGGGCAAGGAATTGTCCTACAACAACATCAACGACACCGACGCCGCTTACGAGTGCGTCGCCGAGTTCGATCCGCGCCGCACCGCGGCTTGCGTCATCGTCAAGCACGCCAATCCGTGCGGCGTGGCCGAAGGTCCCAATTTTCTCGAAGCTTATAAAAAAGCACTGGCCTGCGACTCGACCTCGGCCTTCGGTGGCATCGTTGCGCTCAACGGCACGCTCGACGCCGACGCGGCGCGCGCCATCACCGAGATCTTCACCGAAGTCATCATCGCACCGGACGCGACCGACGAAGCCATCAAGATCGTCGCGGGTAAAAAGAACCTGCGGCTGCTGCTGACCGGCGGCCTGCCCGATCCGCGCGAGAAGGGGCTGACGGTGAAATCGGTCGCCGGCGGTCTGCTGGTGCAGTCGCGCGACAACGCCGTGGTCGACGGCATGACGCTCAAAACCGTCACCAAGCGCGCGCCGAGCGACATCGAACTGGCCGATCTGCGCTTCGCCTTCCGCGTCGCCAAGCACGTCAAGTCGAACACCATCGTCTATGCCAAGGGCCTCGCCACCGTCGGCATCGGCGCGGGGCAGATGAGCCGCATCGATTCGGCGCGCATCGCCGCGCGCAAGGCGCAAGACGCGGCGATTGAACAGAAGCTCGATTTTCCGATGACCAAAGGCTCGGTGGTGGCGTCCGACGCGTTCTTCCCGTTCGCCGACGGGCTACTCGTTGCGATCGAGGCCGGCGCGACCGCGGTGATCCAGCCCGGCGGCTCGATGCGCGACGACGAGGTCATCAAGGCCGCCGACGAACACGGCGTCGCCATGGTGTTCACCGGCGTGAGGCATTTCAGGCATTAGGCTTTCTTATCCCTCCCCCGCAGGGGGAGGGATAACCCCTCACTCCCGCGCCAAATCCCCGAGCAAACTCGCCGCGACCGACAGCTTCGACAGCGTCAGTCCGGAACTGGCGATTTCTTGGATCTGCGAGCGGATGCGCTCGACTTCGGCCTTGCGCGGCTCCACCCAAGCCTCGACGGCACCAGCGCCGGCAAGCCCAGTATTTTGGCCATTGCCGACCATCGCCGCGGTGAGACGGCGTTCGGCATCGCCGATGGAATCTAGCGCACGGTCGAGCGCCAGCCGGTCGAAATAATCCGACACAATGATGCCGGGCACCGCACCGGCAATTTGGTCGAGCTGGAAGAAAGCCTCGGTCGCAAAATAAGTCGCGGTCACTTCCGCGACCGGCTTCTTGGCGCGATCCGCCACCAGCACGATGTCGGTCGCGGACTTGAGCAGGCCGAGGCTGGCAATGCGGCGCGCCAGATCAAGCGGAACGCTGGCCTTGCTGAGCTCGGCCACCTTGGCGTAGCGCGCCGCCGCGGCGGATTTCGACAGCGCGGTATCGAGCGCGCCCGCCACCTGCGTAATGCCGTCGCGATAATGCGCGACGATGGTTTCCAGGCCCTGCTTGAGATCGACATTGCGCAGGAACCACACCAGCCTGTCGAGCAATAGATCTTGCACCGCCGCGTAGAGATCGAGCTGGGTCTTGCCCGACACCTTGTTGTCGAGCGCGTCGATCTCGGTGTTGAGCGCCACCATCTCATAGCTCTGCCGCACAGCTGCGAAAGCCGCGGCGATCGACGGCGGCGTGGCGCCGGTTTGGTCGGCGATGCGCACGATCAGCGTGGCGCCGCCGCGGTTGATCATCGAGTTGGTCAGTTGCGTGGCGATGATCTCGCGCCGCAGCCGGTGCACCTGCAACGCTTCCTGATAGCGCTCGGTCATTTCCTTCGGGAAATAACGATTCAATTCACGGCCGAGATAAGGATCGTCCGGCACCGTCGAATCGAGCAGTACGGAGTAGAGCGTCAGCTTGGCGTAGGCCAGCAGCACCGCGAGTTCGGGGCGCGTCAGCGGCAGGTTACGCTTGCGCCGGTCGGCAAGCGCGATTTCGTCGGGCAGATACTCGACGGCGCGGTCCAAGAGGCCTCGCTGTTCCAGCGTCTGCATCAGGCGCTGCTGGAAGCCCATGTCCTCGATGCCGCGCCGCTGCGCCAGCGAAAGGGCGAGCGACTGCTGATAGTTGTTGCGCAGCACCAGCCGGCCGACCTCGTCGGTCACCTCGGCGAGCAGCGCGTTGCGCGCCTCCAGCGTCAGTTCGCCGGCGCGCACCGGCACGCTGAGCGCGATCTTGATATTGACCTCGACGTCGGAGGTGTTGACGCCGGCGGAGTTATCGATGGCGTCGGTGTTGAGCCGCACACCCTTGAGCGCCGCCTCGATGCGGCCGCGCTGGGTCATGCCCAGGTTAGCCCCCTCGCCCACCACTTTGACCTTGAGATCCGAGCCGGTGATGCGGATCGCGTCGTTGGCGCGGTCGCCGGCGGCCTCGTCGGTTTCGCTCGACGAACGCACGTAAGTGCCGATGCCGCCGAAGAACAGCAGATCGACCGGCGCGGTCAGGATCGCCTTCATCAATTGCTGCGGCGTTACGCTGTCGCCGACGCCGAAGATTTTCTGCGCCTCGGGACTGAGTTTGATTTCCTTGGACGAGCGCGGATACACGCCGCCGCCCTTGGAAATCAGTTCCTTGTTGTAATCCTGCCAGCTCGAGCGCGGCAGCGCGAACAGCCGCTTGCGTTCCTCGAGGCTCTTCACCGGATCCGGCTCCGGATCGATGAAAATGTCGCGGTGATCGAACGCCGCCAGCAGCTTGGCGGTGTTCTCGCGCATCAGGCCGTTGCCGAACACGTCGCCCGACATGTCGCCGACGCCAACCACCGTGAACGGTGTCACGCCGATGTCGATATCCATCTCGCGGAAGTGCCGCTTGACGGATTCCCAGGCACCGCGCGCGGTAATGCCCATGACCTTGTGGTCGTAACCGGCCGAACCGCCGGACGCGAAAGCATCGCCCAGCCAGTAGTCGTGCTCGATGGAAATGCCGTTGGCGATGTCGGAGAAGGTCGCGGTGCCCTTGTCGGCGGCCACCACCAGGTAGGGATCGTCGCCTTCGTGGCGGATCACGCAATCCGGCGGTACGACCTTGCCGTCGGCGTCGTAGTTGTCGGTGATGTCGAGCAGCGTCGACATGAACAGCTTGTAGGTCGCGATGCCTTCGGCCTGGAACTGGTCGCGCGTCGGATTCTTCGGCATCAGCTTCGGCACGAAGCCGCCTTTGGCGCCGACTGGCACGATGACCGCGTTCTTGACCTGTTGCGCTTTGACCAACCCAAGAATTTCCGTGCG